>JBMNVL010000039.1:0-16229 GCA_050946775.1 Acutalibacteraceae bacterium
GGGAACTGACCTACGAGGTGGATCAGATCAAGGTGATCCGTCCCGATCAGCAGGAGGATCTGATGGTGGTCGACGGGCGGGATTACTGCACGCTGGTCACCTGCACCCCTTATGGGGTCAACACCCACCGGCTGCTGGTGCGGGGCAAGCGGATCGACGCCCGGAACCCCACCGGCCGGATCCCGGTCTTTGCGGACGCGCGCGTGGTGGATCCCCTGACGGTGGCGCCGCTGATCGCCGTACCGCTTTTGGGGCTGGCGGCGCTGATCGGGTGGATCCGACTGAAAAAAACATACGTGTAAAAGGAGCTTTTGCGGCATGAAATGGGGAACATTACTTCGACGGCTGTGCGCGCTGCCCGTGTTGCTGGCGGCGTTTTTGGCGTTGTCCCCGGTGGCGTCGGCCGCGACCGGCGAGATCGTGGTCACCCCGCTGGACGCGCGGGATCAGTCGCCGGTGGCGCAGACCAGCTTTACCCTGTATGCCGCGGCGACGCCGGTCGACGGCGGGCGTTACGTCTGGACGGATCCGTTCGCCGGATGCGGGATAGACGTCGCCCGGCTGACCGGGGAGGATACCGCCGGAATGCTGGCGGACTTCGCCCGGCAAAACGCCATCCCCGGGCAAACGCAAGAAGCGAACGAGACGGCGGCCGTCCGCTTTACCGGTCTGGCGCCGGGCGGCTATCTCGTCGTGCAGGAAGGCCGCGCCGACGGGTATTGTCCCGTGGAGCCGTTCGTGGCGGTGCTGCCGGCGGCCGGGGAAGACGGCCGGCCGGCCGATACGGTGCGGGCCTTTCCCAAGGCCGAGCCCTGGACCGGCACGGGCACCCCGGTGTCGCTGACTGTGAACAAACGCTGGGAATGCGCCAAAGACGCCATCCCGGCCGCCATCACGGTCACCCTGCTGCGGGACGGAAAGCCGTCCGGCACGGCGACGCTCAGCGCCGGCAACGGCTGGAGCCATACCTGGGAGGAGCTGTCCCCGTTTTATGAATGGGACGTGCGGGAGGACAACGTTCCCAAGGGCTTTGCGGCGCGGTACGCCCGCCGGGGAAACACCGTGACCGTCACCAACGCCGCCACCCTGATCCAGACCGGTCAGACGGTCTGGCCGATACCGGTTCTGGCGGTCGGCGGTCTGGCGCTGCTCTTAGCGGGCGGCGCTTTGACCGGCCGCGGCAAAAGGCGGAAAACGCGCAAAAAAACCGTACGGCCCGTCGTGGCGCTGGGAGCGCTGCTGATCGTCGCCTCAATCGGCTGGATCGCGCATAACTGTCTGGAGGACGAACGGGCCGGCCGGCTGGCGGCCGACGCGCTGGCGGCCATCCGGGTGGAGCCGGACGGGCGGCGCGACGTTGCGACGGCGGCGCTTTCCAGGGATGAGCCGGTCCGGTTCGTTCAAGGACAGGCGTATCTCGGAACGCTGTCCATCCCGGCGCTGGAGCTGGATCTGCCGGTGATGGAGGATTGGAGCTACGAACGGCTCCAAACCGCGCCCTGCCGGTACAGCGGCACGGCGCGCGCGGGGGATCTGGTGATCGCCGGGCACAACTATTCCCGCCATTTCGGGCGGTTGTCCTCCCTGCGGATCGGCGATGCGATCCGGTATACCGACGTCAGCGGGCAGACGTACGACTATCTGGTGGTGTGCACCGAATGGCTGGATCCCGATCAGGTGGAGGATATGTGCGCCGGAGAATGGGATCTGACGCTGTATACCTGTACGTTGGACGGAACCCGGCGGGTCACGGTACGCGCCGAGCGGACGGACGCCCCGCGGTTGATTGGCACAGGAGGAACGGTATGACCATACGAAGAGCTTTGTTTGGGTATCACCGGCAGGAAACGGAGACGCTGGTCCGGCGGCTGCAGGACCGGGTCTATTCTCTCGAGCAGGAAAACCGGGCGCTGCGCGAACAGCTCAAGCGCACCGGCATGAAGATCGACGAGCTGCAAACGCTGCTGGACGTCGGCAAGGAGATTTCCCGCTTGCGGCAGGGAGAGACAGACCGCGCGTGAACGCTGACGACATCGCAAAAACGTATACGATGTCATCCTGAGCAAAGCGAAGGATCTTAAAAAGAGGCTTATCCGTTAAGATTCTTCGTCGCTTACGCTCCTCAGAATCGGATTATATTTCATCAGCGTTTACTTATGGGGATGAAGCGCAGACAAGGACGGTGTGGCCCAAAAGGGATACGCCGTTTTTGCTATGGACGGGACTGCAGCGATGATGAGCGCATATGGAAAGGGGACCGTATCATGAAAGACAACGTTGTAAGCCGCCGACTGGTGAGAAGGGCGATCCGCGCCGCCATAAAGGATCCGGATAAAAACATTCCGCGCATCCTGTCCCTAATCGAGAAAGCCGATCAAAAAGGGGTCAACGCGCACACCTACGCCAATCTGCGCAAAAGCCTGGAGAATCCGCAGGACAACTGGAATGCGCTGGTGCACCGTTTGTTTCAAAACGTGGATCCGCGCGTTCTTGAAAATATGCTGATGTCGCTCGGGTTTCACGCGGCAATCGTCAGCGCCGGCAAGCGAATGGAGAACGTCACCCTGTATTCCTGCAACATCCCTTGGGCGATCCTGATGGATCCTACCGCCGCCTGCAATCTGCACTGCGTGGGATGCTGGGCGGCGGAATACGGGAAAAACACCAGCCTGTCCTACGAGACGATGGACCGCGTCATTCACGAGGGAAAGACGCTTGGGACGTACGTCTATATTTTTTCGGGCGGAGAGCCCACCATGCGCAAGGGGGATCTGATCCGCCTGGCCAAGGCGCACCCGGACTGCGCGTTTTTGGCGTTTACGAACGGGACGCTCGTCGACGACGCCTTTGCGGAGGAATTGAAACGGGTGGGCAATTTCGCGCTGGCCTTCTCGATTGAGGGCAGCGAAGAGGACACCGATTTCCGCCGCGGCGCCGGCACCTACCGGTCGGTGATCCGCGCGATGGACATCCTGCGGGAAAAGGGGATCGTGTTCGGCTTTTCCGCCTGCTATACCAGCCAAAATCTGGGCACCATCGGCTCGGATGCGTTCGTGGATCTGATGATCGAAAAGGGATGCCTGTTCGGCTGGTATTTCACCTACATCCCGATCGGAAAGGACGCCGTGCCGGGTCTGATGGTATCGGCGCCTCAGCGGGAGCGGATGCTCCATACCATGCGGGAATGGCGGCGCACCAAGCCCTGCTTCCTGCTGGATTTCTGGAACGACGGCGAGTACGTCCACGGCTGTATCGCCGGGGGGCGGCATTATCTGCATATCAACGCCAACGGGGACGTGGAGCCCTGCGCGTTTATTCATTACAGCAACGTCAACATCCTGTCCTGCAGCCTGCTGGATGCGCTGCGAAGCCCGCTTTTTGAGCAATACCGGAAAAATCAGCCCTTCAACGCCAATATGCTGCGGCCCTGTCCGATGCTGGACAACCCGCAAAAGCTGCGGGAGATGGTCGCCTGCTCCGGCGCGCATTCCACCGATCTTCTGGCGCCGGAAAGCGCCGCGGCGCTCACCGCCAAAACCGAACAGGCGGCCAAGGACTGGGCGGCGCGGGCGGACGCGCTTTGGAGCGGCCTCGGAAAGGAGCAAAAAGACGAACACCGCCCGACCATTTTTCCGGAAAACAACGGCGATCCCCGCTGAACGGGGCTATATGGCAACACCGCACAAAGACCGCCTTGCGGCTGCATGCGGGTCTTGCTTGTCTGCTTTTCGCCGTATCGCTTCAAAACTCTCGGCAATACATACAGTATTGCCTGCGGTTTTTTCGGTGATCTGACGAAAACCATCCGGCGCAATCCCTCGCATGCTCTTTGTGCGGTGTTGCCATATCAAAAAACCGGGAACCGTATTCAAACGGTTCCCGGTTTTGTCGTGCCTGTATGTTTCAGTCATCACAAGGCGTTTTCGTTGACGTAGCGGCAGGCGGCCAGCGCCGCCGTGGCGCCGTCGGCGACCGCGGTGGTCATCTGCCGCACCCCTTTGGAGCGGCAGTCGCCCGCCACGAAGATCCCCGGGGTTTTGGTCAGGCACTGCTCGTCGCTGTCGAAATAGCCGTAGGCGTTGAGCGCCGCCAGATCGGCGAAGGGCTCGTTTTGGGGAATCAGCCCGATGGCGACGAACAGCCCGTCGCAGTCAATGACTTTCGTCCCGTCAGCGCCGGTGATCTCCACACCCCGCAAAGCGCCGTTTTCGCTGCATAGCCGGGTGATCTTCACCCCGGTGTGGGCGGTGACGTTGGGACGGGCGAAGAGCACCTCCTGCAGCCGCGGCTCGCCGGTGAACTGCGGCAGATCCTGCAGCATGATCACCCCGGCGCATTTGTCCGCCAGCAGGATCGCTTCCTGCAGGGCCGAATTGCCGCCGCCGGCGACGCAAACCGTTTTGCCGGTGTAAAAGTCGCCGTCGCAGACCGCGCAGTAGGAAATGCCCTCGCCGACCAGCTCCTCTTCGCCTTCAAGCCCCAGCATCCGGTGCTTGACGCCGGTCGCCAGGATCACGGTCTTCGCCTCGTAGCGGCCGCCTTCCTCGGTCAGCACCGCCTTATAGCTGCCGTGATCCTCCACGGCGCAAACCGTCTCGATCTCGATCTCGGCGCCCTGCGCCAGAATCTGTTCCAGCGCCCGGTCGGCGAATTCGTTGCCGCTCATCGACAGGGTGCCGGGGTAGTTTTCCACCTTGGGGGAATGGGTGATCTGCCCGCCGAAGCCGGCTTTTTCGATCACCAGGGCGGATTTGCCGTTGCGCAGCGCGTAAAGCGCCGCCGTCATGCCGGCGGGACCGCCGCCGACCACAAGAATATCGATCATACAATTGTCTCCTTAATCAAAACGGGCAGAAACGCGTTCTGCCCGTTTTGGCTTTTTTCGGGGGATCAGCGGCTCATCAGCCAGCCCTTGATGTCGGACACGCCGCGGTATTTTTCAAACCCGTCGTCGCCGATCAGCACCAGCGTCGGCGCCTGCTTGATGCCGTACTTTTCAACCAGATCGGCCGCCTCGTTGGCGTTGACCGTCTCGTACGCCACCCCGGCGCGATCCAGCAGCGCCATGGCCGCTTTGCAGTTGGGGCAGGTGGGGGTCTTGAAGAGCAGGGCGGTGGCGTTGGCCGGAGCGGTCGCCGTCGCGGCCGGGGCGGCCGGTGTCGCTTGAGCCGCCGGCTCGTCCACCGGCGCCGGATTGGGTCCGGTGTGGGTCAGGGTGGAGTGGCCGATGTTGTAGACCTTGCGATCTTTATACTCCTGCGCCTTGCCGTCGTTCCAGTTCTGCACCGGGCGATAGTAGCCGGTGATGCGGCTGTAGACCTCGGTCTTGGCACCGCAGATGGGGCAGACGGGCTGTTCGCCGGTCAGATAGCCGTGGTCCTTACACACCGAATAGGTGGGGGACATGGTGTAGTAGGGCAGCTTGTAGTTTTCGGCGATCTTGCGCACCAGATTGGCGGCCGCTTTCCAGTCGGGCAGCTTTTCGCCCAAAAAGGCGTGGAAGACGGTGCCGGAGGTGTACAGCGTCTGCAGATCGTCCTGGATATCCAGCGCCGAGAAGACGTCCTCGGTGAAGCCGACCGGCAGGTGAGAGGAGTTGGTGTAATAGGGGGTGCCGTTCATGTTGGCGGTGATGATGTCCGGGAACTCCTCTTTGTCGTGCTTGGCAAAGCGGTAGGTGGTGGATTCCGCCGGGGTGGCTTCCAGGTTGTACAGATCGCCGTACTCCTCCTGGTAGTCGCTCAGCCGCTCCCGCATATGGTTGAGCACGTCGCGGGTAAAGCGCTGCACCTTGGGATCGGTCAGATCCGCCCGCAGCCACTTGGCGTTGAGGCCCACCTCGTTCATGCCGATCAGGCCGATGGTGGAGAAGTGGTTGGAGAAGGTGCCCAGATACCGTTTGGTGTAGGGATACAGCCCCTGCTCCAGCAGGGAGGTGATGACGGTGCGCTTGGTTTTCAGACTGCGCGCCGCGATGTCCATCAGGTTGTCGAGCCGGGCGTAGAAATCGGCCTCGTCCGCCGCCTGATAGGCGATGCGGGGCATATTGATGGTCACCACGCCGATGGAGCCGGTGGATTCGCCCGAGCCGAAGAAACCGCCGGATTTTTTGCGCAGCTCCCGCAGATCCAGCCGCAGACGGCAGCACATCGAGCGCACGTCGCTGGGCTCCATATCGGAGTTGATGTAGTTGGAGAAATAGGGGGTGCCGTATTTGGCGGTCATTTCAAAGAGCAGCTTGTTGTTTTCGGTCTCGCTCCAGTCGAAATCGCGGGTGATGGAATAGGTGGGGATGGGATACTGGAAACCCCGGCCGTTGGCGTCGCCCTCGATCATGATCTCAATGAAGGCCTTGTTGACCATATCCATCTCTTTTTGGCACTCGCCGTAGGTGAAGTCCATCTCCTTGCCGCCGATGATGGCCGGCAGGTTTTTCAGATCGTTCGGCACCACCCAGTCGAGGGTGATGTTGGAGAAGGGCGCCTGGGTGCCCCAGCGGCTGGGGGTGTTGACGCCGTAGACGAAGGACTGGATGCACTGCTTGACCTCTTTTTGGGTGAGGTTGTCCACCTTCACGAAGGGCGCAAGATAGGTGTCGAACGAGGAGAACGCCTGCGCGCCGGCCCATTCGTTTTGCATGATGCCTAAGAAGTTGACCATCTGGTTGCACAGGGTGGACAGGTGGTTGGCCGGGGAGGAGGTGATCTTGCCCGGCACGCCGCCCAGCCCTTCCTGGATCAGCTGCTTTAAGCTCCAGCCGGCGCAGTAGCCGGTCAGCATCGACAGATCGTGCAGATGGATGGCGGCGCTGCGATGGGCCTCGGCGATCTCGTCGTCGTAGACCTCGCTGAGCCAGTAGTTGGCGGTGATGGCGCCCGAGTTGGAGAGAATCAAGCCGCCCACCGAATAGGTGACGGTAGAGTTTTCCTTCACCCGCCAGTCGTTGATCTTCAGATAGTTGTCCACCAGGTCCTTGTAGTTGAGCAGGGTGGAGTTGATGTTGCGGACTTTTTCCCGCTGACGGCGGTACAGGATGTAGGCCTTGGCCACGTCGGCGTAGCCCGATTCGGACAGCACCTTTTCCACGCTGTCCTGAATGTCCTCGACGGTGATTTTGTCGTCCTTGATTTTGTTTTCAAAATCGGAGGTCACGTGCAGGGCGATCAGATCGATCACGCTGGGATGATACTGCTTTCCCAGCGCCTCGAACGCTTTGGTGATGGCCGTGCTGATCTTCGCGATATTGAAATCGACGACGCTGCCGTCCCGTTTGACGACTTGATACATAATACAACGCCCCTGTCTGAATTAGATAGAATGCAGGCCAAAGCCGCCAGCCTTGACCCGGTACGTTCATTCTATCATCGCAGGAGCGTTTTGTCAATATATTGTGGTGAGAATCTTTCGTAAAATCTACATCTTGTTTTTTATTCAATTCCACGAAGATTTGTGTCCGGCACCGTCCGGCGGACGATGGCGGCGTAGCGGCGCATCTGCTCGGGGGTGGGCGCGCTCAGATCGCCGAAGGGCACCGACTCCCGGTCGGTGAACGCCTGCAGAAAATACCGCTTTGCCCCGGCGATCCACCGCCCGATCGCCTCGAAATCGGCGTCGTCGTGGAATTGCGCCACCACGGTGGTGCGGAACTCGTAGTCGACCCCGTCGCGCATCAGCAATGCGACGCTTTGCCGCACCGGGGTGAGATCGAGAGCGTCCAGCCCGCAGGTGACCGGATATTTTTCGGGACTGTTTTTGATGTCCATCGCCACGTAGTCGACCAGTCCCTGCGACAGGATCTCTTCCAGCCGGTCGGGGTGAAAGCCGTTGGTATCCAGCTTGACGGCAAAGCCCAGCGCCCGGATCTTTTGGAGCAGATCGGGCAGATCGGGGTGCAGACACGGCTCGCCGCCGGTGATCGCCACCCCGTCGAGCAGCCCCTGCCGCTTTTGCAAAAAGGCGAGCAGCTCCTCGTCGTCCATGATCGGCTGGGCGGTGCCGTCGATCAATTCAAAATTGTGACAAAACGGACAGCGGCAATCGCATCCGCCCAAAAAAACGGTGCAGGCCACCCGGCCGGGAAAATCCAGCAGGGTCATTTTCTGCAGGCCGTGGATCTTCATGGAAACGCTCCTTTCATACCGCCGCCAGAATGTGGCGGTTGCGCAGACCGGCGTCGGCGATCCCGTCGTTAACGGAATAGGCGTGCTTTTCCAGATCGCCGCAGACGGCGTCGGTCAATCCCTGGGTCTGCAGCTCGTCGATCACGTCGGCGGCGATCCCCTCGATGGCGTCGTATTTGCTGTCGGCCAGTTCGCCCTCGTTGTCGGTGGTCAGCAGAAATTCCAGCATTTCGGCTTCCAGCGCCAGCCGGGGCAGCGCCCGCATGGCGCGAAAACTCCATTTATAATAAGGTTGGTATTTTCCGTTGAGCAAAAAGATCGCCGCCATAGCGCTTTGGACAAATTCCACCGCGGTCAGCTGAGCGGCGGCGTTTTCCCCGTGGGACAGACACCGGCGGTAGTTGTATTGCCCCGCCTGCGCCATCAGCAGCAGATGCCCGGCCAGTTTTTTGCGGCGGATATCCTCGGGATAGGCGCTCAGCGCCTGCCGGATGCGGGTCACCTCGCCGTAAGGGTCGGCGAAAATCGCGCCGCCGGTCGCTTCCAGCAGCGCCTGCCCGGGCAGGGTCAGCCATTGCTCCACCGTCAAAATCCCGTCGGGAGAGCCCACCTTTTCGGTAAAAAACTCCGCCGTGCGCAGCACCCCGTGCCGGGCGCCGCCCACCGGTTGGGTCAGCGAGCGGGACACCCCCTCGAATTCCCGGGGAAGCTTGGCGTAGGCGCGCTCCAGCAGAAAGGCGGCGCGGCGATCCACCACGTCCTCACCCGGCAAAAACAGGCAAAAGCCCGGCTCGAAATCGTGGTCGCGGGACACCTCGTCGTCATAGCCGAGGCACTCCGATCCGCTGCCGCAAAGCCCGACCGCGATCAGCGGGATCAAGGCGGGAAACTGCTCCTCCAGCATCGGTTTGCCGTGCGCTTCGTAAAAGGCGGCGGCCAGTTCAAGTCCTTTCATAGATCTCCTTCGACCGTTTGGTCAGCTCACTCGCGGCCATAAAGTAGCCGTAATAGGAAAACGACGGGGCGCATTTTTCGCAGACGAAGGCGTAATACCCGTCCCGCGGGCCGGCAAAGCCGTCCAGCAGCTCCCACGCCTTGTCCACCAGCTCGAAGATCCGCCCTTCGCCCTGCTCCATGCCGGTTTGCAGCCGCACCGCGTCGGCCATGTTCAGGTAGGTGATCGCCTGCTCCAGCGCGCCGCCGGGTACGGCGGCCATCACCGAAAGCGCCTTGTCGTACAGGGCGAAGGCCTCCTCAAACCGTTCCAACTGCACCAGCACCAGCGCCATATTGTTGTACAGCCCGCCCAGCAGTTGGGGCGCGGTGCGGGGAACGCTTTCATAGACGGCTTTGGCTTTTTCAAACAGTTCGAGCGACGGCTCGTTCATCCCGAAGGCGTTGTAGGCGGTGGCCACGTTGACGTAGGTGGTGGCGGCGCTGACGGTGCCGGCGAAGGCCAGCTCGTCCAGCAGTTCCAAGGCGCGTGCGGCGTTTTCCACCGCCTTGTCCTTGTCGCCAGCCTTGCGGTAGTGGCCCACCAGTTCGTTTCGCAGCATCAGCTCTCCCCGCTGATCGCGGCCCAGTCTGGCTTCCTCCAGCCAGTAGAGCAGATGCCGCTCGGCGCCGGCGTAATCCCGGCGGCTCATATAGTCGTCCATCTTTTCGATGATTCGCTGCTGAGGCACCGACTTGACCGGCGTCTCGACGCCGTACGGCTCGTCGCACAGCAGACACCGGGGTTCCACGTAATCCTCCGGCTGCAGCACGGAACGATCGGTATTCATAAAGCACGCTCCTTTTATTGGCGGCGACCCCAGCCGCAGGGCAGACGTCCGTCCAGCGCGGCGATCAGGGTGGCGGGGTTTTTGTCCGGCAGATCCAGCCAGGCGCCCGCCTCGTGGATCTTGTCGAGATAATGGGCGTCGGAATCCAGCAGCAGCGGGATTCCGTCGATGGCGGGATAGGCCCTTACCAGCGCCGCCACGTCCCCGTCGGCGGTGATTTCGGCGGCGGGAAAGCCCAGCGGCGGAATATCGCCCAGCGCCGCCGGCACGCTGTAGGAGTCCCGGTCGATGTGAGCCGGAAAGGCGGTGCCCTGAAACCGCCGGGCAAGCGGCAGCACCTCCTCCAGAGTGATCGAGCAGGCGTTGAGCAGCAGGATCGGCTCTTCGCCGATCACCTCGTCGGCGGCGTTCATCAGCCGTTGTTCGCCGAAAATCTCCGGCCGGTTTTGGATGGGCGGCCGGGCGGCGATCACCTCCTGCTCGAAGGCCAGCGCGTTTTCGAGAGAGGGGAAGAGACAGACCACGTGGATTTCCTCGGCGGTACACAGCTCCATCCCCGGCAGAACCGTCAGCCCGTTGTCCCGGCCGACCTCCATCAGGGCGGCGCAGTTGCCGCAGGCGTTGTGGTCGGTCAGGGCGATTACGTCCAGTCCGCCGAGGACGGCCATCCCCACGATGTTGTGGGGAGTCATATCGTTGTCGCCGCAGGGGGACAGCGCCGAGTGGATATGCAGATCGTAATAATACCGCAAGGCGTCATCCTCCTTTTTTGTGGTTTAACAGGAAAGATCCTTCGGCGTGATACGCCTCAGGATGACATCGTTTGAGCCGCGTGGATCGTTTGGGCGTTGCGCGCAATTGATTTGCGCTGTCATTCTGAGGGCGAAAGCCCGAAGAATCCTGGCGTCGGCGCGTTATGCCAGCGCCTTGCCCAGCTTGACGGCCAGCCGGTAGATCGACTCGTCGCTTTGCAGCACGGTGACGTTCTGCTGCGCCGCCTTTTCCCTGGCGGCGTCGTCCAGCGGGGCGGATTCGGCCAGCAGGATGCAGCTCACGTCGGCCAGCACCGCCACGGCGACGGCGTTGACGTTGCCCATCACGGTGATCCAGGCCGAGTCGGCTTCGGCGCGGCCCATCACCCAGCTGAGCAGATCGCCGCAGCTGCCGCCGGTGACCGGCCGGGTCAGATCGCCCTCGACCAGCACCCGCAGATCCAGCACCGGAATCAAATCATTCAGCGTCATCGTCGTCCCTCCAATTGGTCAAAAAGATGCAGTCGGATATTTTCGCCTCGCCCTTGACCACGTCCTCGGCCAGCGCCCGGCAGCTTGGCGAGCCGCAGGCGCCGCAATCCACCATCGGCAGCCGCTCGCAGATCCGGTCGGCCTCCTGCATCAGCCGCATGGCGTCCTCGATGTTGTCGGCCAGCTTCATCACCGGCTCGTATTCCAGCGGATAGGTCCAGTCGAGATCGGACGCCCGGCTGTCGGTGTCGGCCAGCCGGTTGCAGCTCACCGGCAGATATTTGCGCAGCCGGCGGATCCGCGCGCGGGCAACGTAGCCGTTTTCCACCGTGAAGATCCCGCCGACGCACCCGCCGGCGCAGGCGTTGAGCTCGATAAAGTCCAGATCCTGCAGTTTGTCGTCCTCCAGCTCCTCCAGCACCTTGATGACGTTCTCGATGCCGTCGGCGGCCAGGTGGTTGTCGTTGAGAAGCCCCGACGCTTCGCCGCCCATATACGACCAGCTGATCCCGATGATCCCCGAATGGGAGAGGGGCTGGGCGGAATCGAGCTTGTTCATTTTGCTCACCAGCGCCGGGTAAATATCGCTGATGGCCAGCACCCCGTCGACGTCGGAGCGGTCCAGCGCGATGGGCCCGCGCACGGCGGTCACCTTGGCGGCGCAGGGGGAGATGAAGAAAATGCCGATCTTTTCCGAGGGCAGACCGGTCTTTTTCATCACCGCCTTGCGGGCGAGCATCCCGGCGACCTCCATCGGGGATTTGATGGGCATCACGTTGTCCACCAAATCGGGGAAGCGCACCCGGATCAGACGCACGATCGCCGGACAGGCGGAACTGATCACCGGCTTTTTCAGCTTGCCGTCGTTCATCAGCATCCGGGTGACGTCGGAGACGATCTCCGCCGCGCGGGAGACTTCGAACACCTCGTCAAACCCCAGCGCCAGCAGGCCGCTGAGCACCACGTCGATATCGTCGAGATGGTTGAACTGCCCGTACAGCGACGGCGCCGGCAGCGCCACGGTGTAGTCGTAGTTTTTCAGCGCGTCCAGGCAGTCGTGGCTGGCGCGTTTGGCGTGGTGAGGACACACCCTCACGCACTCGCCGCAGTCGATGCAGCGCTCGCTGATGATCTGCGCCTTGCCGTCCCGGATGCGGATGGCGCCGGTGGGACAGCGCTTGAGGCAGTGGGTACAGCCCAGACACTTGTCCTTGTCCAGCGTCACCGAGTGACAAAATTGTTTCATGGCGGTTATGTTGCTCCTTGTTTTATCGGTTGTTTGACCCGCACCGTCATGGTCATTACGGTGCCTTTGCCGATGGTGGTGTCGATCTGCAGATCGTCGGTGTATTTTTTGATGTTGGGCAGACCCATACCGGCGCCGAAGCCCAGCGAGCGCACCTGATCGGGGGCGGTGGACCACCCCTCCTGCATCGCCTGCTCCACGTCGGGGATGCCCGGGCCGCGGTCGGTCAGCACGATGACCACTTTATCGGGAGACACGTCGATGTCGGCCTCGCCGCCGCCGGCGTGGATGACCATGTTGATCTCCCCCTCGTACATGGCGATCGCCACCCGGCGGATCACGTCGGCGTCGAATCCCAGCTTTTTGAGTTGGGACTTGACCGCGCCCGACGCCGCGCCGGCCAGGGTGAAATCGTCCCCGGGCACGTCGTAATGCAATTTGATATCCATATCCGGCCTCCTCAGCAGCCGTCGCCGCCGCTGAGTCCCTGGGAATACAGCAGACCGCAGGCGGTGAACATCCGCAGAGGCGTCTTCATCAGCACCATGCCGCGTTCCTCGGCCAGCCGGCACATTTCCGCCGACGGCTCTTTGCCCCGCACGAAGACGATGCAGACCATATCCATCATCTCGGCGGTGCGGATCACCTGGGGATTGACCAGCCCCGTCAGGAGCACCGACTGGTCCTTCACGAAGGCGAGCACGTCGCTCATCATATCGCTGCCGCAGGCGTTGCGCACCTCGGTGGACAGCCCCGCCTGCCCGCAGATCAGGTCGGCCTTCAAAATGCGTTTTACGTCTTCTACCGTCATCATAGCGTTAGACCTCACTTGCCTTGAATTTTGGGAATTTAACTATATTATACCGGGCTTTGGGTCAATTTGCAAGCAGATTTCCCACCTTTCTCGCGGGGCGAAAAATTTTTTCAAAAAACTGCGCGAATATGGATTGACTATTTTTTAACATGAGTGTACAATAGAACGCAAATCCGAATCTTTATGCATATGGGAGGAAGCGAAAATGGCAAGAGTATACAATTTTTCGGCCGGTCCGTCGGTGCTGCCGGAAAAGGTGCTGCGCACCGCGGCGGAGGAAATGATGGATTATCAGGGCAGCGGCCAGTCGGTGATGGAAATGAGCCATCGCTCCAAGGTCTACGACGCCATCATCAAGGAATGCGAGGCGCTGCTGCGCGAGGTGATGGGCATCCCCGACAACTATAAGGTGCTGTTCCTGCAGGGCGGCGCCTCCAGCCAGTTCGCCATGCTGCCCCTCAACCTGATGACCGGCTCGGGCAAGGCGGATTTCGTCATCACCGGTCAGTGGGCCAACAAGGCGTATAAGGAAGCCGCCCGCTACGGACAGGCGCACGTGGTGGCCTCTTCCCAGGACAAGACCTATTCGTACATCCCCAAGCTGGATCCCGCCACCTTCACCAAGGACGCGGATTATTTCCACATCTGCATGAACAACACCATCTACGGCACCAAGTACCACACCCTGCCCGATACCGGCAGCGTGCCGCTGGTGGCCGACGTGTCCTCCTGCATTTTGTCCGAGCCGATCGACGTGTCCCGCTTCGGCGTGCTCTACGCCGGCGCCCAGAAGAACATGGCGCCCGCCGGGCTGACGGTGGTCATCATCCGGGAGGATCTGATCGGCCACGCGCAGGAGATCACCCCCACCATGTTCAACTACCAGACCCACGCCGACAACGATTCGATGTTCAACACCCCGCCCTGCTACAGCATCTACGTCTGCAAGCTGGTGCTCGAGTGGCTGAAAAACGATATCGGCGGTCTGGAGAACATGAAGAAGATCAACGAGAAAAAAGCGGCGCTGCTCTACGATTTCCTCGACAGCTCCAAGCTGTTCAAGGGCACCGTGGTCAAGGAGGACCGCTCGCTGATGAACGTCCCGTTCGTCACCGGCAACGAGGAGCTGGACGCCAAATTCGTCAAGGAAGCGGCCGCGGCGGGCTTCGTCAACCTGAAGGGCCACCGCTCGGTCGGCGGCATGCGGGCGTCCATCTACAACGCCATGCCGGTGGAAGGCGTGGAGAAGCTGGTCGCCTTCATGAAAGCGTTTGAGCAAGCCAACGCCTGAGGAAAAGGGGTATAAACGATGAAGATCCTGACTTTGAACAACATCGCCGCCTGCGGCACCGACCGTTTCGGCACCGGCTACACCGTCGGCGCTGACGTAAACGATCCCGACGGCGTGATGGTCCGCTCGGCGTCGATGCACGAGATGCAGATGCCCGACAGCCTGCTGGCCATCGCCCGTGCCGGCGCCGGCGTCAACAACATCCCGGTCGATTCCTGCAGCGAGCAGGGCATCGTGGTGTTCAACACCCCCGGTGCCAACGCCAACGCCGTCAAGGAGCTGGTGCTGGCCGGTCTGCTGCTCTCCTCCCGTAAAGTGGTGCCCGCCATCGAGTGGGCCAAGACCCTTAAGGGTGAGGGCGAGGCCGTCGGCAAGCTGGTGGAAAAGGGCAAAAGCCAGTTCGCCGGCCCGGAGATCAAGGGCAAAAAGCTGGGCGTGATCGGCCTGGGCGCCATCGGCGTGCTGGTGGCCAACGCCGCTGAAAAGCTGGGGATGCAGGTCTACGGCTACGATCCCTACCTGTCGGTGGACGCCGCCTGGCAGCTGTCCCGCAGCGTGCACCACGCGGCGGCGCTGAGCGAGATCTACGAGGAATGCGATTACATCACCATCCACGTGCCGCTGCTGCCCTCCACCAAGGAGATGCTCAACGCCGACGCCTTCGCCCAGATGAAGGACGGGGTGCGGATCCTCAACTTCGCCCGCGGCGGACTGGTCAACACCGCCGATCTGAAAGCGGCGCTGACGAGCGGCAAGGTGGCTTGCTACGTGGTCGATTTCCCCGACGACGATACCCTTTGCGTCGAAAACGTCATCGCCATTCCCCATTTGGGCGCGTCCACTCCCGAAAGCGAGGACAACTGCGCCGTGATGGCGGCCGACGAGCTGCGGGATTATCTGGAGAACGGCAACATCGTCCACTCGGTCAATTTCCCCGACGTGTCGGTGCCCCGCACCGGCAGCGCCCGGGTCTGTGTGCTCCACCGCAACATCCCCGACGTGTTGTCCCGGGTGAGCGGCGTCTTTGCCGGCAACAACATCGAAAGCCAGACCAACCGCTCCCGCAAGGAGTACGCCTACACCGTGCTGGATCTGGCCAACGCCCCGGCGCCCGACAGCGTCCAGAAGATCATGGAGATCGAAGGCGTCCTGCGGGTGCGGGTGATCTGATTTTACGCGTACGATTTCAAAGCGCCCCGTTTGCCATGGCAAACGGGGCGCTTTTTGCGATTTGTCGGCACCCCGTAGGGGCGTATAAACTTGGCTCCCCCTTTTGGGGGAGCTGGCACGGCGTCAGCCGTGACGGAGAGGGCTGTCGGAACCCTCTCCGCCCGCAAAAGACGCACAAACCGATGGCAGGCAAACACGGCCCCCTCTGACGAGGGGGCTGGCTCGGCAGGCGCGATAGCGACGGCCGAGACTGGGGGAGAGATAACGAGAGTGGTGAAAAACGTTCTCTCCCTCCGTCTTTCGCCTGACGGCGAAATCCACCTCCCTCGTCAGAGGGAGGCATGACGCGCCCCGCCTGTTTGCACAAACCGGAGCCGGGCACCGCAAACGGAGGCTATCATCCGCCCGCGGGATGACAACAAAAGATTCTTCGGGCTATCGCTCTCAGAATGACCCTCCTTTTTTACTGCGGTGTCATCCTGAGCGAAGCGAAGGATCTTTTTTAGCAAACTTACGGTAAGCGTGTAGGGGAGGGGTTTCCCCTCCCGCCGCGCAAACGG
>JBMNVL010000040.1:0-15976 GCA_050946775.1 Acutalibacteraceae bacterium
GTGTAGGACTTCATAGCAACCTCCGTGTATCTGTTTGTTGTGGTGACTACATTTTACACTTTGGTTGTTATGAAGTCTACTATTATTTTGAGTGTTGCACTTCAAATGATAACTTATCCAGCCCCCTCGTCAGAGGGGGCCTTGCGCCCGCCATCGATTTGTACAAATGCGCCGGGTGCGTCACGCCTCCCTTGCCTAAAGGGAGGTGGCCGAGCGATAGCGAGGTCGGAGGGATAGTCGCCCAAAGGGCGACACGCCGCGTAAGCGGCGTGATCCCCCAGTCTCGACGGCCGTCTTCGCGCCTGCCGATCCAGCCCCCTTTAGGCAAGGGGGCCTTGCGCCCGCCGCTAATTTGCGGACAGCCCGGCACCTGTTATGGGGGAAAACTTCCTGTCCCTTACAAACTGCCGGCATTGCCAGTACGAAAACCCGGCACGCGTTATGGGGTAAAAACTACCTGACCCGCTCCAACTCCCCGTATTGCCGGCACAATCCCCCCTCAGCCCTGCACCCGTTATGTGGTAAAAACTACCTGTCCCGCACCAACTCCCCGTATTGCCGGCACAATCCCGCCTCAGCCCTGCACCCGTTATGTGGTAAAAACTCCCTGACCCGCACCAACTCCCTGCATTGCCAGTACGAAAACCCGTTGACAAACGATCGCCCCGTTGTATAATAAAAAGGAAAGAAATTTAGCGACGAAAGGCGGATGATTTATGGACGTAAACGCGCTCTATGAACGCTGGCTGAAGGAGGCAACGGCCGATCCCGATCTGATCGGGGAGCTGCGCTCGATCGCCGGGCAGGAGGACGCCATCTTCGACCGGTTTTACCGCCAGCTCGATTTCGGCACCGCCGGACTGCGGGGAATCATCGGCGCGGGCGACAACCGGATGAACGTCTACACCGTCGGCAAGGCCACCCAGGGTCTGGCCGACTACCTGCTGGCGCACTACGACGCACCGGCGGTGGCCATCGCCTACGATTCCCGGATCAAATCCGACGTGTTCGCCCGCGTGGCCGCCCGGGTGCTGGCCGCCAACGGGGTCAAGGCGTATCTCTTCGACGAGCTGCAGCCGACGCCGGTGCTGTCCTTCGCGGTGCGCCGTCTGCGCTGCCAGTCGGGCATCGTGGTCACCGCCAGCCACAACCCGGCGGCCTACAACGGCTACAAATGCTACAGCGCGGCGGGATACCAGATGACCGACGACGAGGCGAACGCCGTCACCGCCTGCATCCGCAAGCTGGATATTTTTAACGATATTCGCACGGTGGATTTTGACGCGGCGGTCGCCGACGGGCGGATCGAGCCGGTGGGACAGGCGCTGGTGGACGAATTCCTCGACGAGGTGGAAAAAGCCCAGGTCAACCCCGGCATCTGCCGCCAAAGCCCCGCCAAGGTGGTCTACACCCCTCTCAACGGCACCGGCAACAAGCCGGTACGGGCGATTTTGAAGCGCATCGGGGTGGAAAACGTCACGGTGGTGCCCGAACAGGAGCAGCCCGACGGCAACTTCCCCACCGCGCCCTATCCCAACCCCGAGATCCGGCAGGCCTTTGAAAAGGCGCTGGCGCTGGCCGAAACGGAACGGCCCGATCTGCTGCTGGCGACCGATCCCGACTGCGACCGGGTGGGCATCGCGGTGCCCGACGGCAAAGGGGATTACGTCCTTTTCTCGGGCAACGAGACCGGCTGTATGCTGCTGGAATACATCCTCTCCTGCAAACAGGCGCGGGGTGAGATCCCGGCCGATCCCTTCGTGGTGAAAACCATCGTCACCTCCCCGCTGGCGGCGAAAATCGCCGAACATTACGGGTGTAAAGCGGTGGACGTGCTGACCGGCTTCAAGTATATCGGCGAGCAGATCGAAGCCGCCGTACAGGCCGGCCATCCCGAGCGGTATATCTTCGGGTTCGAGGAAAGCTACGGCTATCTGGCCGGCACCCACGCCCGGGACAAGGACGCGGTGGTCGCCTCCATGCTGATCTGCGAAATGGCCGCCTATTACCGGTCGCAGGGCAAGTCTCTGCTGGAAATGCGCCGGGCGATGTACGACAAATACGGGGTGTACCAGAACACGGTGGTCAACAAGGCGTTTGAAGGCGCCCAGGGAATGGCCGCCATGCAGGCGCTGATGGCGCGTCTGCGGGACAACCGCCCCGCTTCCATCGCCGGGCGAAAGGTGATCGGCTGCGCCGATTATCAGCTGTCGGTCGAGACCGACCTCACCACCGGCAAGACGAAAACGCTGACCCTGCCCAAATCCAACGTGCTGGCCTATTCGCTGGAGGGCGACGCCAAGCTGATCGTCCGCCCCTCCGGCACCGAGCCCAAGATCAAGGCCTATCTGACCGCCTCGGGCGCGACCGACGCCGACGCGTCGGCCCTGACCGCCGCCCTGACCGAAGCCGCCGGCGCCCTGCTGACGGAATAAGAAATAACGCCGCACGCCCGCCGGGATTTTCCCGGCGGGCGTGTTTGTTTGTGCGAATTCGCGGGATGCGTCTTGCCTGCTCTGTGCAAAAAATCCCCGCCTTTGACCGGATCAAAGGCGGGGATCGGTTATTGTGCTTGCAGTTTTTCGGTCAGCCAGGCGATGACCCGCTCCTGCATCTCGTCGGGGGTTTCGTGTCCCCGGCCGGGATACTCGATATAGCCGTAATCCTGCGGCCGGTCGGCGTAAAGCGGAGCGATCTTTTCGTTGAGCCGCCGCACGCCGGTCACCGGCACGATGGTATCGGCGTCGCCGTTTTGCACCAGCAGCTTCACGTGCGCCATCCGCTCAAAACGGGCCAGCGGATTGTCGGCCAGCACCCGCTTTTGCACGTCCTCGGGAATGGTGTCCCAATCGGGGCTTTGGCCGTATTTGTCGGTCAGATCGGGCGAGCCGATCATCGGCGCCGCCACGGTGATGCGCGGCTCTTTGACCATGGTCATAAAGGACACGTACCCGCCCTGCGAGGTGCCGGTGATCCCCACCCGGGAGGTATCCACCCGCCCGTCGGCGGCGTAGTGGTCGATCAGGGCGGAGATATCGTCCGCCATTTCCAGCAGCATACGCAGATACAGCCCCTTGTAGTTGTCCCCGGTCAGCATCTCGTCCAGCAGCGGATCCCGCCGGCGGCCGTGCCAAACGGCGTCGACCGACACCGCGAAGCAGCCGTTTTGCGCCAATCGCTCGGCCATCCCCTGCATATCCTCGGCTTTGCCGGTGGTGCCGTGGTTGACCAGCGCCAGCGGCGCGCCGGTCACCCCGTCGGGCGCGGCGACGATCACCGGGATCCCCCGGTCGGTCAAAATCTCGCGCGTTACGGTCACGGTGTGCATATATCCTTCTCCTTTCGCTGCCGCAAAGCGGCAAAAAAATCCTTCAACTGGCCGGCGCACGCCTCTTCCAGCACCCCGGCGGTGACCGCCGGGCGATGGTTGTAGGGCAGGGCGAACAGATCCACCACCGACCCGCAGGAGCCGGCCTTGGGATCGGCGGCGCCGAACACCACCCGGTCGATGCGGGCGTTGATGATCGCCCCGGCGCACATGGGACAGGGCTCCAGCGTGACGTACAGGGTGGAATCGGTCAGCCGCCACCCGCCGGCGACGGCGCAGGCCTGCCGGATGGCCTCGATCTCGGCGTGGGCCAGGGCGGTCTTGTCCCGCTCCCGGCGGTTGCGTCCCCGGCCGATCACCTCGCCCCGGCGCACCACCACCGCCCCGACGGGCACTTCTCCCTCGACGGCGGCTTCAGCGGCCAGCGCCAGCGCCAGACGCATATACTGGTCATCCATAGCGGCGCCTCACATCCCGCTGTACGATACCGTGACGTACAGCGTTTCCAGCACCAGCAGCGCCAGCGCCACCGAAAACAGCGGCGCCGAAAACGCCGCGCCCCATTTTTCTTTTCCCGACAAGCCGGTCCAGCCGCCGTTCGGGCGGCGCAGATACCGCGATCCGGTCAGCGCCAGCACCAGCAGCGCCACGCCGCCGATTGCCGCCTCGACCAAAAAGGAGGTCATCTCCAGCCGGGAGGCGTCCGTCTCGGACAGGAACTGCTCGACGTAGGTCATAATCACCGCCACGCCGTTGTTGAACGCGTGCAGGGCGACCGCCGTCCAGATGTTGCCGGTCACCACCACCAGATACCCGCAGATCAGCCCCACGATAAAGGCAAAGGGGATCTGCAGCACGTTGGCGTGGAGCAGCGCGAACAGCAGCGAGGTGACCAGAATGGCGTACCGGTCGCCGTACCGGCGCAGCGCCGTCAGCAGATAGCCGCGAAAAACCATCTCCTCCAAAATGCCCGGCAGCAGCGCGGTGGACAGCAGATTGAGCGCCAGACTGGCCGGCGCGGTGTCGATCCCGTCGGTGGCGTCCGGCCAGCCGATCCCGAAGGAGCTGAAAAAGTTGGCGATGAACCCGGCGACGAAATTCGCCAGCACGCAAACCGCCGCGCCGACCGCCACCAGACTGATAAAGGACACCGGATCCACCCGCCGGTGGGCGGCAAAGGGATGGATCCGCTGGCGGAAAATAAGGGACGCGGCCACCGCCGGCGGGCCGATGGTGAGGATATACAGCAGCATATTGAGCAGGGTGTAGCCGTTGGCGGACAGGCCGTAGTTGGCCGCCGACAGGTCGATTGCCCCGCCGGCCGCCAGGGCGAGCAGCGGGATCAGCGCCACCACCTGGGACGCCGCGACGGTGAGGATCATCGCCAGCCCGACGAATTGCGCGTCCCGGCGCAGCCGGTGGCGGTCGATCGCCGCCGCCAGCCCCTGCCGGGTATAGATCAAAGGCCGCATCACGCAAACCCCTTTCGCAAGATAGTCACACGGGTCAGTATACCGCAAACGGCGGCGTTTGGCAAGAGCAATCCAAAACTTCGCGCAAATGCGCGGGGTGCGTGTCTAATGTCTAATATCTAATATCTAAAAAAAGCCGCCGCCCGGCCGGGCGGCGGCTTTTTTTATCGCATCGACGCGTCGTCGACGAACAGTTCGCGGACCTCGTCGGCCGGCGTCTCCTTCGCGGCCTTGCGGGCGGCGAAGAATTTGGACGCTACCTGGGGGAAGAGGGCGTAGCTGAGGACGTCCTCCTCCGAGACGTCCTGTCCGGCCAGCTCGGCGCGGTATTTGTCCATCTCCGGCTCGATCAGATCGGCCGGACGGCAGGTGATAACCTCGTCGTCACCGATGGCCTTTTTGCGGACTTCCTCGTTGACCTCGCCGGGCAACAGCCCGTATTCGCCCCGCAGCAAGCCTTTCGACTCCTTGGTGAACACCTTGTAGCGTTCGCCCGACAGGACGTTCATCACCGCCTGGGAGCCGACGATCTGGCTGGTGGGGGTGACCAGCGGCGGATAGCCGAAATCCTTGCGCACCCGCGGCACCTCGGCCAGCACGTCGTAGTATTTGTCCTCGGCGTGGGCTTGTTTGAGCTGGGAGATCAGGTTGGAGAGCATGCCGCCCGGCACCTGATACAACAGGGTGTTGGGGTCGACGTTCAGCACCTTGGGATCGAGCGAGCCCTCCGCCTTGAGCTTGGCGGCAACGCCGCGGAAATGCGCCGCCGCCTTGCTGAGCTGTTTCAGATCCAGCCCGGTGTCCCGTTCGGTGCCCTGCAGGG
Organism: Acutalibacteraceae bacterium; assembly: GCA_050946775.1. Taxonomy (GTDB): domain Bacteria; phylum Bacillota; class Clostridia; order Oscillospirales; family Acutalibacteraceae; genus UMGS1474. The sequence continues at coordinate 5,624 of JBMNVL010000040.1, forward strand.
TGGCGACCAGCGACTCGGTCGCCGGCTGGGAGGTGCCGCCCGCCAGCGGAGACAGGGCGGTGTCGACGATATCCACCCCGGCCTGCGCCGCCATCAGATAGACCATGTCGCCGGTGCCGGTGGTGTTGTGGGTGTGCAGATGGATGGGCAGGCTGACGTTTTCCTTGAGCTTTTTCACCAGCGAATAGGCCTTGTAGGGCAGCAGCAGATTGGCCATATCCTTGATGCAGATGGTGTCGGCGCCCATTTTTTCCAGCTCACAGGCCAGCCGGACGAAATAGTCCTCGTCGTGGACCGGGCTGACGGTGTAGCTGAGAGTCGCCTCCACCTTGCCGCCGTATTCCTTGACGAATTTCATGGCGGCGGCCATGTTGCGGGTGTCGTTGAGGGCGTCGAAAATCCGCACCACGTCGATGCCGTTTTCGATGGATTTTTTGCAGAACTGCTCCACCACGTCGTCGGCGTAATGCTTGTAGCCCAGCAGGTTCTGCCCCCGCAGCAGCATTTGCAGCGGGGTTTTGGGCATGGCGGCCTTCAGCGCCCGCAGCCGCTCCCACGGATCCTCGTTGAGGAACCGCATGCAGCTGTCGAACGTCGCGCCGCCCCAGCATTCCAGCGACCAGTAGCCCATATTGTCCAGCAGCTCGCAGGCCGGAAGCATATCCTCGGTGCGCATCCGGGTGGCCGCCTGGGACTGGTGGGCGTCCCGCAGGATGGTATCGGTGATTTTCAAGGGATTGTTTGCCATTTTTCTTTACCCCATTCTATATAGAGATACGGTTGGGTTGTGGCGTTATCCCGCGGGCGGAGGATATCCGCCCCTACGGTGCCGCCACGGGTTTGCGGGTGATAGATCCTTCGTCGCTATGCGTGGCCCTCTTGCGGTGCCCGGCTGAGGTGTGGCGCTATCGCGCTCACCGATCGCCGACCGCGGCGCCCACCATTTTCTCCCAGTATCGCCCACCGGGCGCGGTCGAAAATGTTGCCCGGGATGACCCTCTTTTTTGTTGCGGTGTCATCCTGAGCGAAGCGAAGGATCTTTGTACGTTGTCCGGCGGGGCGCGTTAGCCTCCCTCTGACGGGCAGCGTTTGCGAGCGCCGCCAGTGGCGGATGCAGCGAGCAAAAAGCTGGCGCTGCGGTCGGCGATCGGTGTGCGCGAAGGCGCCACACCGGAGCCGGGCACCGCAAGTGGGCCTGAGGTGGATTTCGCCGTCAGGCGAAAGACGGAGGGAGAGAGGGATTATCGCCGGTCGCGTTATCTCTCCCCCAGTCTCGGCCGTCGCTGTCGCGCCTGCCGATCCAGCCCCCTCGTCAGAGGGGGCCTTGCGTACGCCGGTGGTTTGTGCCATTTTGCGGGGTGCGAACGCCTCCCTCTGACGGGTAGCGTTTGCGAGCACCGCCAGTGGCGCTATCGCGCTCACCGATCGCCGACCGCGGCGCCCACCATTTTCTCCCTGTATCGCCCACCGGGCGCGGTCGAAAATGTTGCCCGGAATGACCCTCTTTTTTGTTGCGGTGTCATCCTGAGCGAAGCGAAGGATCTTTTCCCTGCGTTATCCCGCGGGCGGAGGATATCCGCCCCTACGGTGCCGCCACGGGTATGTGCAAATTGGCGGAGTCCGTTGCCTCCCTTGCCTAAAGGGAGGTGGCCGAGCGCCAGCGAGGTCGGAGGGATAGTCGCCCTTCGGGCGACACGCCGCACAAGCGGCGTTATCCCCCAGTCTCGACGGCCGTCTTCGCGTCCGTCGATCCAGCCCCCTTTAGGCAAGGGGGCCATGCGGCTGCCGCCGGTCCTTGCGCCCGCCGCGCATTCGCGATCAGCCCGCCAGGGCGATCATCACGCCGGCGGCGATGGCCGAGCCGATGACGCCGGCCACGTTCGGGCCCATGGCGTGCATCAGCAGGAAGTTGCCGGGGTTTTCCGCCTGGCCGACCTTCTGCGATACCCGCGCCGCCATCGGCACCGCCGACACGCCGGCCGAGCCGATCAACGGGTTGATCTTGTTCTTCAGGAACAGGTTCATAAACTTGGCCAGCAGCACGCCGCCCGCCGTGCCCAGCGCGAAGGCGACGATGCCCATGGCGAGGATCATCAGGGTTTTCACGTCCAGGAAGGTGGCGGCGGTCGCCGTGGCGCCCACCGACACGCCCAAGAAGATGGTGACGATGTTCATCAGCTCGTTTTGCACCGTCTTGCTCAGCCGCTCGGTCACGCCGCTTTCCTTAAACAGGTTGCCCAGCATTAGCGAGCCGACCAGCGGCGCCGCCGAGGGCACCAGCAGGGAGACGAAGATGGTGACGACAAACGGGAACAGCACTTTTTCGGTGCGAGACACCGGGCGCAGCTCCTTCATGACGATCTGCCGCTCCTTTTTGGTGGTCAGCAGCTTCATGATGGGCGGCTGAATGACCGGCACCAGCGCCATGTAGGAATAGGCCGCCACCGCGATCGCGCCCAAAAGCCCCGGCGCCAGCCGGCTGGCGACAAAGATGGCGGTCGGCCCGTCGGCGCCGCCGATGATGCCGATGGATCCGGCTTCCATACCGGTGAAGCCCAGCAGCTTGGCGCCGAAGAAGGTGACGAAGATGCCCAGCTGCGCCGCGGCGCCCAGCAGCAGACTTTTCGGGTTGGCGATCAGCGGACCGAAATCGGTCATGGCGCCCACGCCGAAGAAGATCAGGCAGGGATAGATGCCCAGCTTGACGCCCAGATAGAGGAAGTCGATCAGCCCGGGGCTGACGGCGCGGGCGTTGTGGCCGAGCACCAGCTGACCGCCCAGGGTCAGCGAGCCGTCGTCCATCAGCTTGACCTGATTGCCGTCGGCGACGATCAGAACGTTGTCGGTCACCGTCTGGTTGCCCTCTTTATCGATCAGGGTCAGCGAGCCGTCGGCGTTGAAAACGGCGTTTTGCTCCGGCTTGAGATCGGAGGCGTGGCCGACGATGTACTGCCCGGCGTAGACCACCTCGCCCGACGACAAAACGGCGAAATTGTCCGCCCCGGCCAGATCGGTCGAGTCGATCACCGTCGCGCCGCCGAGCATATCCCAGTGGGCGTGACCGCCGGCGAAAAGATCCTCGTGATACAGCCCGGCGCCCGGCAGGTTGGTCAGCAGCATGCCGAAGGCGATGGGCAGCAGCAGCAGCGGCTCAAACTTCTTGACGATCGCCAGCCACGCCAGCACGCAGGCGATGGCGATCATCACGATCACCTGCCAGTGGCTGAGCATGGCGAAGCCGGTCTGCTGCAAAAAATTCAGTATGGTTTCCCACATAGCGCTCTCCTCCTACCGCCGGCTTATGCCAGGGCGCACAAAACGGAGCCGGATTCCACCGCGGCGCCCTTGGTCACGCGGACGTCGGTGACGGTGCCGTCGGCGGGCGCCATGATCTCGTTTTCCATCTTCATGGCCTCGAGAACCATCAGCACGTCGCCCTTTTTGACCGCCTGGCCGTTCTGGACGTTGACCGCCAGAATGGTGCCCGGCATGGGGGCGGTGATGGTGGTGCCGCCGGCCGCGGGAGCGGCGGGAGCGGCGGGAGCGGCGGCAGGAGCGGCGGGAGCGGCGGAAACGGCCTCTCCCTCGCCGATCAGTTCCACTTCGATCTCATAGACCGAACCGTTGACGTTGACGCGATATTTTTTCATAACGAAACACCTTTCCTTGTGCGAAGCGGGCCGCTTCAGATTTTTTTGATGCTTTTGATCCGCAGGCGGGTGACGTCGGTCCCCATTTCCTCGGCGATAACGGCGCTGACGGCGGCGACGAACCGCTGCCGGTCGGGGATCTCCCCGGCGGAAGCGGCGGGTGCCTCAGCGGCAGGCGCCGGAGCGGGCTTTTTCGGGGTGACGAGACGGATGATCGCGCTCATCAGCGAGCACAGCGCCACGATGCAGATCAGCCCCACAAAGACGACGCCCAACCCGATCACGATCACCTGCCAGTCGGGCAGGGTGTTGATGGCGCGTTCACCGGCGTTGGCGAGAACAGGCATACGATAACCTCCTTTCCACTCTATACCAAAATCGGAAAATCCGAAAACCGTCCGCTTTTTCAACGACCGGCTCCAAATTCTCCCCCATTATAAAACCATACCATAGAATACCACACTTTTGATAGGATTGCAAGAGGATTTTTCGCCCCTGCCGGCGGCAAAACCGGGCAATTTTCGGGGAATTGTTGACAGATCGGGGAAAAACCACTATGATAAAGACAACCCGTTCCCGATCCGGGACGATTCTGACAACGAAAGGGGAGTTTTTCTCTCATGCAAGACGCCGAGCCTCCTGATGGTAACGTGTTCGGTTGGATCGCCTTTGCGGCGCTGATCCTGATCGGCGGATTTTTCACCGCGGCGCAGACCGCCGTGGTGTCGCTGAGCGACGCCCGGCTGCGGCAGCTGGCCGAGGACGGCCACAAAAAAGCCGCCCGGGTGCTGGCGCTGACCGCCCGGCCCACCCGGTTTCTGACCGCCATGCGGATCCTGTCGACGGTGTCCGTCGGCGGCGCGATCGTGCTGGCGGTGGCGCTGGGGATCGATCCGCTGGCGGGCGCTCTGCCCGCGTTTCCCGCCGCCCGCCCCGTCGCCGGGCTGATACTGGGCCTGGTCAGCGGCTTTCTGGCGCTGGTGCTGGTCGATCTGCTGCCCTCCCGGCTGGGCGCGCAAAGGGACGAGCCCCTCGCCTTCGCCACGGTGGGGATCCTGCGCGCGGCGACGGTGGTGCTCACCCCCCTGTCCGCCCTGGCGGCCGCCGCCGCCAACGGTCTGACCCGCCTGTTCGGAATAGATCCTCACGCCGACGACGAGAAGGTGACCGAGGAGGAGATCCGGCTGCTGGTCGACGTGGGCGAGGAAAAGGGCGTGATCGAAGGCAGTCAGAAGGAAATGATCAACAACATCTTCGAGTTCGACGACATTTCCGCCGAGGAGATCATGACGCCCCGGACCGATCTGGCGGCGCTGGAGGCCGACGATCCCATCGAGGACGCCCTCAAGCTGGGGGTGGACGAGGGGTATTCCCGTCTGCCGGTCTACGAGGAGGACATCGACCATATCATCGGCATCCTGTATATCAAGGATCTGCTGCCCTACGTCGGCCGGAAAATACCCGCCGGGGTGACGGTGCGGCATTTGCTGCGGGAAGCCTATTTCGTGCCCGGCACCAAGCGGTGCGGCGCGTTGTTCACCGAAATGACCGAAAAGCACACCCAGGTGGCGGTCGTGGTGGACGAATACGGCGGCGTGGCCGGGATCGTGACGATGGAGGATCTGCTGGAGAGCATCGTGGGCAACATCCAGGACGAATACGACCACGAGGAAGAGGAAGTGTGCCGCACCGGGGAAAATTCCTTTGAGGTGGACGGCGCCGTGGCGGTGGACGAGCTGGAGGACGAGCTGGGCGTGGCGCTGCCCGAGGGGGATTACGACACTCTGGCCGGGTTTTTGCTGGACCGGCTGGGCCGTCTTCCCGCCGACGGCGAGCAGCCGGAGGTGTCCTACCCGCCCCTCACCTTCACCGTTTTGCGGGTGGTGGACCGCCGCATCGAGCGGGTGCGGATCGTCCGCCAGCCGCCCGAGACCCCCGGGGAGGACGAATAAACGAAAAAGCCGCCGGCGGTTGCCGGCGGCTTTTTTCATGGATGGATCTGCATAATTTGGTGGGATGCGCGGCGCCCACCATTTTCTCCCTGTATCGCCCACCGGGCGCGGTCGAGAAGGTTGCCCGGGATGACCCCCTTTTTCGTTGCGGTGTCATCCTGAGCGAAGCGAAGGATCTTATTTTGCAAACATCCGGCGAGCGCAAGGCCCCCTCTGACGAGGGGGCTGGATCGGCAGGCGCGACAGCGACGGCCGAGACTGAGGGAGAGATAACGCGACCGGCGATAATCCCTCTCTCCCTCCGTCTTTCGCCTGACGGCGAAATCCACCTCAGGCCCTCTTGCGGTGCCCGGCTGAGGTGTGGCGCTATCGCGCTCACCGATCGCCGACCGCGGCGCCAGCTTTTTACTCGCTGTTTCCGCCGCCGGCGGCGCTCGCAAACGCTGCCCGTCAGAGGGAGGCAAGACGCTTCCCGCGAATTGGCGGTGTGCCGTAGGGGCGGATATTATCTGCCCCTACGGGTTAGCGTCGGTTTGTGCATTTTTTGCGAGGTGCGCCTGCCTCCCCCTTGAGGGTAGCGAAGTGGCGGTAACCGCAAGGCCACATTTCGCCCGCCGCAAACCTCGAAAATCCGGGTTGCAGGCCGGCGGCGAATATGGTATACTGATCCCCAAAGGAGTTGATCCGGGTGAGCAAACGCAAACGCCCCGCCGGGCGGATCTGTTTTCTCGACGAGGCGCGGGGGTTCGATATTCTCCTGATGATCGCCTATCACGCGTTTTACACCGCCGGATGGGTGCTGAATTTGCAGACCGGCAAGGATCTGTTCCGGTTTTTCGCTCCGGTGGAACCGTTTTTCGCCGGCGTTTTCATTTTCATCTGCGGCGTCTGCTGCCGGCTGTCCCGCAACAATTTCAAGCGCGGCGGCTTGCTGGCGCTGGTGGCGGCGGGAATATCGCTGGCCCTGTGGTTTTTTATGCCCGACAATATGATCTGGTTCGGGGTGCTGCATATGCTGGCGGTCGGCATTTTGCTGTTCGCCCTGCTGCGCCCGCTGCTGGACAAGCTGCCGCCCTGGCTGGGACTGGCGCTGGCGGTCGTCCTCGGGGTGATCACCTGGCACGTTCCCGGCTACAACGGCGCCCTGTTCGGCGTTCCCGGGATCTGGAGCGTGCCCATCCCCGAATGGATGCGGCTCAACCCCTGGCTGTATCCCCTGGGACTGGGACAGGGCACCCTGCACGGCACCGATTATTTTCCCCTGCTGCCCTGGCTGTTCGTCTTTTTGGCGGGCTGTTACGTCGGGGTGTGGGCCAAGGCGGGCAAATTTCCCCGGTGGATGTCCCGCTCGCACGTACCGTTTCTGGCGGCGATCGGCCGCCATTCGCTGATCATCTACGTCGTCCACCAGCCGGTGATCTACGGCGTCGGCTGGCTGATTTTGCAGGTGATCGGCCGGATCAACGGATAAAAAAGGAGGAGTGTTTATGTTTCCCAAAACGCCGCCGATGGGCTTCAACACCTGGAACACCTTCGGTGAAAACATCTCGGCCGATCTGATCAAGCAGACCGCCGACGCCATGGTGGAAAAGGGCCTTGTCGCCGCCGGGTACACCTATCTGGTGATCGACGACTGCTGGTCGCTGCGCCGGCGCGACCCCGAAACCGGCCGGATCCTCCCCGATCCCGCCAAATTTCCGGACGGGATGCGGGACGTCAGCGATTACGTCCACGCCAGAGGGATGAAATTTGGGATGTATTCCTGCGCGGGCGTACGCACCTGCGCCGATTATCCCGGCTCGTTCGATCACGAGTATCTCGACGCCCGCACCTTCGCCGACTACGGCGCGGATTTTCTCAAATACGATTACTGCTACAAGCCCGAGCATACCGACGGGCCGCTGCTTTACCGCAAAATGAGCATGGCGCTCAAGGCCAGCGGCCGGGACATCCTGCTGTCGGCCTGCAACTGGGGCTGCGACGACGTCCACAAATGGATCCGCTCGTCCGGCGCCGGGATGTACCGCTCCACCGGCGATATCTTCGATAATTTCGTCTCCTTCCGGGACATTTTCCTCAGCCAGATCGACAATTTCGTCTATTCCGCGCCCGGCTGCTTCAACGACATCGATATGCTGACCGTCGGGATGCGGGGCAAAGGCAACGTCGGCACCACCGGCTGCAACGACGCCGAATACAAGACCCAGTTCGCCCTGTGGAGCTTCTTCGGCGCGCCGCTGATGCTCGGATGCGACGTGCGGGCGATCGACGACGTCACCCTGAAGCTGGTCACCAACCCCACCCTGCTGCGGATCAACCAGGACGAAGAGTGCCGTCCGCCCTTCATCGCCCGCCACGCCGACAACAACCTGCGCAACGTCTACGCCCGGCTCCTCTCCGGCAACCAACTGGCGCTGCTGTTCACCAATCTCGCCGACAACGATCACACCGCCTGGCTGCCCTTTGAAAATCTCGGCATCCCGGCGGACGCGGGCAAGGGTCTGCGGATGGTCAACGCCTTCACCGGCGAGGACGAGGGGATCGCCAAGGAGAGCGTCGCCGTTTCGCTGAAGCCCCGCGACTGCGCGGTGTATCTGTGCGAGATGCGGGACGTATGATCTGCGAAGTCTGCGGCAAACCGCTGACCGTCTGGGACGAGGGGTTTTACAAAAAGACGGTCAACCGCGGCGCGACGCCCCGGCGGTGCGTCGGGTGCACCTGCGCCCATTTCGAGATCCCCCTCGCCACCGCGCGGGAGATGATCCGCCGGTTTCAACAGACCGGCTGCACCCTTTTCCCCGCCGATGAAGAGCCGCCGGATTTTTTGGCGTAACCAAAAAGCGACGAACACCGTTCGTCGCTTTTTTTGCACAAATGCATGGGATGCGTTACCGGTTTTCCGTCATCAATTTCGGCATCCGCACCGTCAATTCCACGAAGCCGCCCTCGTCCCGCTGATCGATCTCGGCGGCGATCCCGCCGCGGCGCATGGTGTCCACCGCGTGGTTGAGGGTGTTGTAAAACAGCCGCAGATCCCGCACCACCGGCCGGGCCGGTCTTGCCGCCGGGGGCGGTTTTTGCTCCGGCGCCGGCGCGGGAGCGGGCGGCGAAGGCGTCCGGCCGATCAGCCGGGCGACCTCCTCCCCGGTGAGCAAAAACCGGCGGATCAGCCCGGTCGCCGCGGCGGCGGTCTCCCCGGCGGACAGATCCCGCCGCTGGCCGTTTTCCGCCAGCGGCAGCGCCGCCATCCGCAGCCGGTCGGCGTTGACGATCAGGCAGGGCACCTGCCGCCATCCGGCGATCTTGGCGGCGCGCAGCCGCCGGTGTCCCGCCACCAGCACCGGACGGTCGTTTTGCAGCGTCACCGTCAGGGGATGGAGCATTCCCCAATCGTTCAGACTTTCCGCCAGCGCCGCCAGCCCGGCAAAGCTCTCCTCCTGCCGGGCCGCGGCGACGACCAGGATCTCCCGGGTGGGGATCAGCCAGACTTTTCCCGCGCTTTTGTACCGCAGCATAAAAAACACGTCCTTTCCGCTATACCGTACCACGGAAAAGCGAAAGGGCGTGTCGTTGTTTTGTGTCGCAAAATGACTTTTACAGCGGCCGCTTGGCGATTTTGGCGGAAGGACGGGGATATTCCGCCGGGGTAGGCGCGATCTTGTCGATCGAAACCACCCGCCGCGCCAGCGTTTCCCCGGTGTAGCCGGGATCGCGGGGCAAAACCAGATCGGTCGCCCGCGGCCGGCCGCCGCCCAGCAGGGCGATCGCTTTTTCGGCGTCGGCCATCTCCCGTGGCGCGTCGGGTCCCTTGAGCGCCACCATCCGCCCGCCGACCTTGACCAGCGGCAAACAGTATTCGCACAGCGTCGGCAGCGCCGCCACCGCCCGGGCGGTCGCCGCGTCAAACCGCTGTCGCCATTCGCCCTGCCCGGCGTCTTCCGCCCGGGCGTGGATCAGGGTGACCGGCAGCTCCAGTTCCCCGCACAGTTTTTCGAGAAAGGACAGCCGTTTTTGCAGGCTGTCGAGCAGCGTCAGGCGGATATCCCGGCGCGCCAGCGCCAGCACCACCCCGGGAAATCCCGCGCCGGTGCCCACGTCGATCAGATCGATTTCCCCGTCGGGCAGCGCCGCCAGACTGTCGAGAAAATGCCGGATCAGCATCCCCTCGGGATCGGTGATCGCGGTGAGATTCACGGTTTGGTTGGCCTCGACCAGCCGCCCGGCGTACAGGGCGCAGTCCGCCGCCGCTTTGGGCGACAGATCGACCCCGATCTGCCCGGCGTAGCGGATCAATCGCGCGGTATCCAGCATGTGATCACCTCGAATAGATTTTAGACGTTAGACGGTAGATGTTAGACGCGCCCGCCGCCGGTTTGCACAATTTGGCGGGGAGCGTCACGCCTCCCTCTGACGGGCAGCGTTTGCGAGCGCCGCCGGTGGCGGATGCAGCGAGCAAAAAGCTGGCGCTGCGGTCGGCGATCGGTGAGCGCGAAGGCGCCACACCGGAGCCGGGCACCGCAAGAGGGCCTGAGGTGGATTTCGCCGTCAGGCGAAAGACGGAGGGAGAGAGGGACTATCGCCGTTCTCGTTATCTCTCCCCCAGTCACGGCTGGCGCCGTGCCAGCCCCCTCGTCAGAGGGGGCCAAGTTTTGTCTGCCGCAAGTTTGCGGGGGTTGGCGGGGAGCGTCACGCCTCCCTTGCCTAAAGGGAGGTGGCCGAGGAGACGCTTGCGGCGACGAGGTCGGAGGGAT
>JBMNVL010000041.1:0-15763 GCA_050946775.1 Acutalibacteraceae bacterium
CCAAGCAACTGGCGCAGTACGCCGAGGACGGCAGCTCCTATCTGGAAACCACCCGCGCTACCATGCGGCTGGTCGACGGCGCCGATCTGCTGACCGAGCAGGAGGAAAACCGTCTGCTGGCCCGGCTCAACGAGGTCAGCGACCGCAATGACTGCGACGTCGTGGTGGTCACGGCGGAAGATACCGACGGCAAATCCGCCATGGACTACGCCGACGATTACTACGATTATCACGACTATGGTCAGGACGGCGTGCTGCTGCTGGTCAGCATGGAAGAGCGGGACTGGTGGATCTCCACCTCCGGCTATGGCATCACGGCGCTGACCGACGCCGGGATCGAGTACATCGGCGATCAGATCATCGGGGATCTCGGCGACGGCAACTACGCCGATGCGTTTGCCACCTACGCCCGGCTGTGCGACGAGTTTTTCACCCAGGCGAAGACCGGCGATCCGTATGACGTGGACAACATCGAGTCCATCCCCGGTTACCAGAAGCCCGCGCCCAACTATCTGATGTGGATCGGCGGGTCGCTGTTGGCGGGATTGATCGTGGCGCTGATCGGTACCGGCTCGATGAAATCCAAGCTCAAGACCGTCCGCTTCCAGGCGGCGGCGTCGAGCTATCTCAAGCCGGGCAGTCTCAACGTCACCCAGGCGCGCGAGACCTTCCTGTATACCCATGTGGACCGCGTTGCCAAGCCCCAGTCGTCATCCTCGGGCGGCAGCAGTACCCATACCTCTTCCTCCGGATCCAGCCATGGAGGCGGCGGCGGACATTTCTAAAGGAGGCCACAACGATGAGCATTTTTGACAAGCTGAAAAACGCCGCGCAGGATCTGGCGGCGCAGGCGACGACCCCGTCCAATCAAAGCGAGACCTTCTCCTTTGCCGCGCTTCCCGAAAGCGTAGGGGAGATGCAGGCGCTGCCCGAGGCGGCGATGGACACCCCCTTCAAAACGGCGGCGCTGACGGTCTGCGCTCTGTGCGCCTACGCGGCGGATAAGGAGATCGGCAAGCAGATGCTGAACTTCCTCAAGGGCCCCCGTCCGCTGACGCCCACCGAGATCCAGTTTTTGAACGACCGGTTTATGGACGGCAAGACTTATCTGCCCTTCTCCTATTTCGCCGGGGCGAAGCCGGAAAACGACTATACCCCGTCCGAGCCCTTCACCGTCACGGTGACGAGCAACCCCTATTCCTATCAAAACGAGGGCTACGCCACCCTGTATATCGCCTCGGGCGGCGCCGACAGTCCCCGGCCGCTGACTCTGCGCCGCAAAGGCGACGGCCAGTGGTGCCTGTGGGAGCAGTCCCTGCTGGTGGGGATCCGCGAACCCAAATCCGCCGATCCCTGGGCGTAAACGAATCCAAAAGCACCGTTCTGTCATTTGACAGAACGGTGCTTTTTGCGAAAAAAAGCTGATCGGCAAGCGTGCCGCAAGTCTGAAGGGCGGGCGGATGGTATCCGCCCGCAGGATGACGAAAAAAAGATCCTTCGGGCTTATGCCCTCAGGATGACAAACATCGTATTGCGATGTCATCCTTCGCTTCGCTCAGGATCTTTTCGTTTGTTGGATATGTGGCGGACGGGTTACCCATCCACCCGGTGAACGATCAGCGCCTGCTTGCCCATCTGCTCGTAGCGCCGCTCCAACAGATCCCGCGGCACCCGGATCACGCCGTTATGGCCGTAGGGATCGTTGCAATAGTAGTTGTCCTCGTCGTAACCCACCAGCACCAGACAATGCTCGTTGGCGATCCAGGTCACCGTCGAGCCGTCCCGGGGGTTGATCCACCTAGCGCCTTCGTAAGGCTCGACCATATTGATGGTGGCCCAGATCAGCACCGGCACCTGCCGATCGATGTATTTTTTCGCCAACTCGCTCAGCTCCTGACCGCACCGGTTGCCTACCGCCAGATCGTCCCGTTCACCGGCCAGCAGATCCTTGACGGCGCGGCCGATCACCGGCGCGTAACAGCCGTAGCCGGTGTTTTCCCGGGGATCGCCGATAAAGCGCTGCTCGGGACTGGGGCCGTAGGTCTGACCGTTTCGCTGGCGCAATTCACTGCACCGCAGGTAGTAGTCGATGAACTCGTCCACCGAAACGTCCACGCCCCAATACCGGAGCAGCATCACCGCGCTGACGCTCTCGCACCCGGTGGGGTAGGCGGATTGATCGAGATAGGGCACGTCCAGTATTACCGCCGTGTCCGGCACCGCCACGTCGGTTGCCACAGCGTCTGGCTCGTTTTGGTTTTGCCGGTCGACGTCGACGGGCGGCGTCTCGTTTTCGGCGACGGCCGGCAGCAGACGGGCGTATCCCTGCGTATAAAAGTCGATCCCTTTCCACACCAGCAGACCGCCGATGACGACCGCCAGCAGGATACACCCGACGCGTTTGACCATTTTCACGGGCGATCCCTCCTTTCGGTCTAAGCCTACACCCGGGGCTGTTAAAAAGTCATCGGCAAACGGCAAAGAATTTGCAAAATCACCCGGTCAGATCCAGAAGATGGTAGCCGCAGATCGCCTCGCGTTCAGGATCGACGTAGAGAAGCAATCCCCATTTGCCCTTGTCGCGCGGCAGGAAAAACAACAAAATCTCGCTCTCGTAGTATACCATCTGATAGTCCCCGCCGTCAATCAGATCCATCATTTGGTTCACCGTTTCGGAATAGCTGTAATCCTCCCAGTTGACCTCTCGAGGGTGAATCTGAAGATAAACCTCCACGGCCGCCGTCAGAACGTCCTGACCCCAAGGGATATTCGTCCATCGCCCCGGGCGGTCGCTTTCCGCTTCGTCCATCCCCTCGACTTCTTTTGAAACGTTTTCACGATGGCGGGCAATGACCTCCTCCAGCCAGGCGGATTTTTCCTGCCAGGCGTCAAAATCCAGTTGAGCCGTCGGCATTTGAGGGCGAACGTGGAGGGCTTCCCACCGGCCAAATTTGTCCATCACCATATCCAGCCGGTAGTTTTCGCCGGTGACGCTCGTATAAGAAACGCGGGGGAAAAACGCTTTTCCCTCCGCTTCCTGCACGGCGGCGAAGGCGAAAAAGTCGGTGCCGTTCGCCGGTTCACAGGCGCTTTCCAGCCGACCATGGGCGTCGGTAAGCCGCCAGCCGGCGTCGTCCAGCGCCAGCAGCGCGTCGGTGATTTGCCGGTTGAGTTCCTCCCGCGCCGCTTTCTCCTCCGCTTTGCTGTCTGCACCGGATGTGTCGGCGGCAATAACCTTCGACAGGGGCACGCACGCCCGCGGATCGTACAGCGTCCAGGGATAAAAGGTCAGCCCCTCCTGCCGGTCGACCACCAGCGCCGACCGGTCGCTTTCCAGCGACCGGGTCACTACGGTGCCAGGCTTTTCAGCAGGCATCACCGCCTGCGCGATATCCATGCCGAAATAGCCGCCCGCGAGGATCGCCGCGGCGGACAGGCCGACCAGTCCGTTTTGCAGCCAGTTTTTCATAGCGCTTCCTCCTGCGGCAGATATACCGCTGCCGTCGTGCCTTCATCGGGCGCTGAGTCGATGCGCAGCTCCCCTTGGTGGCGGCGGACGATCTCGGCGCACAGCGCCAGTCCCAATCCCGCACCGCCCGCTTTGCGGGAACGGGATTTGTCGACCATATAAAAAGGCGCGGTCACCTTGTCGATCTCGCTTTGCGGCATCCCGATGCCGCGGTCGATCACCGCTAAGCGGATCCGTCCGTCGGCGCTTCGACGGCAGGTCAGCGTCACCGTTTGCCCCTCGGCGGAGGCTTTGGCGGCGTTGTCGATCAGATTGTACAAAAGCGAGGCGAACAAGGTACGGTCCACCGTCAGCGTCACGCCGTCCTGCGCTTCCCAGCGCAGCGCCACCCCGCGTTTTGACAGCAGGGGCACCATTTTGTCGGCGGTGTCAGCCAGCAGATCGGCCGCGCTGAGGGTTTCCCTGTCCAGCGTCACGTTACGGGTGGTCACCAGCTCCATCAGCTTGCCGGACAGCGCCTGCAAGCGCTTGGTCTCCTCCACGATGATCCCGGCGTATTGGCGTCGCCGCTCGTCACTGACGGCGCGGGTGATCCGCAGGATATCGGCAAAGCCGAGGATGGAGGTCAGCGGGGTCTTCATCTCGTGCGCCAGATTGTCGATAAACTGTTTGCGGCTTTCGGCCAACCCTTCCAGCCGGGACACGTTGTCCTCGATCGACGCCGCCATTTGGTTGATGTTTTTTGCCAGCTCCCGGAATTCCCGCCCGCCTTTTTCGGGCACCCGCCGGCGGTAGTCACCCTCGGCGATGGCCTGCATCGTTTCGTGGATGCGGTGCAGGGGAGAGAGCAGCCGCCAGACGATCAGCATCAATATCCCGCCGATCACCGACGCGAATGCCACGCTGATCAGGCGAACGAACCGCAGTTGCCCCGAAAGGGTGTCGTAAACGGCGGTGACGTCGGTCACGGTGAACAGAAAATGGCGGGTCGCCTCCAGCGTCACCGGCCCGCCGACCAGAACGTACCGGCACTCGTCTTGTTCGATCACGGTGATCCGCACGGTATCGGAATCGGCGGTGCTTTCGCGCACCGTCGTCACGAACGCTTCCGCCAGCGGGTCGGCCTGCCATTTGGTCAGCATCGCTCCCTGGTCGTGGGCGATCGCCACGCCGCTGTCCCCGCCGACGCGGGAGGCGACCAGGGTGCTCAGCAAAGCGTCCACCTCGGCGTCCGGCAGGATGGGTCGGCCGCGCCGCAGCCGTTCATAGACCACCCGGTTTTGCAAAGTGGCGGCCAGATACCGGTATTGCGATACCGCCTGCTCCTGCTCCCGCTGAAGGGTCAGCCGGTGGCTGGAAACCAATATGACGCCGGCGGTGACGTTGACGGCCAGCAAAATCAGCGCCAGCGAGGCCAAAAATACCTTGTGCCACAACTTCATCGGCCGCCCTCGCTTTCCAGCCGGTAGCCGAGCTTCGGGATGGTGACCAGCCGGTTTTGCAGCCCCATTTTGCGGCGCAATTGCTGCACGTGGATATCCACCGTCCGGCTTTCCCCGGCAAATTCGTATCCCCATACCGCCGACAGCAGTCTTTCGCGGGTGATGGCGAGATCGGGATGGCGGATGAAAAAGGCCAGCACGTCAAACTCCTTGGGGGTCAGCGCCACCGGCACGCCGCCTTTTTTGACGGTATGTTCCGACAAATTGAGAACGATCTCACCGTAGGTCAGTATCTCCTGTGTCCGGTGGGTGCGCCGCAGAACCACCTCGATGCGAGCCAGCAATTCCACCGTCTCAAAGGGCTTGACGATGTAATCCTCGGCGCCCAGCCGCAGCCCTTTGACGCGGTCGACCACGTCCTGCCGGGCGGTGAGAAAGATCACCGGCGTGGGCGCATCCTTGGCCCGCTCCATCACCGAAAAGCCGTCCTGACCGGGCAGCATCACGTCCAGCAGCGCCAGATCGTACCGCCCGCTCATCAACTGCTCTAGCGCGTCGGCGCCGTTGTCACAAAGATCGCTTTCATACCGCACGATCGCCAGTGCCACCTGCAGCATCTGGCCGATATGGGGATCGTCTTCCACAATCAAAATGCGGATAGCCATGCGTTTCGCCCTCTCTGAAAAGTCTGTCTTCAGTATACCAGTATTTCAGGCTTTGGACAACCGCCCGACCGCTTGGATGATGCAAAATTTTTGCAAAAAAACGCCTTCGCCGTCGGCGAAGGCGTTTTGGTAAATCTTACTGATCGTCTCCGCAGGTGTGGGAGACGATGTAGCGGGGACGGCCCTTGATCTCCTCGTAAATCTTGGAAATGTAATAGCCGATGATCCCCAGGCTGATCATCATGATGCTGCCGATGAACAGCAGCAGCAAAATCACGGTGGTAAAGCCGCCCAGCGCCACTCCGGCGATCTTCTGGCACAGGGCGATGATCCCCATCACCAGCGTCACCAGCAGCATCAGCACCCCCAGCACGGTGACGACGTGCATCGGGGCGGAGGAAAAGCTGGTCACGTTGGACACCGCGTATTTCATCAGCGACCAGGTAGACCATTTGGAAGCGCCGGCGGTACGTTCCCGCACGTCGAATTCCACCTGGGTGGTCTTGAATCCCACCCACGAGGACAGCGCGCGGAAAAACGCGTGCTTTTCCCGGATGGTCAGCAGCACGTCCACCGCCTTGCGGTCGAGCAGCTTGAAATCCGATGCCCGGCGCATATCGATCCCGGTCGCCCGGCTGATCAGCCCGTAGAAGACGACCGCGCTCATCCGGTGGAAGACCGATTCCTTGCCCCGGCTGGACTTGACGGCTTCGATTACTTCGTACCCTTCGTTCCACAAGGCGACCATTTCCACGATCTTTTCGGGCGGATGCTGCAGATCGCAGTCGATCACCACGCACCCGTCGCCCCGCATATGGGACATCCCGGCGAAAATGGCGGCCTCTTTGCCGAAGTTGCGGGAAAAGGACACCCCTCGCACCCGGCTGTCTTTGGCGGCCGCTTCCCGGATCAGCGCCCAGGTGTTGTCCGATGAACCGTCGTCGACAAACACAAGTTCAAACGGGATGGCCGCCCCGTCCAGTACCCGGGTCAGCTCGGCCACTGTCCGGGACAGGATCCCTTCCTCGTTATAGGCCGGGATCACAACGGACAAACACTTGTCCATGTACTCACTCCTTTGGGAAGCCCTCGCTTATTCGCCGGAAGAATTTCCCATCGTCAGGGTGCGCCCGCACAGGGCTCGCCACGCGTCCATAGCGGCGGGATCGTTCAAAAGCGTGTGCATCTCCTCGGCAACGCCGCTGTCCTCAAACAGACCGGCGCAGCTGTCCCAATCCTCCACGCAGCTGTCGATCTGTTTGGTGACGGTCATGAAATTGGTGTCAAACGTTTTCCGGTCCTGCTCCGACATTCCCTCCCAGCAGGTCAGCAGCGTTTCGCTTGCCAAATCGCCGTTTGCCAGAGCATCGGCGTGATCGGCGGCAAAGCGAAGCACCGCGCAGCAGGCCCTGGCCATCACCAGGGAAGAACCGGACACGCCTTGCTGGAAGCTGTTGATCTGAAGGAAATACCCCTGGGTCAAGTCCTCCGCCGTCAGCGTCGACGCGGCAGCCGTCGTGGTAGCCGGCGCCTCGGTGGTGGTCGTGGAGGATGTCCCGGCGGTCGAGACGGTAGCGTCCCCTGAAGACGTGTTGGCCGGGGAGTTGTTTGAACAGGCAGCCAGTGTAAGGGCAAAAGCCGCGGCAAGCGTCAATGCGATGATTTTTTTCAAACCGATCGTCTCCTTTGTAAAGTGGTCATTTGCAGTATACCATAAGTCGGAAAAAAATACAATCCATCCGCTCACTTTTCTTTGGCGGCGCCCTTTCTTGACAGACAAAAGCGTGTATGGTACAATAATGCCTGCACGCTGGTGTAGCTCAGCAGGTAGAGCAGCTGATTTGTAATCAGCCGGTCGGGGGTTCGAATCCGTCCACCAGCTCCAAAACATCCCGGACGCCCAAAGGGTGTCCGGGAAGTTTTTATGGACGGATTCGAAATGCAACGCCTGCGAGCGCCGCCGGGGGCGGAAACAGCGAGCAGGGGTTGGCGCCGCGGTCGGCGACCGGTGAGCGTGACGACGCCACACCGGAGCCGGGAACCGCAAGAGGACGCCGGCGAGCAGCGCGAGCGCGGGGTTTGGGAGAAACAGTCCGGTGGAGCCTTCGTCAAGTGAGAAGAGAATCCGTCCACCAGCTCCAGAAAAAACCTCGTCGCAAGACGAGGTTTTTTCAACTCTATTCGCCTTGCGGCGAGTTATATGGCGTTGTCGTTATATTCGTCCTTCGGACGAGTTATATTGCGCTTCGCGCAGTTTGAAGGCGAATAGAATATCACTGCGACCGAAGGGAGCAATATCACTTTTCGCGCAGCGAAAAATATCACATCTCGCGTCAGCGAGATATATCACTTTTGTGTTTTTGTTTGTATAGAATGCAAATCATGGAGTATTCTCCGACTTTTTCGATTTTGAGCGCCGCGTTCTTACGCTGCTTGGCAGGCAAAAAATCAAAGATTTCGGAAAATAATCGATATTGAGTTTCTCTGTAGAAAGCCTTATAATAAAAAAGTACCATATTTGGGCACAACAAGGAAAGGGGAGGCTTTTATGAATACGATTCGCAAATGGGCTGCTCTGGCGATAAGCGCGGCGCTGCTGCTGACAACGGGGTTGCTGCCTGTGGCGGCGCAGCCGCAGGAAACGGAGAAATTGCGGGATTTCCGGGACAGGGATCTCGTCAAGATCGCCTGCGTGGGCGCCAGCACCACCGAGGGCACCGGCGGGTACGCCTATCCGGCGTTTTTGCAGACGATGGCCGGCGGCCGGGTGGAGGTGCGCAACTTCGGCTACTCCGGCAGCGCGGTGATGAAAGACAAACCCCTGTGCTATTTTGACAGCGACAAGCACAAAGCGTGCCTGGCGTATCAAGCGGATATCGTCATCGTCGAGATCGGCGGCAACGACGCCAAGGTGGATTTCTGGAACGGCGGCAACAACACCTTCGCCGAAGACTACGACGCGTTGGTGCAGTCCTTCCGGGAACAGGGGAACGACCCGCTGATCCTGATCAGCTTGGGCAACCGGGCGGTTAAGGACAGCTTCGGGATCAAGGACGACATCGTGGCCAACGGCGTGGTGCCGGTGCAAAAGGCCACCGCCGAGAAATACGGCTATCCCACCGCGCCGCTGCGGGAGCACTTCATCGGCCACGAGGACGAGTACATCATCGACGACGGCATCCACTATACCGCCGCCGGGTACGAGGAAATGGCGCGGCTGTTTTATGAAACCCTGTTGACGGTGGTGGATTTTCCCGAGGATTCGGGGGAATATCTCTGGCGGCCGACCAATCTGGTGATGACCGATCCCTACGGCGAATTTGACGGGTACACCGTTTTGCAGTGGCAGGGAAAGCCCGGCTATTTCCAATACGCCAGCGGGTCGCTGGCGACGGCGCTGGGACTGGAAAACGGCACGGTGGTGCCCCGGCTGACGGTGGACGTCTCCTATTACTGGGACGTGCACGGCTCCCGCAACGATTGCCTGCATTTCAACACCAACGACAAGGACGGCTTGAGCGCGCCCGGCATTGCCAACGGCAAAGAGCACGACAACGGTTACGGCGCGTTTTTCCAGTACGGGATGGAATCGGGCAAATGGAGCCGGCTGACGGTCAGCCGGGATCAGCAAATGCTCGGCGCGCCGGGTGCGGCCGACTGGTGGTTCAACGTCGGGGCGATCGACGCCGCCAACGGGTTTTATATCAACGGCTATATCATCACCGCCGCGTTGGACGACGGGACGGTGCGATCGGTCTATTGGGGCGCGAACAAGCCCGCCGACCGAAAGGCGCTCAACGCCGCGATCACGACGGCCAACGGCGTTTTGGCGGCGGATACCCCGGTGTTTACCGCACAAAGCTTGCAAGCGCTTTCTGAAAAACAGATTGCGGCGGTCGCCGTCAACGGCGCTGTCGATCCCGCTCAAGCGGCGCTGGATGAGGCGGCTGAGGCGCTGACCCGGGCGCTGGACGATCTGCGGTACGTAACGGGCGACGTCAACGGCAACGGACAGGTAGCGGCCGACGACGCGTTGATGGCGCTGCAGGCGGCCACCGGCAAGATCGCGCTTTCGCCGATCGAGCAGGCGGCGGCGGATACCAACCAAAACGGCGGGGTAGGCGCCGACGACGCGCTGGCCATTTTGCAAAAAGCCACCGGCAAGATCGAAAGCTTTTAATGCGTCCCATCAAAAATCCCCGGCAGATCGCTCTGCCGGGGATTTTTTCGTGGAACGCAATCAGAATTCGTTGATCTTGCCGGTCGCCTTCTGGAGGATCAGCAGGGCGTCGGCCGCCGAAACCCCTTCGTTGCCGTCAACGTCAGCGGCCTGCCGCTGACGTTCGGTCAGGGTGATCTTGCCGGTGGCCGCCTGCAGCGCCATCAGCGCGTCGGCCGCGGTGACCTCTTTATCGTCGTTGACGTCGCCGGGGATCACGTCCTCAACCGGCGGCTGTTCGGTCAGCCCTTCCTGCGCCGCCTGCAGCGCCTCCAGAGCCGCGTCAACGGCGTCCTGGGTGGCGGCATCGTCCTGCGCCACGGCTTGCGCCGCTTCCAGAGCCGCCGTCAGCGCCGCGGCGCTCTCGTCGGTATAGCCGGTCAGATCCACCGCCTGGGCCGCTTCGATGGCGGCGTTCAACGCCGTCTTGTCGACCGGCTCGTCGGGATAGCGGCCAAACGCCCGCAGCTCGCCCAGCTGCATACCGGGATTGCCGATCTCGTCGTTGGTATAGCCGATGATCTGCAGATACCGTCCCTGCGCGCCGTCGGGCAGGTTGACGATCACGGTGTTGTCGTTCTCGTTTTTGGAGAAGAAGTAAGAGGTTTTCTCGACGATGGTGGTGTAGTTCACGCCGTCGTCGCTCATCAAAATCTCCATTTCCTGATGCCGGTCATTGTTCCAGGTGGAGGGCAGCAGCATCTCGATTTTTTCCAGCACGTAGGTGTCCTTGAGATCGACCTTCAGATGATGGGGGAAGTGGTTCTGCCCGCCGTCCCAGAAGGAGGCGCGGTCGTTGTCGTTGATGTTGCCGGGACCGCCGAAGCCGTCGCTGGAATCAACCTCGATCCGCTTGCCGGTGATCAGGTTTTTGCCGGTGATATCCGGCTTTTCCACCGGCGGTTGATCCGGGCCGGGCTCCGATTTGACGCCTTCGATCCAGACGTCCTCCAGCGTCAGACTGCAAACGGTGGATTCGCCGGTGGCGGACAGCCGCAGATCCGGCACCACGTCGCATTGGACGATCAGTTCCTTGACGTCGCTCCAGTCGATCTTGCTGGTGGCGATGGCCGACAGGGGAATGTCCACCATAAACGCGTCGGGAGAATCAAGCTGCGCCGGACGGACGCGGTAGAAATCGCTGCTCTTCTCGTCGTTGCCGTCAAAGGAGGAGCGCAGCCGGAACCGCAGCTCGGTCCAGATGGTGGCGGGATCGATCTTGTCGTCGGTGGTGGAGAAGATGACCGACGCTTTCAAATGCAGGTTGGAGTCGGTGCCGTTGTCCGCGTCGCCGCTCAGATCGACGCCGGGGTCGCTGCTGTGGGCGCCGGGCACGTCATTGGCGGCCTTCCAGTCGATGTAGAACATCGAACCGTAGAGCAGCTGGGAGGTGGTGCCTTCCGAGCGCTCAAAATGCATCAGGATGTTGTCGCTGGACAGGCGCTTGAGCCCGCGGCGGGCTTCCTTGAGGGCGGCGGTGGCTTCGTTGACCTGCTCTTGCGTCGCCTTGACGTCGTGCTCGACGATCTTCGCCCGGCGGTACGCGACTTCATAGGGAGCGTAGGATTCGGGGGTGTAATCGTCGGGGTTGACGGTGCTCTTCAGCGCGATACGCAGCTGACTCTTGTCCACCGCCGGACGCTCGGTGTAGTAGGCGCCGCGGTCGACGGTGATCTCCTGCGCCAGCGGTTTGCCCTGCGCATCCTGGTAAGTAAAGGTCAGCTTCTGGTTGGGCGCGTACGCCGTCTGCAGCGTTTCGGTCAACTGCAGCCGGTCGTTGCCGGCGATCTCCAGCGCCTTTTGCTGGGTCTCCTTGACTTCGCCGCCCTCGGTCAGGGTGATGGTCAGGGTGCCGCTCACCGGGGTGGTGCGGACGTTTTCGACCCAGGCGAAGAGCTGTTCGCCGTGGGTGACGACGTAGTCGGGATCGATCGCGGCGGGATAAGCGCCGGGACGGGCGACCAGATTGACGCCCGAGGAGGTCTTGCCCTGCGCGTCGACCGACACGATCTGCACGGCGACGTATTCGTCGTTGGGCAGACCGTCGACGGTCACGGTGCCGACG
This sequence comes from Acutalibacteraceae bacterium, assembly GCA_050946775.1. Taxonomy (GTDB): domain Bacteria; phylum Bacillota; class Clostridia; order Oscillospirales; family Acutalibacteraceae; genus UMGS1474. The sequence goes on from JBMNVL010000041.1 coordinate 11,861, forward strand.
CCTTTTTCCACGGTGGTGTTGATGCTGACCGGATCCATGCTGTATTCCGGCTCGGCGGTTTCCACCGTTACCCGCACCTGATGGGTATCGGCGGCGTCGGTCCAGGAGACGATCACGCCGCCGGGCGCGGTATCGACCGCGGCGTCGGACACGTTGTCGACCAGAATGCTCTCGCCGTTATACAGCGCCGCCATTTCTTCGGCGGTCAGCGCGTAGTTGTACAGGCTGACCTCGTCTATGGTGCCCTGGAAATAGTTGGGATAGTTCGGCTCGTTTTCGCAGCTGCGGCCGATGATCAGCGGGTAGTCGTTGGCGCCGATCGGACCGGCGAAATAGTTGCCCGCGCGGCTGTCGTCGCTGGTCTGAACGCCGTCGACGTAGAGGCGCACGATCCCGTCGCCGCCGGCGGCCTCACTCTTCCAGGTGAAGCCGACCTGATGCCACTGGCCGTCTTTGGGAACGCCGCTCGCGGAGACCGCGGTGGTCTTCGCGCCGGCCGACTGGATCTCCAGCTGCAGCGTGCCGCCGCCGTTGACGATGAAGGAATAGCCGGGGTTGTGGTTGCCGTTGCCGCCTTTGTTGATCATGTTGCCCCAGCCGGCGCACTGGTTGATCACCCACAAATTGCCGGAGATCTGCTCGCTCATATTCAGCGACTGGCTGCTGGCGACCGACACGCAGGTGCCGGCTTCGGCGGCCGAACCGCCGGAGAAGGCGATGGCGTTGCCGGATTTGCCGGCGGTGGTCCAGTCGGGCTTGTTCAGTCCGCCGTTGTTGAAGTAGCCGGAGGTATCGCTGACCTTGGCGCCTTCGCCTTCCCAGAAGGTCCAGTTGCCCACCATGGCGTTATCCGACGCCTTGGCGGTGGGAGCGGACACGGGAACGGGCAGCATTTCGGTATCCAGCGGCGGCGTGGGGATCTCCCACGCGGGATCGAAGGTGACCGACTGCTCGCTGCCGTCGTAAGCCAGGGTGGCGGTGGGCTGATAGGCCGAGGAGATCTCCTCGCCAATGCCGTAGCCGGGCTGGACGAAAACCACGTTGAAGGTGCGGTTTTCCAGCATCCCGTCAAAGGAGCCCACCCGGTCGCCGACAGTCAGCGTTTTGGTCGCCTCGTTATAGGTGAAGGGAATGGTCGAGAATTCGCCGTTTTCGTAATCGTAGTTGACGCCCTCGTCCTCGTACAGGGTGAAGGAACCGTCAGCACCGGTGTAGACCCGGATCTCGGTGGGATCCTGACTCTCGTCGACGTATTGGTTTTCAGGGCCCATCGGGACGATGGAGCCGCCGCGGACGAACAGCGGGATCTGCTTGAGAGGCGCCGCAACCCGGACTGTCTCGCCGGTGGAGACGATGGTTTCGCCCGTCCAGAAGTTAATCCAGTTGCCCGCCGGCAGATAGACGTCCCGGCTGCGCTGGCCGGACGAGGTGACCGGGCAGACCATCAGCGCCGGGCCGAACATATACTGGTCGGCGATGTTCTTGACGTTGTCGTCGGTGCGGAAATCGAAGATCAGGGGACGGATGATGGTGTAATCCTCCTGCGTCACCGCGCCGGCGAGAGAGTAGATGTAAGGGATCATCCGCTCCCGCAGATTGATGCAGTCGGTGATGTAGCTTTCGTAAGCGGTGCCGAACTGCCACGGTTCACGGGCGTTGCCGGCGCCGTGGGAGCGCATAATGGTCATGAAGGTGCCCAGCTGCAGCCAACGCAGATACATCTCACGGGCGTCGGGATCTGAGCCGTTGAAGCCGTGGTAGCCGCCGATATCGGTGCCAAAGTAGGGAAGGCCGGCCGCCGAGAAGTTGACCAGACCCGACACTTCGGCCGCCAGGGACGCCCAGGTGGAGGGAATATCGCCCGACCAGCTCTGCGCGCCGTACCGCTGGATACCGGCCACCGCACCGCGGGACAAACTGTTGACCCGTTTTTGATTGCCGGCCATCGCTCGCTGACCCTCGTACACGCCTTTGTTGGTCAGCAGGGGATACATCGCGCCGATGGGCTTGGAGTTGCCGCCGAAAACCGTCGGCTCGCTGGCGCTGTTGGACGCCCAGTTGGAATATTCCGGCTCACAGGCGTCCAGCCAGATGGAATCCAGCCCCTTGGAATAGATGTTTTCCTCGATCATCTGCCAGTACAGGGCGCGCGCCGCGTCGCTGGAGGGATCGTAGAAGTTGCCGAAGCCCGATTCGGTGGGCAGAACGCCGCCGATGGCGTTCATCCGGCTGTAAGCGTCGGTGCTCTTTTTGAAGCTGGGCCACACCGAGATGGAGCAGGTGACGTGGTTGTCGTGCAGATACTGCATCATCGCCGCCGGATCGCCCCAGCTGCTGCCCCAATGGGTGATGTCGCCGAATTCTCCCTGCCACCAGTGATAGTCGATCACCAGCCCGTCAAGGGGGATCTGTTTTTCACGGAAGGTGTTGAGGATGGTCTTGAGCTCCTGCTGCGAGCCGTAGCGGTTGCGGGACTGCACGTAACCGAAGGCGTTTTTGGGCAGCATGGTCGCCTGACCGGTCACGGTGCGGTAGCCCGCGATCACGTCGTCGGCGTCAGGACCGTAGAAGAAGAAATAGTCCATCACCTGGCTGGCGCGGCCGGTGTAGGTGTACGTCCCGTTGCCGTTCGACCAGGTCAGATCGCCGTTGGAGACGATGTCGAACAAAATGCCGTAGCCCATGTTGGAATAGAACATCGGGGTGCGTTTTTCGGTGTTGGTCTGGCGCACCGAAATGTTTTTGCCCTTGATGCCCATGGTGCTGTTGATGTTGCCGAAGCCGTACAGCGCCTCGTTGGCGTCCGACGCGAAGGACTGCGCCACTTCGTAGGAAGAGCCGCCGTTGTCCAGCCGGACGGTTTTGGCGGTACGGCCCTGCTCGGCGAGGATCAGCTCGCCGGCGGCGGTGTAGTAAGTCACCTTGCCGGTGGCCTTTTCGACGGTCACCCGCAGCTTTTCGGTGGTGACGGTCAGCAGACCGTCCGCTTCAACGACGGTATAGTCGTTGAAGCTCTTGTCGTAGTCCACGGTGTAGGTGTCCAGCGTTTTGGCGATCTCCTCGCCGCCGGGGAACGCCTGCACCCGCAGGATGTCGGCGTCGATCACCCGCACCTGCATGAGGGTACCGCCAACGGTAAACGTCAGCATGGATTCTTTTTCCTCCTTTGTCTGGGTGTCCGGCGCGGCCCATACGGACACGCTGCTGCCCAGCAGACAGACCGCCAGCAGACACGCCAACCATCGTTTGATCATGATTACACACTCCTTTTCGTTTTTGAAACGAGTTGCTGTGTTCATTATACCGCAAAACTTTGCGTTTGTCTTCCTGTTTTTTATAGAAAATATTCCTGTTTTTTGCGGCAAAAAGCGCCGGTCGATCGACCGGCGCCGCACATTGGATTCTCCATAGATTCCCGGGGCGTCGGTCGATCCGCCCCTCAACACGAGGGGCGGATACCGACTGGGAAGAAAGAGAAAAAAGAGAAAGAGGAAAGCAAGATTATTCGTCGTCCCAGGGATCTTCCACGCCGTCACCGCTGCCAAGCCCCGACGTCGTCAGGATATCGCAAGCGGCAAAGCGGATCAGCGTCAGTCTGGGATCTTCGTAGGTGCGTTTCATGAAGCGAACCTCCTTATTCCGCCGCGCGGACGTCCGTCGTCACACCCGAAGCGGCGGTCTTGAACTGAACCGCCGTGGCGCTGTAGACGGTAACGCCGTTCACGATCGCGTAGGCGCGGGCGTAACGGATTTTATCCGGTTTCACGTTCAGCAGGTGCGCCATGTATTGCTGGTTGGCGCCGGTCTTGCTGGATTTCACCTTGACAACGGCGCTGGCGGGATCGCTCAAAAACGCCGCCGTCGGTACTTTGGAAGTAAAGATCACGCCGTATTCGCTTACGG
>JBMNVL010000042.1:0-15169 GCA_050946775.1 Acutalibacteraceae bacterium
AAAACGGGCCATCGAGATGCCCGTGACCCTCAAAAACGTCATTCGCTGCAAAAATCCGCGGTGCATCACCTCGACCGAACAGGAGCTGGATCAGATCTTTCGCCTGACCGATCGCGAGCAGAAGATCTACCGCTGCGTATACTGTGAAACCAAAGCCAATTAACCGGAAAGGAAGTTGTAACCATGGCCAAGTTTATCAACGAACCGTCCCATACCTTTAACGAGTACCTGCTCATTCCCGGGTATTCCTCCAGCGAGTGCGTTCCGGCGAACGTGTCGCTAAAGACCCCGCTGGTCAAGTACAAAAAAGGAGAACAATCCGCCATCACCATGAACATCCCGATGGTATCGGCCATCATGCAGTCGGTGTCGGGCGACCGTCTGGCGGTGGCGCTGGCCACCGAGGGCGGCGTGGCGTTCATCTACGGTTCCCAGACGGTGGAGGACGAGGCCGCCATGGTCCGCCGTGCCAAAAGCTACAAAGCCGGTTTTGTCAAAAGCGATTCCAACGTCCGCCCCGAGGACACCATGGCCGACGTCATCGCCCTGGTTGAGCGCACCGGTCACAACACCGTCGCCGTGACCGAGGACGGCACCCCCGACGGCAAGCTGGTGGGCATCGTCACCGGGCGGGACTACCGTCCCAGCCGGATGGCGGCCGACACCAAGGTGGCCACCTTCATGACCCCGCTGGACAAGCTGATCACCGCCAGGGAAGGCACCACCCTGAAGGTGGCCAACGACATCATCTGGGAGCACAAGCTCAACTCCCTGCCCATCCTCAACGACGAGGGCAAGCTGTGCTACTTCGTCTTCCGCAAGGACTACGATACCCACAAGCAAAACCCCGACGAGCTGCTCGACGCCTCCAAGCGGTACGTGGTGGGCGCCGGCATCAACACCCGCGACTACGCCGATCGGGTGCCGGCGCTGATCGACGCCGGCGCCGACGTGCTGTGCATCGACTCGTCGGAGGGCTTTTCCGAATGGCAAAAACGTACCATCGAATGGATCCGCGGTCATTACGGCGATACCGTGAAGGTGGGCGCCGGCAACGTGGTGGACGCCGACGGGTTCCGCTTCCTCGCCGAATGCGGCGCCGACTTCGTCAAGGTGGGCATCGGCGGCGGCTCCATCTGCATCACCCGCGAGACCAAGGGCATCGGCCGCGGCCAGGCCACCGCGCTGATCGAGGTCTGCGCCGAACGCGACCGCTATTTTGAGGAAACCGGCGTCTACGTTCCGGTCTGTTCCGACGGCGGCATCGTCTACGACCACCACATCACCCTGGCGCTGGCCATGGGCGCCGATTTCGTCATGCTGGGGCGGTATTTCGCCCGCTTCGACGAAAGCCCCTCCAACCGGGTGAGCATCGGCGGCACCTATTACAAGGAGTACTGGGGCGAGGGCTCGGCTCGCGCCCGCAACTGGCAGCGGTACGATCTGGGCGGCGACAAGAAGCTCTCCTTCGAGGAAGGGGTCGACTCCTACGTTCCCTACGCCGGCAGTCTGAAGGACAACGTGGCGCTCTCCCTGTCGAAGGTGCGCTCCACCATGTGCAACTGCGGCGCGCTGACCATCCCCGAGCTGCAGCAAAAAGCCAAGCTGACGCTGGTGTCGGCCACCAGCATCGTCGAGGGCGGCGCCCACGACGTGATCCAGAAAGAAAAAAACGCGGCGGTGAAATGACATGAACCGAACCATAGCGCAGCTGCAGCAGGAGATCCTGCGGCTGAAAAAGGAACAGGATATCTGCATCCTGGCGCACAGTTATCAGGCGCGCGAGATCGCCGAGATCGCCGATTTCACCGGCGATTCCTTCCAGCTGAGCGTCCAGGCGCAGAAGGCGCCGCAAAGCACCGTGATCATGTGCGGGGTGCGGTTTATGGCCGAAACGGTCAAGCTGCTCTCCCCCGAAAAAACGGTGCTGCTGGCCAACCCCGTCGCCGGGTGTCCCATGGCCGAGCAGATGGACAAGGAGCTAATCGCCGCCGTTAAGGAGCAGTATCCCGACTACACGGTGGTGGCTTACATCAACACCACCACCGCGCTGAAGGCCATCTGCGACGTCTGCGTCACCTCCTCGTCGGCGGTCAAGATCGTCAGGCAGCTGGAAAACGACAAGATTTTGTTCATCCCCGACTGCAATCTCGGGGCGTACGTCGCCGCGCAGGTGCCGGGAAAAACGGTCAAGCTGCTGCAGGGCGGCTGTCCCATCCACGCCCGGGTGACCGCCAGAGAAGTGGACGCCGCCAAGGCGCTGCATCCCGACGCGCCGGTGCTGGTGCATCCCGAATGCACCCCCGACGTGGTGGCGAAGGCCGATTTCGTCGGCTCGACCGCCGCCATCATGAACCACGCGGCGGCGTCCGGCGACCGGGAATTCATCATCGGCACCGAGATCAGCATCGCCGAGCATCTGGCCTTCGACCATCCCGACAAGCGATTTTATCCCCTGTCCAAAAATCTGATCTGTCCCAACATGAAAGCGACCACCCTGGTGGACGTCTATCACGCCATCACCGGGCAGGGCGGCGAGGAGATCGCGCTGGACGAGGAGACTATGCGCAAGGCGCGGGTCTGCATCGACAAAATGATCGAGCTGGGTTGAGCGATATGAAAGCATTGATTGCCATGAGCGGCGGCGTGGATTCCAGCGTCGCCGCCGCTTTGATGAAGGAGCAGGGATACGACTGTATCGGCGCGACGATGAAGCTGTTCCAAAACGAGGACGTCGGGGTCAGCCGGGAGCACTCCTGCTGTTCCCTCGACGACGTCGCCGACGCGCGCAGCGTCGCCTATTCCCTCGGGATGCCCTATTACGTCTTCAACTTCGCCGACCGCTTCCGCGAGGACGTGATCGACCGGTTCGTGGCAGCGTACGAAAATGGCGCCACTCCCAACCCCTGCATCGACTGCAACCGGTATCTCAAATTCGACAAGCTGTTTCAGCGCGCCAGGGAGATGGAGGCCGACTTTGTGGTCACCGGGCATTACGCCCGGGTGGAAAAAGACGAGGCCACCGGGCGGTATTTGCTCAAAAAAGCGGTCGATCTTTCCAAAGATCAAAGCTACGTCCTGTATTCCCTGACCCAGGAGCAGCTGGCGCACGTGCGCTTCCCGCTGGGCAGCATGACCAAGCAGGAAACCCGCCGGATCGCCGAGCGGTACGGCTTCGTCAACGCCCACAAGCACGACAGCCAGGACATCTGCTTTGTCCAAAACGGCTCTTACGCCGATTTTTTGGAGCAGTACACCGGCCACGGTTATCCGCCCGGCGATTTCATCGGCCCTGACGGGCGGGTGCTGGGCCGGCACAAGGGGATCGTGCGCTACACGGTCGGCCAGCGCAAGGGGCTGGGATTGTCCCTGCCCGAGCCGCTCTACGTCACGGCGGTCGACCCCGTCGCCAACGAAGTGCGGCTGGGACGCCACGAGGATCTCTTTTCCGCCACCCTGATCGCCCGGGATTGCAACTGGATCGCGGTGGACGAGCCGACCGGCCCTCTGCGGGTGAAAGCCAAGGTGCGCTACCGCCAGCCCGAACAGTGGGCCACCGCCGAGCTGATCGGCGACGACACCCTGCAGGTGACCTTCGATCAGCCCCAGCGGGCGATCACCAAAGGCCAGGCGGTGGTGCTTTACGACGGCGACACCGTCGTCGGCGGCGGCACGATCGCGTAAATACGGATAAAAAAAAGAAGCCCCGCGGGGCTTCTTTTTTTATCTGGATGCTTTGCCGATGATATACAGGATAATGGCGATGATGACGATCACAAAACAACCGATGTTATTGCTCGCCGCCGGCGTCGCTGTCGGCGAGCCGGTCGACGGTGCGGACTTTGCCGAACGGGAGGGAGCGGTCTCGTCGGCGATCTTCGCCATTTTGGCAATCTCCAGTTGATCCAGCATATCGCCGACCGTGTGGATATCCTTAATCTGCCCGGAGTTGATGGTCGCGCCGTAGGCGTCCGCGAGATAGCAAAACATTCGCCAGATACTGTCGGACATACAATTGAATGCGGTCTGACGGGTGATCTCGCTGCGGGGAACACGGGTATATTGGCTCAGATAGGCCTGCGCCTTTTCAAAAGGCGTGTTTCCGTGGGTCTCAAATATATCGCCGCACGGAACGGTATCCAGATTTGCCAGATAGTCGGCCAGATCGCCAACCGTGCGGATGCCCGTGAGGTCTTCCGGCTCGGGAATATCGCCGTATTTTTCCACGATCAAACGCCGCAAGTCCCGGCGGGTAAACCCCAGTTCCGTTTTCCCGCTCAGCAGTCCGACGGGAATACCGAACTGCTCGCTCAGCTCCGTACGGACGATGTCAAGCGCCGTGCGGGGGAGAAAGGGCCAGGGCTTGCGCCAATAATCGACGCTGTACTGCCCGGGAAGGGGTTCCGAAAACCGGCCGACCCATCCCACCGTGGGCGGTTTGTTCTTTTGTTTCGGGACAGAACTCACCCGGCTTCTTCCGCCGTCATCGCCGCCGCTGTAATGATGGTATCCGCCGCCTCCTCCGTCGTTGCCGCTGTCCCCGTGGATATCGTTGAAGCTTTGGGTATAGTGGACGTATCCGTCCAGTCCGCTGCCGAAATACCCGTAATCGCCGTAATCGTCGCTCATATTCTCGCCCCCTTTTCTCTTAGTATACGCCGCCTGCCGTGCAAATGCAAGTGCCCGGGCAGATCATGTTTTGCGCGACGGCAACATCCACAAATTCCTGGTTGCCTGTTTGGCCATTTCGCCGTGACGGATCGCAAAAACGGCAAAAAGTCAAAGGTTTTTGAAAAAAATTGATATTGTGTTTCGCCCCGAATGGCCTTATAATAGAAGTTAAGATATTGTGCTTTGGCACAACGAGGAAAGGGGATTTTTCCATGAACGTTTTTCGCAAGTTGGCCGCCGTGCTGCTGTGCACCACGCTGCTGCTGCCGGCGATGGCGGTGCCCTATACCGCCGCCGCGGCGACCGTCAAGATCGCCTGCGTGGGCGACAGCATCACCGCCGGCTCGCAGGCGTCGAGCTCGGCCTACCATTATCCCACCCAACTGCAGGCCCTGCTGGGCAGCGGGTATGACGTGCGCAACTTCGGCACCTCCGGGCGCACGCTGCTGAGCAGGGGCGACAATCCCTACGTCAACGACAACAATTTCACCAATAGCAAGAACTTTGCCCCCGATTACGTCACCATCATGCTGGGCACCAACGATTCCAAGCCCCAGAACTGGTCGCACAAGGCCGACTTTGAGGGCGACATGAAGGCGATGATCGAGACGTATCGCGCCCTGCCGAGCCATCCGGTGGTCATCGTGTGCACCTCCCCGACGGTCGGCGCCACCAACATCGGCATCTCCGAAGCGGTCGTCACCGGCGAGATCGTGCCGCTTCAGAAAAAAGTGGCCGCCGAAATGGGCTGCCCGGTCATCGACATCAACGCCCTGACCAAAAACGCCCCCCAGAACTACGCCGACGGCATCCATCCCAACGACGCGGGCTATACCGCCATGGCCAAAATGTTCTGCGACGGGCTGCAGGATATCTTCACCGCCGCGATCAAGGGCTTTTCGATCGGCGGCGCTGACGCGGCTATCGACAACGACGCCGCCACCGTGTCGCTGACCCTGCCCTACGGCACCGCCGTGACGGCGCTCGAGCCGCAAATCACCCTGGCCGACGGCGCCAAGATCGACAAGACCGGCCCGCAGAATTTTACCAGCCCGGTCAAATACACCGTCACCTCGCCCGACGGCAAGGTGCAGAAGACCTACACCGTCACCGTCAAGGCGCAGGCGAAGATCAAGGTCGCCTGCGTGGGCGACAGCATCACCGCCGGCGCCGGCGGCAGCGGCGGGATCAACTATCCCCAGCAGCTGGGTCTGAATCTCGGCAGCGCTTACGAGGTGCGCAATTTCGGCAACTCGGGCAAGACCCTGCTCAAGGATGGGATCGACGGCACCAACGTGGTCAGCGGTTACGTGACCACCGACACCTACCGCAATTCCATCAATTACAACCCCGACGTGGTCATCTTCATGCTGGGCACCAACGATTCCAAGCCCCAGAACTGGAACCCGCTGGGCGACAAGTTTGAAGACGAATACCGCGAGCTGCTGCAGGTGTATATGAACCTGCCCAGCCATCCCACCGTCTACGCCGCCACCTCCCCCACCGCCTTCCAAAACGGCGGCTACGGCATCCAGCCGGCGGTCATCCACGACGAGATCGTGCCCATCCAGAAAAAGATCGCCGCCGAACTGGGGCTGACGGTGATCGATATGCACGCTCTGACCGCCGACGGCGGCGCGAATTTCCCCGACAACATCCATCCCAACAACGACGGCTACATCCAAATGGGCAAGGATTTTGCCGATGCCATTAAGAAGGATATCACCACCCTGCAGGGCTTTGCGGTGGACGGCGGCGCCAACCGGGACGCCGCCCTCGGCGTGATCGACGACGAGGCGGGCACCGTGGCGATCACCCTGCCGGCCACCGCCGATCTGACCGCGGTGGAGCCGACCCTGACCCTTCCCGCCGGCGCAACCTACGCTCCGCTCGGCGCGCAGGATTTCTCCAACCCCGTCACCTACACCGTGACGGCGGCCGACGGCACCGCCAAACGGGAGTACGTCGTCACCGCCCAAAAGCAGAAAAAACTCAAGATTGCCTGCGTGGGCGACAGCATGACCTTCGCCGAGTATTATCCCAACGATCTGGCCGGCTTCCTGGGCGGCGCCGCCGAGATCGGCCGGTTTGGTCAAAACAGCACCACCGCCCAGAAGACCGGTTTGAAGGAAAACGGCCAAAACCCCAATTCCGGTGCGTACGTGGATCAGGCGATCTACCAGCAAAGCAAGAATTTTGCCCCCGATATCGTGCTGCTGACGCTGGGCAGCAACGATTCCAAACAGGGCGTGGGCGAGCAGAGCGGCCACAAGCTGGTGGTCAACTGGACCGAAAACAGCCCCGCGCAGTTTGAAAAGGACCTCAAGGAGCTGGTGGCGTCCTATCAGGCGCTGCCCTCTCATCCCGTCGTGATCCTCGGCACCTCGCCCTCCGGCTATGAAACGGCGGGCAACTGGGGCGCCAAACCGCAGATCGTCAACGACCAGATCGCGCCGCTGCAGCGCAAGGTCGCGGCCGATATGGGCTGCTTCCTGACCGACTTCAACGCCGCCACCCAGGGCAAGGAAACCCAGCTGATCGGCGGCGACGGTCTGCACCCCAACTTCAACGGCTACTACACCCTGGCCGGGATGCACTACGTCAACATCCAAAACGCCATGGCCGCCATCACCGGCTTTGCCATCGGCGATGAGATCGGCATGGTCGACCAGATCGACAAGACGGTCTACGTATCGGTCCCCGACGGCACCGATCTGACCGCCCTTGAACCCGTCGTTACCTTGGCCGAAGGCGCCGTCGCCGACAAAACCGGCGTGCAGAATTTCGGCCAGCCGGTCACCTACACCGTCACCTCCCCGAACGGCTGGAAGAGCGCCTACACCGTCAACGTCACCTCCCCGTCGGGGGTGCAGGTCTCCAAGATCGAACTGCTGACCCTGCCGGAGAAAGCCACCTACAAGCTGGGCGAGGAGCTCGACACCACCGGCGCGACCCTGTCGGTGATCTACACCAACGGCGACCGCGAGGTGATCGACGTGACCGCCGATATGGTCAGCGGCTACGACTGGCTGACCGTCGGCAAACAGGCGCTGACCGTCACCTACGAGGGCAAAACCGCCGAAATGACCGTCAAGGTCGAGCCCTACGGCGTGCTGGGTACCTTCTCGGCGATGGCCGGCAAGGCGCACGTGCTGCACAACGGCGAAAATCTCCTCTATGCCGACTGGAAATGGATCGACCAGCCCGACCACAAGCTGGATCTGTCGGGCTACGATCTCAAGGACGTCACCCTGGATCTGGACATCACCTTCGGGTCGGATCAGGATAACGTCAATTTCCAGAATTTCTGGCATACCCTGGTAATCAAGCTGCGTTCTACCGATAAATCCGGTGTGGCGGGCGATCCCGAACAGAACAACGCCGAGCACAACTACGGCTGGAACCTGACCCCGTCGGCATTCGCCGATCCGTCCAAGATCCACGTCTCCATCCCGCTGAACACCCCCAAGGGCAACTCCCGCGGGGTGATGGATTGGTCGGAAGTTGGCCGGATCATCATTCAGTGCTGGTTCCAGGATCAGTACAAGAACAATTCCATCGACCACTACATGGACATCCAGAACGTCTACATTCTGGATAAAACCGCCGCTCCCGCCGCGCCGGATACCGCCGCGCTGAACGCGGCCGTGGCCGACGCCCAGGCGGTGGATACCGCGGCGTTCACCCCCGCATCCGTCGCCGCCTTTGAAAAGGCGCTGGAAAAGGCCGTGGCCTACCAGACCAACCCCTACGCCGCGCAGGAAGCGGTGGACGCCGCCGTCCAGACGCTGACCGACGCCAAGGCCGCGCTGGAAAGCAAGCCCGCCTATACGCCGGGCGACGTGGACGGCAAGGACGGCGTGACCGCCGCCGACGCGCTGATGGCGCTGCAGGCGGCCACCGGTAAGATCGAACTGACCGCCGATCAAACGCTGGCGGCCGACGTGGACGGCAACGCCGGCGTCACCGCCGCCGACGCACTGACCATTTTGCAGTACGCCACCGGCAAGATCGATACGTTCCCTGCCGCTCAGGCGGATCATAACGGACTGGGCAGCGGCGACGGTGTTGAGGACGATCTCTGATTTTTGAAAAGCGGGACGCGTTTTTGACGCGTCCCGCTTTTTATCAGGAGGCAGTATGAATTCGTTTGAACGCATTTACGAGGTGGTGCGGCAAATCCCTTACGGCAAGGTGGCCACCTACGGGCAGATCGCCTTTTTGGCGGGCAATCCCCGGTGGTCGCGGGTGGTGGGGTACGCTCTGCACGTCAACCCCGACCCGGAGCGTATTCCCTGCTTTCGGGTGGTCAACCGGCTGGGCGAGGTCTCCCCGGCCTTCGCCTTCGGCGGCGGCAACCGGCAGGTGGAACTGCTCAAAGCCGAGGGCGTTCCGTTTCTGCCCGACGGGAGGGTGGATCTCAAGCACGCCTGCTGGGACGGAAAAACGTCGTAAACCCGGCGGCGGACAAACGTGGCCGCTTATGCGGCGTGCCGCCCAAGGGGCGACTATCCCTCCGACCTCGTCGCCGCAAGCGTCTCCTCGGCCACCTCCCTTTAGGCAAGGGAGGCAAACCGCACCCCGCAAACGTACATCATCCCCCGGGCGGATACTATGCGCCCCTACGGCACGATTCGAGACCGCGCGAATCCGTAGGCGGGATGCATCTGTCTTCCTTGCCGGTCACTTCTATCACCAACAACGAAGGGCGGATCCCGATGGGATCCGCCTGTGTGTTTATCGCTTGCGATAGGGGTTTTTCCGTTTTTCCCGGTTGAGCAGCTCCACCTGCCGCAAAAACTTTTTTTGCCCGTCGGAAAGAGTCAACTCGCCAATATACTTCGCTGTCCATACCACCGGAGCACAATCCGGAACACGCTTCAGCGTCTTCCACTCCTGTAGCACAAAATCAGGGACGATCTCCTTTGGACGGTCGAAAATCGCTGTCCAGCTTTCGTGGGTAACAAGGGAAAACAAGGTGGATCCATCATCCCGAAAAAACGTCAGATCTTCCGGATTATGATGGCTGTACCCTTCCCACTGGTCCAAGGCGTCCGCCTGTTTTTGTAAAATGCGTTTGCTTTCCGGTGTACAGCGATAAAGGCGCACCGTTGCCTCCTGACCGTAGGGATACCACAGCTCGTCCTGCGACCGGTAGGCGGCAAACGCATACGGCTCTAAGGCGTCCATGGGATCAATCCCCTGTCGGATGTGCAAAAAGGTGAGGGCAAAATATTGACCGTACGCAAAACAAAAATCCATTAACTTTTCGTACGCCTCACCGGCAACATTGGTTTGGCTGTTCTCAAACGTATACGGCATTGTCTTACCCCAACTCGATGGCGCGGCTGTAATGGCCGCCGGCAACGCCGCCGTTCACCCGGGCGTTCAGCAGCTCCTCCACCGACACGATATCGTATCCCTGCTGCTGCAGCGAATCGATGATATCCAGCACCGCCTCCATCGAGGACGGACGGGTGGAATGGAAGATCAGAATATCGCCGTCGTTTACGGTATACGAGCCGTCGGCGGCGCGGTGATGGACGAGGATATCCTCTTTGTCGCTGAGCTCATGATCGGGATAGCCGTAGCCGACCCAGTCGATGATCCGCATCCCCAGCGACTTGAGGTAGGCCTCCGACCGCTCATCCGTGGCTGCCCACGGCGCGCGGAACAAGGTGGGCGCCTTGCCGGTGTATTCCTCGATCAGGGCGTTGCACTTGTCGATCTCTTCTTTCATCGACGCCTCGTCGATCTGCGTCAGATTTTTTGTGTGGGTATAGCTGTGGTTGCCCACCGAATGGCCGTCGGCCGCCATACGGGCGACGATTTCGGGGTATTGCTCGGCGTAGGTGCCGACGATGAAGAAGGTGATATGGGCGTTTCGCGCTTTGAGCTCGTCGAGGAAGTCCTCGGTGTATTCGGTGGGGCTGTCGTCAAAGGTGAAAGCCACCATCTTGCGGGGTGCGCCGCCCGACAGGTTGATCTTGCCGGTCGCCGCCTGCAAAATCATCAGCGCGTCGGCGGCGGAAACACCGGGCGTCCCGTCCACGTCGGCGGCACGGGTCTGCTCGGCGGTCAGGGTCACCTTGCCGGTGGCCGCCTGCAGGGTCAGCAGGGCGTCGGCCGCCGTCACGCCGTTTTCACCGTCCACGTCGCCGGTCGGCACCGCCGCTTTGCGGACGATCGCCACGTCACCCATTGCAAATCCCACCTTTTCCGAAACTCCCTGGGCGCGATTGCCGGCTCCGTCCAGATAATACAGCGGCTCGTTGACCTCGGCCAGCACCATCATCTGGCGCACGTCGGTCCAGTCGATCTTTTCCCGTCCCAGCAGCCGCAGCGGCAGCCGGACGGTGTACACGCCGTCCTCGTCCGCGCTCATCAGTTCCCGCCGCAGATAATAGGTGGCGCAGGCCATTTCTCCCCCGTCAACCTTCGCGGAGCGCAGCCGCAGGGCGATTTGTTTGAAGCCGGACAGGGTGTCGGCGTCTTCCCGCAGGGCCGGCAGGACGAACCGGATCTGCAGATACAGATCTTTGGCCGCGCCGTTGTCGCCGTCGCCGGACAGATCCACGCCACGGCCCGTCTGATCGTCGGCCGGCAGACCGTCGCCGGTCATCCAGCCGGCGTGGAAGGTGGTGCCGTAAAGCAGGGTGTTCAGCGATTTGTTGGCCGAGGAGAAGGTCTGTACCGTTTCATACCGGTCGTCCGGCTCAACGGCGACAAGCCCCAGCTTGGCCTTCCAGATCGCCAGCACCGCGTCGTTGAGCAGCCGCTGGGTGGCGGACGGATTATCCAGCGCCCGTTGTCCGGCGGTCTTCGCCGCCGTATACGCGGCGAACGACGCGGCGGTATACGCCGCTTCGTCCGGCGTTTCCCCGACCAGTGCCTCCAGCGCCGCGGTGTGCAGGATAAAGGCGCCTTTCAGCGCTTCCAGCGCCTGGGCGATGGCGGCGGCCGCTCCGTCGACCTGCTCCTGGGTGGCGTTTTCGTTCGCCAGAACCTGCCGGCCGGCTTCCTGCGCCGCGTGGAGCGCCTCCACCGCGTCGGCGCGGTAATCCGCTTCGTTGACGGTCAACGCCACCAGATCCCGCAGCTCGTCAAAGTCCACGTCGCCCTCGTTCACTTCCCGGACGATCCGCACATCGGACAGGGTGAAGGTCAACCGCTCGGAATTGTGGGTGGCGCTGTCTTCTTTCGCCTCGGCCGCCAAATTGGCGACCACCATCAATTCCCGCGCGTCCGACCAATCGATCTGGTTGGCGGGAAAATCCGTCAGCGGGACGGCGATTTCAAACCCGCCGTCGGCAATGGTCACCTGACCGGGAGTGACCTTCGCCGAATCGGTGCGCTTTTCGGCGCCGTCGATTCGGGCGGAGCGCAGCCGCAGCTCCAGAGAACTCCAACAGGTGGCCGGATCCAGACTGCCGTCCGACACGATAAACCGGGCGTTGGCCTTGAGCGTCATCTTCTTGTTGGCGCCGTTGGCACCAAATCCCGACAGATCGACGCCCTTGCCGGCGCCGTTTTCCCCGGGCAGACCGTCGCCTGCACGCCAGTTGGAATTCAACTGATAGCCGTACAGGATCCGGCTGTCGGCGTAGCCGTCAAAGGCGGAAAAGGCCGCCACGGTTTTTTCGGTGACGTCCGCCGACGCAAAGGCGCCAAACACGGCGCACTGCGCCAACATGGCACACGTCAACAGCAGCGACAGCCCCTTGCAAATTCGCTTTTTCATGGTATCCCTCTTTTCCGGTATTCCGTTATATATTCATTATACCAGTTATAAAAATAAAACACAATCCGTTTCCGAAAAAAACGGCCAAAACGAAAAAAGAGGAGCCGTACAAAACGATTCCTCTTTTGGATAAATCTTTCGCCGAAAATTAGAAAGACAGAATCTTGCCGGTGGCAAACTGCAAAATCGCCAGGGCGTCAGCCGCAATCCGATTTGCTTGATGTCCACCGGCGTTTGCACGTCGGGATGCAGCGGCTCAAGGGCAAATTTCACCTGCAGATACAGATCTTTTGCCGCGCCGTTATCCGCCGAACCCGACAGATCCGCGCCGACGCCGGGCACGGTGGAATCGCTGTTCAGGCCGTCGCCTTTTTTTCAACCGGAATCCAGCAGACTTCCATACAGCACCTGACGGTTGGCGGATCCCTCAAACGAGGAGAAATTCACCACGACCTTTTCGGTTTCTTCCTCCGCCGACGCCGCCATGGGCAGACAGGTCAGCAGCAGCGCCAACGCCAGCAACAGAGGCAAAAGACGTTTTGTCATTTTCTCTCGTTCCTTTTCGTCAGCTCAGATCCACCACGTGGTAGTAATGCGCGCCGGGCGCGCCGCCGTTTACCCGGGCGTCGAGCAGCTCCTTGACGGTAACGATCTCGTACCCGTCGGCCGTCAGCCGGTCGATCAGCTCCAGCGCCGCCGTGACCGACGACGGGTGATTTTCGTGCAGCAGCACCAGATCGCCGTCGGAAATGGTGCATACACCGTCCTTCATATAGTACCCGACCACCACGGCGGGATCGGTTTGGTCATAATCCGGACCGCCGCCCTGCCAGCCGCACAGCCGCAGATTTTCGCTCTTGACGTAATCCATGATCGAATCCACCGAAGAGCCGCCCACCGCCCGCATCAGGGTGGGGCGTTTGCCGGTGATTTGCTCGATGATATCGCTGCACCGGCCGTATTCCTCGAGCAACTGTTCCCGGGTGGTCTTGTTGAAGCCGTCGTGGGAATAAGAGTGGTTGCCCACCTCGTGGCCTTCGGCGGCCATCCGCGCCACCAGTTCGGGACGTTGCTCGGCCTGCTGACCGATCACGAAGAAGGTGGCGTGTACCCCTCGTTCTTTGAGGGCGTCCAGCAATCCGGCGGTGTTTTCCGACGGGCCGTCGTCAAAGGTAAAGGCGACCATTTTGCGCTCTCCTTTCGCTTGCAGAGTGATCTTGCCGGTGGCCGCCTGCAGGATCATCAGCGCGTCGGCGGCAGAGACGCCGGGCGTCTCGTCCACGTCCGCCGCGGTGATCTGCGCAGCCGATAATGTCACCTTGCCGGTGGCCGCTTGCAGGGTCAGCAGGGCGTCGGCGGCCGTCACACCGTTTTCGCCGTCCACGTCGCCGGGAACGACCGCGCGTTTGCGCACCAGCCGGGTGCCGCTCAGCACCACGCCGACATCCTCGCTGTCACCCGATCGGGCGCTGCCGTCCTCGTTGGTCAGGTAATAGGCGCTGTTCAGCTCCACGATGGTGTTGAGCTGGCGTACTCCCGACCAGTCGATCTTGCCGCTTTTCATCGCTCGCAGCGGCACCCGCAGGGTGTACCACCCCTCTCCCCGGTCGATCAGCTGATCCGGGGTAACGTAGAAGAAATCCGCCTCCTGATCGGCGTTGGTCGATGACCGCAGCCGTATCCCGATCTGTTTGCAGCATTCGGAAGGATCGGCAGTCGCCGCCAGCGGCACGAAACGAACCTCCATTTGCAGATACGTCAGCCCGTCGGCGCCGTTTTCGGCGTCTCCCGCGGCGCTGACGGCAGCGTTGCCGTTTACCGCTTTCCAGTCGGTGTAGACCTGCCGGCCGCCCTGCAAAAAGGTGTAGCCGTTGTCGGCGGCGGAAATGGACGCGATCTCGGTAAACGACTCGTCGGCGACCGTCAGCCGGTCCATCGCCAGTCTGGCCTTTTCCATCGCCATCACCGCGTCGTTGACCTGCTTTTGGGTGGCGCTTTCATCGTCCAGCAGCGGCCGCGCGGCCTGCTGCGCCGCGGCGAACGCTCTGCCCTGCGGATAATCCGGATCGTCCAGCACGACGATATCCAGCAACCACGCCAGACGGGCCTTGTCGATCTCCTTGGAGGAGACCAGCGCCGCTTTGGCCTGCTTGATCGCCGCGGCCGCCGCGTCGACCTGCTCCTGGGTGGACGTGTCGTCCGCCAGCAGCGTTTTGCCGTCCTCCACCGCCTGTTTCCAGACGGCGACCGATTCGGCGGTATACGCGTCTTCTTTGATGGTCTGCCTGACCAGATCCTCCAGCTCCTCGGTGTCCACTTCCCCTTCGGTGAGCTGACGCACGATCCGCACGTCGGACAGGGTGAAGGTCAACCGGTCGGAATTGCCGGTTTCACTCAACCGGTAGGGCGCGGTCACCTGGCAGATCACGTTGAGCTGGCGCACGTCCGTCCAGTCGATATCGCCCACCGGGATCTCCGACAGCGGCAGCGCGATTTCGGCCCGGCCGTCGGTCGTCGGCAAGCTGGACGGTGTAAAATACACGAACTGCGCCGCTTTTTCCTGGTTGTCGATCCGCCCGGAACGCAGCCGCAGTCCGATTTGTTCCCAGCAGCCGTCGGCGTTGCCGTCGGTCGCCGTCAGGGTAACGGTCGCCTTGAGCACCATCTTTTTGTGTGCGCCGTTGGCCGCCGATCCCGACAGATCGGCGCCTTTGCCGGCAGCGGCGTCGTTTGGAAGCCCGTCGCCGGACTTCCAGT
>JBMNVL010000043.1:0-15156 GCA_050946775.1 Acutalibacteraceae bacterium
TGTTTGTTGTGGTGACTACATTTTACACTTTGGTTGTTATGAAGTCTACTATTATTTTGAGTGTTGCACTTCAAATGATAACTTATCCAGCCCCCTTTAGGCAAGGGGGCCATGTTTTGCCCGCCGGGAGGTTGCAAGATAAGATCCTTCGCTTCGCTCAGGATGACAGCGCAATGAAAAGGAGGGTCATCCTGGGCAATATTTTCGACCGTGCCCAGTGGGCGATACAGGGAGAAAATGGTGGGTGCCGCGGGCGGCGGATGATTTCGGTTATTCCGGTTGGTCGGCCGGCGGATCGAACAGCCGGTCGGCCTGCCAGTCGTCGGCGGACAGCTCGCTGAGCGGGACGGCGTCCTCCGGCGCCGGCGCGGGAGGCGCGGGCGGCGTTTTCGCGGCCGCCTTTTTGCGGTCGTGCCGCACCAGCAGGATCAGCGCGATCAGGCTGAGCAGGCTCAACGTCAGTCCGAGCTTGAGTCCCGGCGGGAAGTAGGTCAGCTCAACGGTGTGCTCGCCCGCCGGCACCTCAAACGCCAGCAGCGCTTCGGCCATACCGGTGGTGCCGGTATCGGCGGCCGCCAGCATCCGGGAGGAGACCGGCTCGACCTCTTTGCCGTCGATGCGCACCGTCCAGCCGTCGTCGTAGGTGATGGCGGTCATCATCACCCCGGCCCGGCGGACGTTGACGGTGCCCTCGACGGTATGCCCGCCCATCCCGGTGACCTGCAGGGTGCTTTCGTTCAGCCGTTCCATCGCCCGGGTGAAGACGTCCTCGTTGATGGTTGCGACGAAAACGTTGCCGATGCAGGCGGATTTGGCGGTGACGTTGACCTCGACGTAATCCCCGGCCGCCAGATCGCCGCCGTCGATGAAATAGGGCTCGGAGGTGTTGACGCTCCAGCTGTTGGAGCCCTGGTTGACGGTGATGCTTTCCGCGGCGCGGCAGTCGACGTAGATCAGCGTCTGGCCGCCGTCGGGCAGGGTCACGGTGAAATCGGCGCTCAGGGTGCCCTTCCCTGACAGAGAGAAGGAGGTGCGTTCACCGTTGACGGCGTGTTCCGACGTGCTGGCGACCGAGACGCTGCCCGAATCCACCGTGATCGGATGCAGCGTCAGCAGCGGCTCGTCGATGCCGGTCATCCGGCGGTAAAGATCGTTGAGCGAGGTCACCGGGTCGTAATCGGTGGGGATCCATTGCCGCACGGCGGGATCGACCACGTAGCCCATCGGCAGGGCGGTGGCGTTTTCATAGATATACCGGGTGGTGGCGCCCACCGTCACCTCGTCGATCAGCTTGAGCTGGGGATGGGACGCCAGCTTGACGTCCAGCGCCACGTACTTGATGCCGAACAGGGCGTCGGCCGGGGCGACGAAGCTGCGGTAGAGGTAGCTGTTGACCCCGTTGATGTCGTAGCCGATGCTGCCCATGAACTTGACGGTCTTGACCGGGTTGCTGGAGGCGAAGACCGAAAAGCCCTCGTAATCGTACAGCGCCGGGTCAACGGTGGTCCGCCGGGGCAAAAACTCCATCCGGTAGAACTGCTCGCCGTTGTCCCGCCCGTCGATCTCCTTGATGCGCGCCATGGTCTGGCGCAGGGTCTCGGCGGTCTCGTTGTCCACGTAGCCGTCGTGGGAGGTGAAATACTCGTTGGCGTGGACCGTGGTCAGCGCGTCGCTGGCGCTGATCACCATCTCCACCGTGATCACCAGCGTCAAGAAGGCGTAGGCCGGGCGGACGGGCCATTTGCCGGCGCCCACCAGCGCGATCACGCCGGCGTACACCGCGATGAACAGCGCCGACACGTAGACCGTCTCAAAGGACACGTCCTTACCGAAGCGTTCCAGCAAAATCAAAAACGCCGCCAGTCCCGCCGCCGTCGCCGCGATCTGCCTGGGGGTGATCTGACGCAGATGCAGCAGCGTTTCGTAGCCGATCAAAATCAGCACGAAGCCGTACAAAAAGGAGAAGCGGTAGGGCAGATCGTTGGGGGCGTGCAGCCCGTGCCACAGCAGATCGGGCAGGTTGAGCGCCATGCTCAGCCCCATCACCGCCGCCAGCGCCAGATAGGTGACCCGCCGGCGCCGGGGAATGGCCTTGGTGGTGGCGAACAGCGGCAGCAGCACCGCCGGCAGCAGCCCGCAGTAGACGTTGGGCAGGTTGCCCGAGCGGATGGTGGGCGTCACGCCGAACAAATGGCGCCCCAACAGATCGAAGAAGGGGAAATTGGCGGCGATATCCGGCAGCTTGCCGCCGGCGGCCGAGGTTTTGCCCAGCGCGATATAGACCGGCACCAGCAGCGCCATCACCAATCCGCCGCCCAGCAGAGAGCTGACGGCGAACCGTCCCAGTCCCCGGCCGATCTCGCCCGGACGGCGGGGCTGACGCACCGCCCAGACGACGACGTACAGCACCAGAAAAACGCACAGCATAAAGGCGATGTAGTAGTTGGCGAACAGAGCGTAGGCCAGCACCAGGGTGTAGCCGAGGAATTTGCCGGTGCGCAGCATCCGCTCCAGCAGCAGGATCGCCAGCGGCAGCACCATGACGACGTCCAGCCACATGATGCACCACGAATAGGCCATCAGATACATCATCAGCGAATACAGGATCGCCACGCCGGGGATGATGGGGCTGCGTTTTTGGTAAACGTACTGGACGCAGGCGGCGAAAAAGGCCGCCGACAGGGCGTTTTTGAGCAGGGTGATCACCACGATCCCCTCGGTGAGCAGATGCTCGGGGAACAGGGTGAGCAGCAGATTGAAGGGGCTGGCCAGATAGTAGCCAAACAAGGGCAAAAAGTTGGCGCCCAGCCCGATCTTGAAGGAATACAGCGCGTCGCCGCCGTTCAGCAGCATGGTGCGCAGCTGGGCCAGCAGCGGTGCGAACTGGTGGTGCATATCCACCGTCATCACCGTTCTCTCCCCGATCGGCCAGACGCCCAGATAGGCGTACGCCAGCACCATGCAGGTCAACCCCAGCACCCCCGAGATCACGGGATAGCACCAGCGCTTGAACCGGGCCGAACGGGGCGGATGACCGGCGGCGGTCTGCATCCACAGCCACGCCACCGCCAGCGAGGCGAACAGCAGCGCCGCCACCAGCGGGAAGACCACCTGCTGCGCCGGGGCGTCCAGATGCTCGTCCTGGCGCAGACCGTAGTACAGCAGCCCGGCGGTGGACAAAAACAGCACCGCCAGACAGGCGATCCGCAGCTTGCGGGTCGAATCAAAAGTACGGGTGGGAGTCGTCATAACATCGTTCCTTTTCATAAGATCACTTATCAAACGAGGCGACCGCCTCGCTCAAACGGGCGAAATCCTCCAGCGTGCACTGCTCGGCGCGCCGGGTGAGCGGCAGTCCGGCGGCTTGCAGGGCCGCGGCGGCCTGTTCCTTGGTCAGTCCGGCGCCGGTCAGAGAATTGGCCATGGTTTTGCGCCGTTGGTTGAAGGCCGCCCGGATCAGCCGGAACATCCCCGCCGGATCGGCGCAGTCGACCGGCGGATCCTTGCGAAGCGTCAGCCGCATCACGGCGGAATCCACCTGCGGCGCCGGCAAAAAGCTGCCCCGGGAAACGCCGAACAGCATCTCCGGCCGGGCGTAATACCGCACCGCCAGCGTCACCGCGCCGCTTTGCCGGGTGCCCGGCTGGGCGCAAAGGCGGACGGCGGCCTCCTTTTGCACCAGCACGGTGATCCCCTCCAGCGGCAGCCGGCCCTCCAGCAGCCGCATCAAAACGGGCGAGGTGATGTAATAAGGCAGATTGGCGCACACGTACACCGGCATCCGGCTGCCGTCGGGGCGGGTGAACTGCTCGTCGATCAGCTTTTCGAGATCCAGCGCCAGGGCGTCGCCTTCAACCAGGGCGACGTTGTCACACCCGGCCAGCGTTTCCTCCAGCACCGGAAACAGCCGCCGGTCCAGCTCGATCGACGCCACCTTGCCGGCGACCTTCGCCAGCTCTCTGGTCAGCACCCCGATGCCGGGACCGATCTCGATCACCCCGGCGGTCTTGTCCGCCCCGCAGGCTTCGGCCATCCGGGGACAGACCGAGGGATTGATCAGAAAATTCTGCCCCAGCGCCTTGGAAAAATGAAACCCGTGGCGATCCAGCAGCTGCCGCACCGCGCGGATATCGGTCAGCTCATTCATCGGCGCCCTCCATCGTCGCGGCGCCAAAGCCTTCGGGCAGCAGCGCCGACAGGGTGGTCTGGCGCACGGCGCTCAGGGCTTCGTCGGCGTAGGCCACCGGGATATCCCCGAATTCCGCCAGCGTCTGGCGGCAGATCCCGCAGGGCGGCGTGGGATTGGCGCCGCCCACCACCGCCAGCGCCGAAAACCGGCGTTCGCCCGCCGTAACGGCCGCCGCCAGCGCGCTTCGCTCGGCGCACAGGGTGGCGCCAAAGGAGGCGTTTTCCAGATTGACGCCGGTATACACCTTTCCCGACGCGGCCAGCAGCGCCGCGCCCACCGCGAACCGGGAATAGGGGCAGTAGGCGTTTTGCCGCGCGGCGGCCGCGCGTTTGAGCAAAGACGAAAAATCCATAAAATAATCGCTCCTTGGGGGTTGCGTAATTCGACAAAGTAGGGTATAGTTAACGTAACAAGGTTGAAAGGGGTCGCGGAATGAAAAGACGGGATAAGGAAAACTATTATCTGGATATCGCCCAGACGGTGGTGGAACGGGGAACGTGTCTGCGGCGCAATTTCGGCGCCATCATCGTCAAAAACGATCAGATCATCTCCACCGGCTATTCCGGCGCGCCGCGCGGCCGGCGCAACTGCTGCGATCTGGGGTACTGCTTGCGGGAGCAGATGAACATTCCCCGGGGCGAACGGTACGAGCTGTGCCGTTCGGTCCACGCCGAGGCCAACGCCATCATCAACGCCGCCCGGCGGGATATGATCGGCGCCACCATGTATCTCGTCGGGATGGACGCCAACACCGGCGAGCTGGTGCCCGACAGCAACTCCTGCTCGATGTGCAAACGGCTGATTATCAACGCCGGCATCAACCGGCTGGTCATCCGCAACACCAAGGACGAATTCACCGCCATCTACATCCAGGACTGGATCGAAAATGACACCTCGCTGCAGGGCGAGGTCGGCTATT
Source organism: Acutalibacteraceae bacterium (assembly GCA_050946775.1). Lineage (GTDB taxonomy): Bacteria > Bacillota > Clostridia > Oscillospirales > Acutalibacteraceae > UMGS1474. The sequence goes on from JBMNVL010000043.1 coordinate 5,109, forward strand.
GATCCGCCGCGCGGGCGCAAGACCTTCCCTTTGGGGAAGGTCTTTTTTTATCGGTCGTCCCCGACCTCTTCCAAAAACGTCTCCAGGAAAAACGGGAGCACCGCGTCGCCGTTGATGGCGATATTGGCGGCGAGCACCACGTCGTTGAGCTCGTCAAGCTGAGCGGCGGTAAAGGTCTCTTTCCCTCCCGGGACACGGTAGATCGTCATGGTTTTCCTCCTTTTACGGGGCGGTGATGAAAGGGGAACCCTTTTCACCGCCGGTTGATGCGCCGGTTTGTGCCAATCGGCGGGATGCGTCTTGCCTCCCCTGTTAGACAGCAGATGGTAGACGATAGACATCAGACACGCCCGCCACAAGCTTGCGCCTCTTTGCAGAGCGGATCATGCCTCCCTCTGACGAGGTCGGAGGGATAGTCGCCCAAAGGGCGACACGCCGTATAAGCGGCGTTATCCCCCAGTCACGCCTTACGGCGTGCCAGCCCCCTTTAGGCAAGGGGGCCATGTTTGCCCGCCGCAAGTTTGTGCAGGAAAGATCCTTCGTCGCTATGCGTGGCCCACTTGCGGTGCCCGGCTCCGGTGTGGCGCTATCGCGCTCACCGATCGCCGACCGCGGCGCCCACCATTTTCTCCCTGTATCGCCCACCGGGCGCGGTCGAAAATGTTGCCCAGGATGGCCCTCTTTTTCGTTGCGGTGTCATCCTGAGCGAAGCGAAGGATTTTTTTGTCATCCCGCGGAAAAACTCACCGGTTGCCGGAGGAGCGGTTCGTCTTTTTGGCCGGCGGCCGCCGGCGGGTGCGGTTGTGGTGGATGGTCAGCAGAATATACCCGCCGATGGCGGCGATCAGCAGCAAAAAGATCCCCCAAAACCAGCCCGAGCCGAAAAACCGGCCGACGCCGTACCAGACGAACAGCCATTGGCTGCGGGGCAGCGCCCGGTCGGCGACCAGATCGCACCGGGCGATCACCTGGCCGTCGGGGGTGGAGAAGGTGGCCTTGCCCAGCACCTGTCCCTTTTCCACCGGCGCCAGGACGGTATCGGGCAGATCGACCGCCTTGACGACCAGCGCCCCGGTGTCCAGCGATTCGGGGATAACGGCGTTGACGTCGGCCGAAGGCACCAGCTGCACCCGGTCGTCGTCCCAGCAAAGCCGGACCGGCACGCTGGTGACGGGGTCGTTTTTGGTGCGCAGAGTCGCCAGCGTCAGATCCCGGAACGCCCAGCGGAAAAGCGCCTTGGCGTCGGCGAAATGGGCGGCGCCGTCCTGCCCGTCACAGCCCATGACGACCACCATGTAGTCGTAGCCGTCGGCACGGGCGACCGCCGCGACGCCCGGCCCGGTCAGATCGCTCCACCCCGAACGGCCGAACAGGGTGGGCGCGTAATAGGAATCGGTCGATACCCGCAGCAGGTTGGTGGACGCCGGCAGGGTGACCGCCGCGCCCTTTTTGGGGGTGATCTCGCAATAGGACAGCCCCAGCATCTGCTGCAGATCGGGGTATTTCATCACGCCGCGCATGATCCGGTAGGTATCGGCGGCGGTGGAGTGCTGGTCCCGGTCGTCCAGTCCGGTGACGTTGGTGAAGCGGGTGTTTTCGCATCCCAGGTCGTCCGCGGCCAGGGCGTTCATCTTGTCCACAAACGCCGCTTCGCTGCCGGCCAGGGCGATCGCCAGCGTTTCCACCACGTCGCCCGCCGACTGGATCGCCGACACGCACACCAGATCCCGCAGGGTCCACACGTCCCCGACCATCATCCCGGCGGTCGGGATGCCGGTGCCGGCGATGGCGTCGAAGCCCGCCTCGGTGTAGGTGCCGGTGGCGGTGTCGAGATCGAGTTTTTTCTCCTCGGCCAGCTTCATGGCGGTATACCCCACCATCAGCCGGTTCATCCCGGCCGGCGCCAGCGGTTGGTCGACGTTTTTGGCGTAGACCACCGCGTCCTTTTCGGGCGAAGCGCCCAGATACACCACCATCGCCGCCTGGGCGGTGATAACGGTATCCTTGGACAGGGTATAGGACGGGGTATCCAGCGCCGCCGCGGGCAGGGCGAAGCCCGCCGTCAGCAGCCAGGCCGCCAGCAGCAGACATACCGCGCGTTTGATCCGTTTCATTGTGTCACGTCCCCTTCGGGATATACCAGCGCCGTGTGGGCGCAGACCTGCCCGATCTTCTCCCGCAGTGCCATCAGATCGGCGAATCCGTCCGGCTTTTGCCGGGGATTGCGCAGCAGCGCCGCCGGGTGAAAGGTGCCCATCATCCACACGCCGTTTTTCTCAACAAATTCCCCGTGCTGCCGGGTGACCTTGAAATCGGGGTCGATCAGCCGGCAGGCGGCCACCCGCCCCAGACAGACGATGATCTTCGGGCGCAGCAGGGCGGTCTGCGCCCGCAAAAACCCGATGCAGGCGTCCTGCTCGGCCGGGAGAGGATCCCGGTTGTGCGGCGGCCGGCACTTGACCATGTTGGCGATGTAAATATTATGGTGGCGGGACAGTCCCACCGCCGCCAGCATTCCGTCGAGCAGCTTGCCGCCGCGGCCGACGAAGGGCTCGCCCTGCCTGTCCTCGTTTTCGCCGGGGCCTTCGCCCACCAGCAGCACCTCGGCGTCGCGGTTGCCCACGCCGAACACCACGTTTTGGCGGGTCGCGGCCAGATCACATCCCTGACAGGCGCGGCATTGCGCTTCCAGCGCCGCCCATTTTTCGTCCGACATACCGTCCCTTCTTTCCGGGGAAAATACATATATGGTTATCATACCATATTCCCCCTTGAAAAAACAAGACAAAAGCGTTACAATAGGAAGGAAATTTGCAAAAGGATGTGTTTTGAATGGCAAAAACCGTTTTGGTGGAGACCTCCGCCCGTCACGTTCACGTGACCAAAGAGGATCTGGAGACCCTGTTCGGCGCCGGCTACGAGCTGACGGTCAAAAAGGCGCTCTCCCAGCCCGGCCAGTTCGCCAGCAACGAGCGGGTGGATATCGTCGGGCCCAAGCGCACCCTGTCCGGGGTGTCCATCCTCGGCCCGGTCCGTCCCGAGACCCAGGTGGAGATCTCCCTGACCGACGCCCGCTCCATCGGGGTGGACGCGCCCATCCGCGAATCGGGCGATATCGCCGGCTCCGGCGGATGCAAGCTGGTCGGACCCTGCGGCGAGGTGGAGCTGACCCAGGGCGTCATCGCCGCCAAGCGCCATATCCACATGACGCCCGCCGACGCCGCCGAATTCGGTGTGCGGGACAAGCAGGAGGTCGACGTTAAAATCAATTCCAACGGCCGCGCGCTGGTCTTCAGCGACGTGGTGGTGCGGGTGAAGGATTCCTTCGCCCTGGCGATGCACATCGACACCGACGAGTCCAACGCCGCCTGCGCCGCCCCCGGCACCATGGGCGAAGTGATCGTTCGATAATAGATAGATCATAGATAATAGACGTTAGACGTTAGAAAACGCGCCTGCCGGTCGGCAGGCGCGTTTTTCGTTTTTATCAAAGCGATTGGACTTTCCCGGTGACGAACTGGAGAATCCGCAGGGCGTCGCCGGCGGATACCGTCCCGTCGCCGTCCACGTCGGCGGCCAGCTTTTGCGCCGCCGTCAGCCCGATCTTGCCGGTGGCGTGCTGCAGCGCCATCAGGGCGTCGGCGGCCGCGAGAGCGCCCGATCCGTCGGTGTCGCCCAGCGCCGTCACCTTCTCGGTGTACTCCAGCGCGATCCACCCGGTCTTGCCGTCGAAGGTCACCTGTCCCCATTCCCCGCTGAGCGCCCGCACCGCCAGCAAAACGCCGTCGTATATCCGCCCCAGCACGGCACAGGAGGTGTTGGGCTTCTCTCTCAGATTCAGCCAGTCGTCCACCGTCACCCGCACCACGCCCCGGCCGTCGGCGATCGCCGGCGGCTGCGTGGGCTGAGTCGGCTGGGTGGGCTTGGTCGTGGTCGTCGTGGTGGTCGTGGTGGTCGTGGTGGGTTCGGTGGTGGAGGGCGCGTCGATACGGGTCAGCCGCCACCCCTGCAGGGCGGAACCGTCGGCCTTTTCCACCGTGATCTGATCGCTCGCCTTGGCCTTGTCGGCCATCACCACCCCGGGTGAGATCCCCACCTCCACCGTGTAGCTGCCGTCCGCGCGGGGCAAAAAGCGGAATTGCTGGGCGCCGGGGTCTTCGGTGGTCCACAGTTCCAGAAAATTGCCGCCGGGGATGGAGGTGCCGGGACTGCGGATGATATCCACCACCCGGTTTTGCCCGTTCGAAGAGCAGACGGCGTACAGCGCGTACAGCCCGGCGCCGCGATAAACCAGCTTGAACTGCTGCGCCTTGGAGGCGGCGTTGAGGGCGCCGGTATTGACGGCGGCGCCGCTTGTATCCTTGCCGCCGGCCACCTGCAGCGCCCGGCCGGTGGAAACGTTTTGCAGGGTATAGATCCCCTCGGCGACGGTCTTTTGATCGGTCTCGTCCCCGGGGTACACCTTAGGCATATGGACGTATTCGATCCCGTTGCGCCCGTAAAAGGAGACGAACTGGCTCCACGTGAACCGCTGCAGCACCACGTCGCAGTTGTTGTGGATGTTGGCGTGGATCACCGTGATCCCGTCGCCGGCGACGGACAGCACCGCCATGGAATGGCCGCCGGCGCGGATATGGGCGCCGGTTTTGGCCTTGAGAAGCAGGCTTTTGGCGGAGGATTCGCTCATTTCTCCCGCCGGGATCGACCCGAGATCCACCCACCGGGACGCCGTCGCGGCGTTATCGATAAACCCGAACAGAGTGTAAAACACGTACCGCGCGTAGCCGAAGCACTGCCACGCCAGCATATCGGTGCCGTCGTCCAGCACCCGGCGGCAGTTGCAGCCGTAGGGATCACCGTTGGCGCAGTGCGGATTGGTGTTGTGATCGGTGCAGGGCTTGCCGTCGTAGGTAAAGTAGGTGCCCGGGCCGTAGGTGGCGAAGACGACGTCCAGCCGGGCGGCGACGGTTTTGTTGGCGGTATAATCCGACCCCTTGGGGGTGGTGGCCGCCGTCGGCGTTGCCGCCAGCAGCATTGCCGCCGCCAGCGTTACCGCCAGAAAGCGGATAACCGTCCGTTTCATCGTCTCGCCTCCTTTCCCGTCGTTCGCCGGCCGGTCAGCTCAGGCCGATCCGGTCGTAGGGCATGAAATCGGCGAACACCCAGCCGTTTTCCTGCCGCAGGTAGGTGAAATCGCCCGTTCCCGTTTGGATATACTCCGCGGGAATATTTTCGAGATCCTCCGCCAGATCCCAGTACTCGTCCTTGACGTACCGGCTGGTGGCGGTAAAGATCACCGTCTTGTTTTCATAATCGACCGATTTGACGGCGTAGACGGTATCGATATAGAAGATATTGACGCCCCGGCCGCCGTCAAAAAGATACGCCTTGCCGTCCCGCTCGGCCAGTTTTTTGTCGGTAAACTCCGCGATCAGCTCGTCGGTGAAATGCGCCCGCAGCGCCGCCATATACTCGTCGTACGTCGCGTAGGGGCTGACCAGCCGCTGCAGCGGGGCCCATTGTCCCTGCACGGTGTCGTCGGGATCGAATACGTAGGGTTGTCCGTTTTGATAAAATCCCAGCCCGGTATAGCCGTTGTACAGCTCGTACGCCGGGGCGAAGATCTTATCGGCGATGGCCTTGGGCGTCATGGCGGCGATATCGTCGATCTCCACCCGGATCGGGTCGACGGCGGTGGCGGTGGCGGTCGTTTGCGGCCGGGAGGCGGTCGTTTGCACCAGCGCGGTGGTAGTCGGCTCGCCGGTTGCGGGGTCGTCAGCCGTACAGCCCGTCAGCGTGGCGGCCAAAAGCGCCGCCGCGGCCAGCCATATCCCTTTTTTCATACCATCTTCTCCTTTCACACGGAGTGCGTCTTGCCTCTCCCAAAGGGAGAGCCAAGTTCGCCCGCCGTTGGCTTACGCCCGTCGTCAATCGGCGTACACCGAGGTGATGCCGAGATACTCCTCCAGCGTTTTCCCGCTGTTGTAAACGGCGGTGGCGGTATCCACCCCGAGATAGCGGATGTGCCACGGCTCGTACTGGTAGCCGGTGATCGCCTCTTTCCCCTTGGGATAGCGGACGATAAAGCCGTATTTATGGGCGTTTTTGGCCACCCACGCCGCCTCGGCGGTATAGCCGAAGGAATCCTCCACCGTGTTGAGATCGATCACCAGTCCGGTCTGGTGCTCCGAATACCCCGGCCGGGCGGAATAGGTATCGGCCGCGGCCTGTCCGGAATTGCGGCAATAGCGGGTATACAGCGTCACCTGCAGATCGTAGGTGCGAAAATCCGAGCTGTCGTACAGAGTCAACCCCTGTGCGGCGGCGGCTTTTTGCATTTTGGAAAAGGCCGCCAACATCTCCGGGCTGGCGCCGGGATTGAAATCCCGGGGCAGGCCGTAGGTCTTGTTGGCGATCAAAATCCCCTGGATATAGGTCGGCTCCTTGGCCTTGGAGGAAATCCGCTCCACCATCTGCTCGATGGTTTCCCCGGCCGGCGGCGCGGTGGTTTTGGGGGCGGGCGTGACCGTCACCTTGACCTCGGCCTTGACCGACGGCGCCGCGGCGGCCTTGACCGTCACCACGCAGGTGCCCTCTTTTTTGCCGGTAATGTTGCCGATGCCGTCCACCGTGGCGACCGTCTCGTCGCTGCTGGTCCAGATCTCGCTTTTGTCGGTGGCGTTTTCGGGCGACATGGTCACCCAGGGCATCTTGCTTTGCCCCACCGCCACCGTCACCTCGTAAACGTCCAGCGTAAGGCCGGTGACCGCCACCTGCGCGGCGGTCGTCGGGGCGGCGGTCGCCGTGGTGTCGGCGGCCGTCCGGCTCGCCGTCGGGGCGGCGGTCGTGGTGGTCTGCCCCGGTCTTGCCGCCGTGGTGGACGGCTTTTCGTCAGGCAGGGGCTGTTCGCCGCCGCAGCCGCCCAAAGCGGTCAGCGCCAGCGTCAACGCCGCCAGCGCGGCGGCGATATTCTGAATCCGTTTCATACCTCTTCCTCCTTGACAACCGTCGGCCCGAGGGCGTACGGATGGCACCAGAACACCTCGCCCATCCCGTCCAGCGCCGCGGCGCAGTCCCGCGCCGGCGGGTCGCTTTCAAACAGGGCGTAAACCGCCGAGCCGCTGCCGGTCATCCGGCTGCCCAGCGGGGAAAACCGTTCCATTGCCGCGCGGATGGCCGCCACCTCGGGCAGGGCCAGCGCCGCCTCGAAATCGTTGCCCAGCGCCCGGCCGATCCCGCCGGGATCGCCGCTTTTCAGCGCTTTGAGCATCCGGTCGGTGGCGGGATCCTTTTTCGCCCCGTCCACCAGCCGGTAAGCCTCGGGCGTCGAGACGCCGACCGGCGGCTTGCACAGGATCGCCGTCCACGCGGGCAGCGGCGGCAGGGTCATCAGCTTTTCCCCGATCCCCTCGGCCAGAGCGCAGCCGCCCCGCAGACAAAAGGGGACGTCCGCCCCGACGGTGGCGGCGACGGCTTCCAGCTCCTTTGCCGAAAACCGCCCGTCCAGCAGGGCGTTGATCCCCACCAGCGTCCCGGCGGCGTCGGCGCTGCCGCCCGCCAGACCCGCCTGACGGGGAACGCGCTTGTCCACCCGGATCTCCACCCCGAAGGGATCGCCCGCCAACGCCAGCAGCGCGGCGGCGGCTTTATACACCGTGTTGTCCGCGCCGGCGGGCAGCTCGGGATCGGACAGCCAAAGCCCGATCCCCGGCCGTTCCCGCCGGGCAACGGTCAGGGTATCGCCCAGATCGACCGCGTGCATCACCGAGCGCAGCTCGTGATACCCGTCGGGGCGTTTGCCCGCCACGTCCAGTGTCAGATTGATCTTGGCGGGCGCGAACACCGTGACCCGGCGCATCAAAACGCCTCCAGAAAGCGGCGGATGCGCTTCATCGCCTCGGTGATATGCTCCAGCGAATAGCAGTAGGAAATCCGGATAAAGCCCTCGCCGCAATCGCCGAAGGCGTTGCCCGGCACCACCGCGACGTGCTCGCTCTCCAGCAGCCGGCGGCAGAAATCCTCCGACGACAGCCCGGTTTTGGCGATCGACGGGAAAACGTAAAACGCTCCCTCGGGATCGAAGCAGGTCAGCCCCATGTCGTTGAGCTGCTGCACGATGTACCGCCGGCGAATATCGTATTCGCCCCGCATCCGCGCGATGTCCTCGTCTCCGTTGTCCAGCGCGTCGATGGCGGCGTACTGGGCGGTGGTGGGCGCGCTCATGATTCCGAACTGGTGAAGCTTGACGATGGATCGGATCACCGGCGCCGGACCGCAGATAAAGCCCAGCCGCCAGCCGGTCATGGCGTAGGCCTTGGAAAACCCGTTGATCAGCAGGGTGCGCTCTTCCATTCCCGGCAGGGACGCGACGCTGCAATGGGGTTGCCCGGCGTAGGTCAGCTCGGAATAGATCTCGTCGCTGATCACCAGAATGTCCGTTCCCCGCAGCACCTGCGCGATCTCCTCGAGATGTTCCCGGCGCAGCACCGCGCCGGTGGGGTTGTTGGGAAAGGGCAGGATCAGCGCCTTGGTGCGGGGCGTGATGGCGGCGCGCAGGGCGTCGGCCGTCAGCCGAAAGGCGTCCTCGGCTCTGGTCTCGATCAGCACCGGCACACCGCCCGCCATGCGGGTCAGCGGCTCGTAGCAAACGAAGCTGGGCACCGGGATGAGCACCTCATCCCCGGGGTTGATCACCGCCCGCAGGGCGAGATCGATCGCCTCGCTGCCGCCGACGGTGACCACGATCTGATCCTTGGGATCGTAGGTCACCCCGGTCCGCCGGGCGACGAAGCCCGACACCGACTGGCGCAGCCGCAGCAGCCCCGCGTTGGCGGTGTACCAGGTCTTGCCTTCCTCCAGCGAGCGGATACCCACCTGGCGGATGTGCCAGGGGGTGGAAAAATCCGGCTCGCCGATCGACAGGGAGATGACGTCGTCCATCTCGTTGGCGATATCGAAAAACCGCCGGATCCCCGAAGGCTTGATCTCCTTCAGGGTGCGGTTGAGCAAACGTTCGTAATCCATGGAAACCTCAATTCTGCAAAGACTGCTCCCGCTCGTCACGGGGTTGATGGGCGAAGATGACGCCGCGGTCCTTGTACCGGCGCAGCACGAAATGGGTGGCGGTGGACAGCACCGCGTCCATCGGCGACAGCCGCTTGGAAACGAACATCGCCACCTCCTGGAAGGTGCGCCCGCTGACCACCACCGACAGATCGTATCCGCCGGACATCAGGTAGACGCTTTCCACCTCCTCCAAGCGGGCGACCGCCTCGGCGATGCTTTCAAAGCCGGAGTCCTTTTTGGGGCTGACCTTCAGTTCGATGATCGCCGTGACGTATTCCCGGTCGGTGCGATCCCAGTCGACCAGCGCCTGGTATCCCCGGATGGCGCCTTCTCGCTCCAGCGCGGCGATCTGATCGGCCACCTGCTGTTCGGTGACGCCCAGCATCACCGCCAGCTCGGCGTTGGATTTGCGGGCGTTGGTTTCCAGCAATTTGAGCAGTTTGTTCATGGTAGATCCTCCTTTTGGGGGTGATAAAACGAAGTGGACGTTTGCCGGGCATTTGCAAATGAGTGGGGTACAGCTTGCCTTCCCCTTGAGGTTATTCCCCCGCTTGGCGGGGGAAATGTCCGCGAAGCGGACAAAAGGGGCCCGTTTCGGGAGAAAAAGGTGGATTGGCGCGTGCGCAGCACGAGACAAGACGGATGAGGTGTAGCCGCCGCAAGGCGGCGTATATACGGACAATCCCCCAGTCACGGCTATCGCCGTGCCAGCTTTTTGCTCGCTGCTTCCGCCCCCGGCGGCGCTCGCAAACGCCACCGTTTGCGGTGCCCGGCTCCGGTGTGGCGCTTTCGCGCTCACCGGTCGCCGACCGCGGCACCAGCTTTTTGCTCGCTGTTCCCGCCCCCGGCGGCGCTCGCAAACGCCACCGTTTGCGGTGCCCGGCTCCGGTGTGGCGCTTTCGCGCTCACCGGTCGCCGACCGCGGCACCAGCTTTTTGCTCGCTGTTCCCGCCCCCGGCGGCGCTCGCAAACGCTACCGTTT
>JBMNVL010000044.1:0-14650 GCA_050946775.1 Acutalibacteraceae bacterium
GTCCACCGTCAGCGACAGCAAGGGAACGCCTCTGTCCAGACGGGCGGTATTACTGTAAAGCCTTATGCCTTTACAGTTCAACAACTTCTCATAAAACGCTTTCAGCCCTTCTCTCTCCCGGCCGGCAAGCGCCTCGACGCCCTGTCGCTTTACGAAGGCCATCCCGGCGCGAAGGCCGCAGATGCCGGGAACGTTGAGCGTGCCGCTTTCCAGCCGGTCGGGCAGGTCGTCCGGCTGATCGAAGGAGCGGGATCGGGTGCCGGTGCCGCCGAGGATCAGCGGCGGCAGCGTACGGCCTTTGCCGCAGATCAGCAGTCCCGTCCCCATCGGGCCGTAGAGCCCTTTATGCCCCGGCAGACAGAGATAATCGATATGATCCCTTTCCATATCGATGGGGATCAGTCCCGCCGACTGAGACGCGTCCACCACCAACGGGATGGCGTGCCGGCGCGCCAGTTCTCCGATCCGCCGAACGGGCAGGGTGATCCCGAAAACGTTGGACGCGTGGGTGCAGACGATCGCCTTGGTCTGCGGGGTGATCGCCGCTTCAAACGCCGCCAGGGTGGCGTCGTCGTCCTCCGGCGTGACGGCGGCGACGTCGTAGACCGGGCGCTTTGGCGACAGAGCGTGCAGCGGGCGCATCACAGCGTTGTGCTCGAGATCGGACACCACCGCCCGGCCGCCATCCTGCAAAAGTCCCCGGATGGCGACGTTCAGCGAGGCGGTGGCGTTGGCGGTGAAGATCACGTGTTCCTCGTCCGGCGCGCCGAACAGCTCGGCGGCGGTCTGGCGGCACAAAAAAACCTCCCGCGCGGTCTGCAGGCTCATCCGGTGCCCGCCACGGCCGGGATTGGCGCCGTACGCTTCCATCGCCCGGATCACCGCCCGGCGAACGGACGGCGGCTTGGGGAAAGTGGTGGCGGCGTTGTCGAAATAGATCATCCGCTCACGCCCCGTTCCACCCGGGTGACGCGGACGCCGGCCGCTTTCAGCAGCCGCACCGCTTCCTCGCCCCGGTTGTAAACGATCAAACGATATCCGCAGCCGCCGCGTCCGCCATCCTCCAGCCGACGGCCGATATAGGCTTTGACGCGATGGCGTTCCAAAACGCTTTTGCCGCGCATGGCGGCGGTGACCGAGGAAACCTCGATCGTGACCGATTCCATTGACGATACCTCCTGTCTGACAATGCTTGTCATCCCCAGTATATGCCGCAGGAAGGCGGGGTGTCGCGCCGCGCGGGTTCTTTGCGTGTCTTTGCTTGACCGATCACACTATTTGTGATATATTTATTTTGAACGTCAGTAGGACTATTGAAATCGACAGGAGGGTTGTTATGAGCATCTATGGGTATCTCAAACGGATCACGAACACCGCGCTGGCGATACTCCTTGCCGCCGGAACGCTGTTTTGCGCCGCGGCTTGTCAAACGGACCCTCCTTCTTTGGCAACGGTCGCAAGCAACACCTCACTGACCGTTACGCCGTCTAAAACCACAACGACCGCGACGAATTCCACAACGACCGCACGCGCATCCAAAACCACCCGTCAAACGACTGCCACGACCCGTCCGCTGGAGGTGCTCAAGCACGGCGACGTCATGTGGGAGGAGTTGCCTTTTCAAAAATCGAAAACCGGATTTTGGGATCAGACTGACACGTGGTTTGACCTGAGACGCGAAATCACCCATGCGGAATACGTGTTCAGCGGAAAGGTCATTAGCTGCAGAGAGTACGTATCCTCCCGGAGCCAAAAATACGAGACTGTTCCCGATTGGGAAAAAAAAGTAATCATTGAAGTAAAGATTGATCAGGTCTATCACGGAAATCCGCCGGGCAAGGGCGGCATTATCAAAATTTATTACGAAGGCCAAATACGTTCCCCTTTGGCGCATTCCGCCGTGATTCTCGAACAAAAGGACTACGTTTTTGTCACGCAATCATTGGGCTATTATGCCGAGAAGTATCCGGAAGTAGCAGCGTTTACAGATGTGTATCTGGATACATACTATAAATTCAGCGTGTTCCCCATTGAAAACGGCGACGTGCTGGCATATACAGGGTATTTTGACTGGAATTCTGAGTTGATGAAGAAGGTCAAGCCACAAAGAAAAACCGACTTGATCGCCCACGGAACAACCGGCGGGTATGCGGTGATGGCTGAAAAGGACTTTGAAGAGGCGTTTTTATCGCTGTTTAAGAATCCCGAAACCCTTCCCACGGCACCGAATTTCTGGGAGCCACCACCCGAAACGACCCGTTCCACCGACATTTCCCAAAAAAGATCAAAGAGGATTATGTTGCGTTTCTCAAGCGAAGGTACTCCAACAGCAGTGAATACCAAAACCTGCAGACAAGCAAGGTGTTCATCCGCCGCGTCGTCGGCACATACGGCGACGTTACGGTGCTGTTCATCGACAAAGGCGGTATGTTTTACACGCAAGCGGTATCCTATGCCGCCGTGGACGGCATCACCTTCCGTTTTCCGGACTCTCAACAACTGCTGGTATACAAAGAGGGGGATTTTGATACCCTCAACGGCGCTTTTGAGCGGGGTTGGATCGACCGCCAGGATCTGATCGTCATCCACCGCGATCTATACGTCGGCGTCGGGATGGAGGAGCCAGATCTGACCATGCCGATCCCCGAGCGCTTTACCACGACCGCAACGACACCCGCAACGACCACGACCGCGCCATAACGAAACACAGGGCGTCGCCAACCGGCGACGCCCTGTGTTTCGTTTGGATACGTTTACTTTTCCAGCAGACAGACCGCGTGGGCGGCGATGCCTTCCTGTTGCCCGGTGAAGCCCAGACCCTCCTCGGTGGTGGCCTTGACGCTGACCTGCTCCACCGATATGCCGCAGGCGGCGGCGACGTTTTGGCGCATCTGCGGGATAAAGGGCTTGAGCTTGGGCGCCTGCGCCAGCACGGTGGCGTCGATATTGCCGACGCGGTAGCCCTTGTCGGCGATCAGCCGCACGGTTTCGCGCAGCAGCGCCATGCTGTCGGCGCCCTCGTACCGCTCGTCGGTGTCCGGGAACCAGCACCCGATATCGCCCATCGCCGCGGCGCCGAGCAGAGCGTCCATGATGGCGTGAAGCAGCACGTCGGCGTCGGAATGACCGAGCAGACCGGTCTCGTGGGGGATGTTCACCCCGCCCAGAATCAGCGCCCGTCCCGGCACCAGCCGGTGAACGTCGTATCCGTGTCCGATCCGCATAGCGTCTCCCCTCTTTTCCACAAACGCCAGATCCTCCGGCGTGGTGATTTTGACGTTGCGGTAATCCCCCTGGCACAGGGTCACCGGATATCCGGCCGCCTCCATCACGCCGCAGTCGTCGGTGAGATCCAGTCCGCGCTCAAACGCCTTTTCCAGCGCGTCGGCAAACCGCCGGCGGTCGAAGATCTGGGGCGTTTGGACGCTCCACAACGTCCGCCGGTCGGGAGTGCTTTGCACAAGCCCTTGCCCATCGGCGATCTTGACGGTGTCCTTGACCGCCACCGCGGCGGCCGCGGCACCGGTTTTTTGGGCCGCGTCGGCCACCCGGGCGATCAGTTCGGCGCTGACGAAGGGACGGGCGCCGTCGTGGATCGCCACCAGAGCGGCGTTCGCCGGCAGCGCGTCCATTCCGGCCTTGACCGAGCGCTGGCGGGTATTGCCGCCAGGCACCACGGCGACCACCTTGCGCAGTCCCATCCGGGCGCACAAGTCGCCCGTTTGCGCGATATCCTCTTTTCGGGTGACCACCACCACGGCGTTCACCCTCCCGGACAATTCAAACGCCCGCAGGGTATGCCCCAGCACCGGCAGACCGTCGTAGACGATCCACTGCTTGGGCCGACCCATCCGGGTCGACGATCCGGCGGCGACGATGATGGCCGTCAAGGCTTGATCGGCGCTCATACCTGCACGAAACCGATCTTTTTCATCACCTTGCGCAGGGTGCGGTCGGCGACGAAAGACGCCTTTTCGGCGCCCTGCTTCATCAGGGCCTCGATCTGCGCCTTGTCCTTGAGCAGTTCGGCAAACCGCGCCTGAATGGGCCGCAGCTCCTCGATGACCGCTTCGGCCACCGCCGCCTTGAAGTCGCCGTAGCCTTTTGCGGCAAACGCCGCTTCGATCTGCTTGTTGGATTGCCCGGTCACGGCGGCGTAAATATCCATCAGATTGCTGACGCCCGGTTTGTTTGCGGGATCGTAGTAGACCTTCGCCTCGCTGTCGGTCACCGCCCGCTTGAATTTGCGCAAAATGGTATCGGGATCGTCCTTAAGAGAGACGAAAGCGTTTTGGTTTTCGTCGGATTTGGACATCTTCTTGGTGGGATCCTGCAGCGAACAGACCCGCGCGCCGGATTTCATAATATACGGCTCGGGCACGGTGAAGACGTTGCCGTAGATGCTGTTGAAGCGGGTGGCGATGTCTCTCGTCAGCTCGCAATGCTGCTTTTGGTCGGCGCCCACCGGCACGTAATCCGGCTGGTACAGCAGGATATCCGCCGCCATCAGGGACGGATAGGCAAACAGACCGAGGTTGATGTTGTCGGCGTGTTTTTGGGATTTGTCCTTGAACTGGGTCATCCGGGAGAGTTCGCCGAACTGGGTGTAGCAGGACAGCAGCCACGACAGCTGGGCGTGGGCCGGCACCTGCGACTGCACGAAGATCAGCTGCTTTTCGGGATCCAGCCCGATCGCCAGCAGCAGGGCGTACATCTCCATGATCTGCCGGCGCAGAGCGGCCGGCTCCTGCCGCACGGTGATGGCGTGCAGATCGGCCACGGCAAAGGCGCAGTCAAATTCGTCCTGCATACTCACCCAGTTGCGCAAAGCGCCGAGATAGTTGCCCAGCGTCGGGATACCGGTGGGTTGGATGCAGCTCAGCGCCCGTTTGCGACGCTCGGTGTTGTTGATTTCGGTCATGGTTTTTCCTCCTTATGGATCATACGTCATTCTGAAGAGCGAACGCGACGAAGACTCTTTCAGAATACACGACAAGATTCTTCGCTTCGCTCAGAATGACAAGTTTATGTTTGGGTCAGGTATTCTTTGGCGAACGCACCCAGCCGCTCGATACCCTTGGCGAGCGCCTCGTCGGTCGGGGTGGAATAGTTGATGCGCAAGGAATGACAGGGCTGGCGCTCGTCGGTCAAAAAAGCTGTTCCGGGCACCGCCGCCACTTTGTATTCCTTAACGGCGCGGGCGCAAAAGTCCGCCGGATCGGCGTCCTTTGGCAGATCGCACCACAAAAACAGGCCGCCCTCAATGGGCCGGTAGGTGATCCCGGCGGGGATGAGATACCGATCCATGAGATCCATCGTATACCGGGCCTTGCGGCGGTAGATCGTCCGCAGAGTCTGCAAATGGGCTTCAAAATCGTACCGCGTCATAAAGGCGTGGCAGATCCGCTGTGCCCAGATGCCGGTGTGGACGTCCTCGCCCTGCTTGACCACCACCATCTTCTGGATCAGCGGTTTGGGTCCGACAGCGTAACCCACCCGCAGTCCGGGCGCCAGCACCTTGGAAAAGCTGCCGACGTACAGCACGCCGCCGTCCTCATCCATCGACTTGATCGCCGGCAGATCTTCGCCGGCGAAACGCAGATCGCCGTACGGGTTATCCTCGACGATCAGCACGCCGTTCGAGCGGCAAAGCTCGTAGACCCGGCGGCGCTTTTCGGCGCTCATGCAAGCGCCGGTGGGATTTTGAAAGTTGGGGATGGTGTACAGGAATTTCGCCCGCGGATGGGTCTTCAGGACTTCCTCCAGCGCATCCACGTCCATCCCGTCGGGCTGCATCGGCACCCCGACAAGCCCGGCGCCGATCGAGCGAAAGGAGTTAAGCGAGCCGACAAAGCTCGGGGATTCGCAGATCACCTCGTCCCCTTCGTTGCACAGCACCTTGGCGACCATCTCCATCGCCTGTTGGGCGCCGGAGGTGATCAGCAGCTCGTCTCCTTCCCCGCCGAGACCGTGTTTTTGCCGCAGATAGGCAGACAGGTGCTCCCGCAGAGGCGGATATCCCTCGGTAACGGAGTATTGCAGCGCGCCGACGGGATCTTCCCGCAGCAGCCGCTCGGAGATGGCCCGCACCGCGTCGACGGGAAACGCCTGCGGAGCGGGATTGCCGGCCGAAAGCGACACCACCTCGGGATCGGCGGCGTATTTGAAGATCTCCCGGATGGCGGACGGTTTGAGCGCCTGCACCCGGTTGGCAAAGGTAAAATCCATGGAGCCTCTCCTTTTGCAAATTCTTTCTTTATATTAGCACAGGTGGATTGACATTTTCAACCAAAAAATGTAAAATTACTTAAATGGAGTGCATTTCACACAGAAAAGGATGAAGACTATGACCACATGGCAGGATCTGGCGCAGCGGATGTTCCCCGACGTGCGTCACACCCCTGAGGAGTATGAGACCATTTATCCCCCGCGGGATCTGGGGGAAGGCGCCCGGGTGACCCGGATCGCTCCCAGTCCCACCGGGTATCTGCATCTGGGGGTGTTGTTCACCGCCACCATCAACCGGCTGACCGCCACCGCCAGCAACGGGATTTTTTATTTCCGGCTGGAGGATACCGATAAAAAGCGGGAGGTCGAAGGCGGCGCCGAGGACATCCTCAAGGGGTTGGCGGATTATCGCGTGGCGATCGACGAGGGCTTCGTCGCTCCCGGCGAGGTCAAGGGCGATTACGGCCCGTATCAGCAAAGTCGCCGCGCCGAGATCTACCATGCCTACGTTCGGGATCTGGTCGCAAAGGGGCTGGCCTATCCCTGCTTTTGCACGCCCGAGGAGCTGGCGTCCATCCGCGCCCAACAGGAGCAGCGCAAGGAACGCACCGGCTGCTACGGCCGGTACGCGGTTTACCGCAATCTGACTCCCGACGAGGCGCTCAGACGCATTGAGGCGGGCCAGCCCTACGTGGTGCGGCTGCGCTCTCCCGGCGACGAGGCGCGGCGGGTGAAATTCGACGATCTGATCAAGGGCACCATCGAGATGCCGGAAAACGATCAGGACGTGGTGCTGCTCAAAACCGACGGCATTCCCACCTATCATTTCGCCCACGCCGTCGACGACCACCTGATGCGCACCACCCACGTCATCCGCGGAGACGAGTGGATCGCCTCGGTGCCCATCCATCTGCAGCTGTTCCGGGTGCTGGGCTTCAAGCCGCCCAAATACGCCCACGTCAGCCCGATTATGAAGGAAGAGGACGGCAGCAAGCGCAAGCTTTCCAAGCGCAAGGATCCCGAGGCGGCGGTGCATTTTTACGCCGAGCAGGGCTATCCCGCCGACAGCGTGATGGAATATCTGCACACCATCGCCAACAGCGACTTTGAGGAATGGCGGCGCCGCAATCCCGACGCGTCCCGGTCGGCCTTCCCCTTCAACCTCAAAAAAATGAGCGCTTCCGGCGCCCTGTTCGATCTGAACAAGCTCAACGACGTGAGCAAAAACGTCATTGCCCGGATGGACGCCGACGCGGTATGCGGCGCCGTCCGCGCCTGGGCGAAGGCGTACGATCCCGCCTTTTCGGCGCTGCTGGAGCGGGACGCCGACTACGCGAAGGGCGTCTTTGCCATCGATCGCGGCGGCAACAAGCCCCGCAAGGATCTCGCCAAATGGAACGACGCGCCCGACTACGCCGCTTATTTCTTTGACGAAACCTTTACCCCCTGCGACGAATTGCCCGAGAATATCGCCCCGGCCGACGCCGCGGCGGCGCTGACGGCTTACAAGGCGATCTGGGATCCGGCGCAGGACAAGCAGGAATGGTTTGCCGCCATCAAGGAGTTGTGTCCCTCCCTCGGCTTTTGCCCCGAGGTAAAGGAATACAAGCTGCATCCCGAAGGCTACAAGGGTCACGCCGGGGATATCAGCACCCTGATCCGCATCGCCGTGACCGGGCGGCGCAACACCCCCGATCTGTGCGGGATCATGCAGCTGTTGGGCACCGACCGGGTACAAGCAAGACTGGACCGCGCGATCGCCGCGTGGAGCAAATAAGAGAGGGTTGGATTTATGAGCGAAGACATCAAAGCGCCGGAGGTCATGTCCGGCAACTTCATCCACGATATCATCGACGAGGAACTGGCCGAAGGCGGCCGCTGCTACGGCAAACCGGTGATCACCCGGTTTCCGCCCGAGCCCAACGGCTATCTGCACATCGGCCACGCCAAAGCGTTTTGCATCGACTTCGGCACGGCGGAAAAATACGGCGGCAAGTGCCATCTGCGAATGGACGACACCAACCCCGACAAGGAGGACGTGGAATACGTCGACGCCATCCAGGAGGATATCCACTGGCTGGGCTACGACTGGGGCGACGACTTTTTCTACGCGTCGGATTATTTCGACAAAATGTACGAACTGGCGGTGGGTCTGATCAAAAAGGGGCTGGCCTACGTTTGCGAGCTGACGCCCGAGCAGGTGCGGGAAAACCGCGGCGATCTGACCCGTCCGGCGGTCAGTCCCTACCGTGACCGGCCGATCGAGGAAAGTCTCGATCTGTTTGCGCGGATGAAAGCCGGGGAATTTCCCGACGGGGCGATGACCCTGCGGGCCAAGATCGATCTCAACTCCGGCAACTTCAATATGCGCGATCCGGTGATCTACCGGATCAACCACGCTTCTCACCACCGCCAGGGCAACAAATGGTGCATCTATCCGATGTACGACTACGCCCATCCGTTGGAAGACGCCCTGGAAGGGATCACCCATTCCCTGTGCTCCCTCGAATTTGAGGATCACCGGCCGCTCTACAACTGGGTGGTGGAAAACGTCGATCTGCCCGACAAGCCCCGCCAGATCGAGTTTGCCCGGCTCAACGTCAACTACACCGTGATGAGCAAGCGCAAGCTCCGCCGGCTGGTGGAGGGCGGCGAGGTGTCCGGCTGGGACGATCCGCGGATGCCCACCCTGCGCGGCCTGCGCCGCCGGGGCTACACCCCGGCCTCCATCCGGGATTTTATCGACCGCATCGGCGTGGCGAAGACCCCCAACACGGTGGACATCGCCCTGCTGGAGCATTGCCTGCGGGAGGATCTCAACGACCACGCCCTGCGGGCAATGGCGGTGCTCAAGCCCGTCAAGCTGACCGTCACCAACTATCCCGACGATCAGACAGAGGTCTTCGAGGTGGAAAACCATCCCGGCGATCCGTCGCTTGGCACCCGCGAGGTCTCCTTCTCCAAGCATCTGTGGATCGAGAAGAGCGATTATATGGACGAGCCGGTCAAGGGGTATTTCCGTCTCTTCCCCGGCAACGAGGTGCGGCTCAAATCCGCCTACGTCGTCAAATGCACCGGCTGTGTCAAGGACGACGACGGCAAGGTGATCGAGGTGCTTTGCACCTACGATCCCGAGACCCGGGGCGGCAACACCCCCGACGGGCGCAAGGTGAAAGGCACCATCCACTGGGTGGACAGCCGCACGGCGGCGACCGCGGAGGTACGGCTCTACTCTTCCCTCTTCTCCGACCCCGACCCGGAGAGCGGCGACAAGGATTTCCTCGACTGCCTCAACCCCGATTCACTGGAAACGCTGACCGACTGCAAGCTGGAAGCGTCCCTGGCCGGTGCAAAAGCTCCCGCGTCCTATCAGTTCATGCGGCTTGGCTATTTCTGCGTGGACAACACCGACAGCACCCCCGATCATCCGGTCTTCAACCGCTCGGTGTCGCTCAAAGACAGCTTCAAAAAGTAAGCATCTACCATAAATCGCCCGCCTGTGCAAACGCACAGGCGGGCGATTTTGAATACGGCTGTTTATACCACGTGAAACACGTCGTCGGGGGTGAAGGGACAATCGGGTTCGGCGAGAAGGTGGATCCGGTTGGCGGTCAGATGGTTGACCCGCACCAGCACCTTTTCAAGGATGCGCCCGTCAGGCGTAGCCAACGTAACGGTCTGCCCTTCCAGCAGGGAGAGGGTCGAAGCGTCCTCCGGCGGCAGATGAAAATGGGGCTGCGGGATGAGCACTCCCTTGTCCAGGGTGAGCGACCCTTCGGGTCCGCTCACCGTTACCCCGCCGGCCGTGCCTTTTCCCGACGGCTCGATTTTGGCGTCTACCCCCAGCCGACCCGCCAGATCGACGGTCAGCTCCACCTGGGTATAGGGCGACGACGGCCCGGTGATAGGCAGGGCGACCGACGCCCCGTTCGGGCCGGTGACGGTCACCGTCTGGGCGGCGACGAATTTGCCCGGCATATCGGTCGGGCTTTTGGGCGTCAGCTTCACCGTTTCCCCGAACAGCGCCCACACCGCCCGTTTGGTCAGGTGGACGTGGGGCTGCTGCAGGGTGATTGGCAAACGATCACGATCCATCATATACTCCTTATACCGTCAACAGCTGTCCGCGGCAAAGGAAAGCAGCGGTAGCGGCGGGCTTGTCGGGGGTAAAGGCGACGGTTTGCTCCTCGCCGGGATCCAGCTCCAGCCGGCGGTTGGCGAAAAAGACGCCGTCAAGGTAGCCGTCGACGGAGCAAACGTCGGTCAGATCGCCGTCGTTGCGCACGGTGACGGCGTAACCGTTTTCCCGCTTGGCGGCGGTCAAAACGAATACCGCCTGCAGATCCTCGTCGTAGGTGAATTCGCCCGTCACGCCCTCGCTCTCATCGGCATAGGCCAGGCGCGCCTTGCGGTACTCGTTGCCCTCGTCGCAAGAGGGCGAAACCCCGCCGACAAAGACCTTGAACACGCCCTTTTCCACCCGGCGGATGAGGTCGACGTCCAGCAGCGACAAATCGTAGGGCGTCAGCCGGAAGGAGACGTCCTTCGTTTCTCCCGGCAGCAGGTGCACCCGCGCAAAGCCCTTGAGAGAGGTGATGGGAGTCGACACGCTGGTCAGCATATCGGTGATATACAGCTGGGCGACTTCGTCGGCCTCCACCTTGCCGGTGTTGCGCACGGCGGCGGTGACGAGCACGTCCTTGCCGTCCCGCTCGATGCGCAGATCGCCGTAGGCGAAGGTGGTGTAGGACAGGCCGTAGCCAAAGCGATAGCGGGGCACGACGGTTTGATCGAGATAGTCATATTTGCGCCCCGACAGGTGATAATTATAAAAGAGGGGCAGCTGCTCCATCGAACGCGGGAAGGTGACGGGCAGTTTGCCCGACGGGCAAACGTCGCCAAACAGGACGTCCGCCACCGCGTGACCGCCCTCTTCGCCCGAGAACCAGCTTTCCAGAATGGCCGCGGTATGCTCCACGGCGTATTCGAGAATGACCGGTTTGCCGGTCGCGGCGATCAGCACCACCGGCTTGCCGGTTTCGCAGACCGCCTGCAGCAGTGCCTCCTGGGCGCCGGTGAAATGCAGGTCGGCGCGGTCGTTGTTTTCGCCGGAGGAGCGGCTGCAGTCGCCCAGCGCCAGAATGACGATATCCGCCTGTTTCGCGGCGTCGACCGCTTCGGGAATGCCGGCGGTATCGCCGTCCATAAAGTCGCAGCCGCGGGCGTATACCACCCCGTCGGCGCCGACCTTTTCCACCATGCCGTCGAAGATGGTCACCAGTTGATCCTCTTCCACCGTGCAGGTGTAGTCGCCGGTCTGCTGATCCTTGATCGCCGGGCCGATCAGGGCGTATTTGGCGCCCTTTTTCAGCGGCAGAATGCCGTCGTTTTTGAGCAGGACCATGGATTTTTCCGCCGTCTGACGCGCCACGCGGCGATGGGACGGCAGATCCCACTCGTCGACGTCCGCCCATTGCAGCGGCGGATTTTCGTCCCGGTCAAAAACGCCCAACTCCATCTTCACCCGCAGGACGTTGCCCACCATGGCGTCGATGTCGGTCATATCGATCAGGCCCTGCTCCAGCGCGGGTTTCAGGCCGTTTTTATACACCGTCCCGGTGGCGCACAGATCCACGCCGGCTTTGGCCATGTAAGCCGCGGCTTCGGCGTCGTCCGCCGCCATGGTGTGTTTGGAGTACAGATGCTCCGGCGCGCCGACGTCGGTAACGACGTAGCCGCCAAACCCCCATTCCTCCCGCAGCAGCTTGGTCAGCAGGGCGTGGGACGCCGAGCAGGGCACCCCGTCGATCACGTGGTAGGCGCTCATCAGCGATTTGACCTTTTCCTGCTTGACCGCGGCGCGGAAGGGCGGGAAATGCACCTCCCGCAGCGCCCGTTCGGAATAGCCGACGATATTGCTGTCCCGGCCGCCCAGCGGCGCGCCGTGAGCGGCAAAGTGCTTGGGAGTGGCGGTCAGACCGTGGCTTTGATAGCCGCCGATCCACGACAGCCCGATTTCGGTAACGAGATAGGTATCCTCGCCGAAGGATTCCTCCACCCGACCCCAGCGGGGATCGCGGGCCACGTCCAGCACCGGCGACCAGCCCTGAAAAGCGTTGGCGGCCTTGCTTTCGATGCCGGTCACCGAGCCGACCTCCCGCACGGTGTCCCGGTCAAAGGTGGCGGCCATGGCGATGGCCTGCGGGAACACGGTGCAGCCGGTGCCGTAGGAGTAGCCGTGGACCGTTTCCCCTTTCCACAGCGGCGGAATACCGAGGCGTTCCACCCCGGCGATACCCCAGCTTTCGGTCAACTGGGAGATCTTTTCGTCCAGCGTCATCTGCGAGAGCAGATCGCGGATCCTGTCGTCATACCGGCCGGCGGGCTTGCTCGTCAGCGCGGTCTTGCAGCGGTCGTTCATCTTTCTTTCCTCCTGTGCGGTCAATTTGCGGTCATTGTACCACAAATTTACGCGCTTGTATAGCGTTTTTTCCCTTTTCTTGACAAAACGAACCAACTTCAGTACAATTATTTTGCTTATCACCGGAAAGGAGCGATCGGGATGCGTTCAGCCTGGCAATCGATCCGCGGCTTGATCCGCCGCATCGGCGAAGACGCCGTCGGCGCCTACGCCGCTCAGGCGGCCTTTTTCATTCTGATCTCCGCCTTTCCCTTCGCCATGCTGCTGATCGGCGTTTTGCGGCTGCTGCCGGTGTCCCAAAACGATCTCTCCCACAATCTGATCCGGCTGATCCTGCCCGAAACGGTTTCCAAGCTGGTGGAATCCACCCTGCGGGACGCATGGAACAACACCGCCGGCAGCGCCACGGTGATCTCCATCACCGCGATATCGGCGCTGTGGGCGTCTTCCAAAGGGTTTTTGGCGCTTTCCCAGGGACTCAACGCGGTCTACCACATCGAAAAACGCCGCTCCTGGCCGGTGCAAAAGCTGCTTTCCACCCTGTACACCGTCTCTTTCGCGATCCTGCTGATCGCCACCTTGCTGCTGCTGGTATTCGGCAACAGCCTCTATCGCCAGATCGTGGCGCTGATCCCCGATTATACCCACCCAGCGCTGCTGGTGATCAGTCTGCGCTCTTTGGTGGGATTTGTGATACTGGCGTTGTTTTTCCTGCTGCTGTATCTGTTCATCCCCAACCGCCGCGTTCGCGCCCGGCAGCTGGTGACCGAGCTTCCCGGCGCCTTGATCAGCGCCTTCGGATGGATCGGGTTTTCCTACCTGTACGCCTATTACATCGACCATTTCAGCCACAGCTCCCACATTTACGGCAGTCTGACGGCGGTGGTGCTGCTGATGCTGTGGCTGTATTTTTGTATGTACATCTTCCTGCTGGGCGCCGAGGTCAACGTCACCCTGCGCAGCGATCTGTTCGCGCCCATTTTGCTGTGGTGGCATCGCCGACGGGGTCGCCACCGGCAAAAGAAAAAAGCGAAAAGCGACGAAGCGTGAGCCTCGTCGCTTTTTTCGTTGGTTCGCACTCAATGGGCGGCTTCCCTGAAAAGTACCCGCACGGTGTTGCCGTATGCCGCCTTGGGATCGTATGCGTAGCACAGCTCGTCTACCGAGGCTTTCAGTACGTTGTAGGACAGCGCGTTGTCGCCCGACGCCGGGTCGAAGGGTTCGCCGCCGTAGGAAACGGTGACGGTCGTCTGTTCCTCCGCCGCGGCGTATTCGACCACGACGCGGATGGGCGTATGCGCCAGCACCGGCAGCAGCATCTGCTGCACCAGCTCCTCAAACGCCAGACGGATGCGGTATTTGGTCCGCGCCGGGATATCGGCCCGCAGACAGTACCGGTCGATCTCGCCGCCGGCGCCGATAAAGTCGTACTCCCGGCTGTCGATGACGATCTCGAGCACCTTCAGCTTGCGGATGAACTGCCGCGTCCGCTCCTTTTGGGGATCGTCAAAGATCTGCGCCGGCGTGCCGTCCTCGTAAATGCCGCCCTGGTCCATATAGAACACCCGGTTGCAGATCGCCCGGGCAAAGCTCATCTCGTGGGTGACGATCATCATGGTCTTGCCGCTTTGGGACAGATCCCGGATAACCGCCTGCACCTCCCCCACCATGGTGGGGTCAAGAGCGCTGGTCGGCTCGTCAAGAAGGATGACGTCGGGATCCATCGCCAGGGTGCGGGCGATGGCGACACGCTGCTTCTGGCCGCCGGAGAGCTGTTCGGGATACTGGAGCTCCCGTCCCGCCAGTCCGACCCGCCGCAGCAGCGCGACGGCGGTATCGTACGCCTCCTGCTTGGATTTTTTCAGAATATCCATCGGCGCGAGCATCAGGTTTTCGATCACCGTCAGATGGCCGAACAGATTGAACGACTGAAACACCATGCCCATCCGCCGGCGCGCCTGCGTCAGGTCAAATTTCGGGGCGGTGATATCCACCCCGTCC
>JBMNVL010000045.1:0-14389 GCA_050946775.1 Acutalibacteraceae bacterium
TGCTGAGATAGACCGGCTCGTCGATAAAGGCGATAAAGGGACTGACCGCCCCGTCGAGCACCTCGTTTTTGAAGGCGCCGGTGCGCAGGCCGGCGTCGTGGACCACGAGATTTTGCTTATGAAGGTAGCCCTCCTCCAGGGCGTCGGCCTGCTTGCCGTGGATATGCACCACGAACGCCGGGAACAACTGGTTGTACAGCGACGCCATCACCAGATTGATCTTGTCTGCCGGCACCCGGTCGGATACCGCCACCGTGATCAGCGGGTGGCGCACCAGCTCCTCTTTGCTCAAAAGCCCCTGCTCCAACCGCAGATCGGGATGGTTTTTCAAAAGCTCATCCCACATTTCGGGGAACAGGCGGTGCTTGTATTTTTCCAGATTTTCCCGGATCAGTTCCAACACGCCGTCGTCGTTTTTCCACACCTGCCGGTAGTAGCCGTTGAGCAGGCTGGTTTCGATGATGCGAAAATACAGCTTGGCGACGTATTGATCCAGCTTGCAGCGGGTCTGCTCCAGATACCGGAACTCCTCGTTATGCTCTGCCGTCAGCCGTTCCAGCTCCAGGACGCGCTGCTTTTCCACCATGTCGGCTATGCTCTCCAGCGCGAAGAGCAGATCCCGCAAATGGGATTCAGTGGCCGCCTGGGTGGCCGACGCCGTTTCCCAGAACGGGCGCTTGCGGTATTGGTAGACCACCGCGTTGCAGCCGGCAACGACCTTGCAGTCGTGCAAAAACTGGAACAAAAACAGGCCGTCCTCGGCGTGTTTGATCTTGCTGAAGCGCAAATGCAGCCGCTCGATCAGCTCGCGGCGCATCAATTTGTTGCAGACGCTGAAGGTCCACAGCATCGCCGGGTCGTACCGGCGAATGATCTCCTGCTGGGCGAGAAGCTTGGTCTTGGCGTAGACCGGGTTGCCGTAAATGCCGAACTCCTGCATGATGCCGATCACGATATCGGCGGCCTTCATTTTGGCGCTGCGGTACATCCGCTCCAGCGTCTTTTCGGGCAGCAGATCGTCCCCGTCGACAAACAGCACGTATTCGCCCTGCGCCCGATCCAACCCGTAGTTGCGGGCGACGGATACCCCTTCGTTGAGCTTCATATAGCTATTGAAACGGGGATCGGCGGCGCAGAACTCGTCGATGACGGCCTGAGAGTTGTCGGGGGAATCGTCGTTGACGATGAGCACCTCAAAATCCCCCAGCGTCTGCTTTTGGATGGAGGTGAGGGTCTCGCGTATGTAGTGTTCCACGTTGTAAACCGGAATGATGACGGATACTTTTGTCATAATGCTTTCTTCTCCTGCAATTTCCCCGCAAACGCGGCGTCGATGATCCGTTTCGTGGCGCCGCCGTCACAAGCGGACATATAGGTGTCCCGGAATTGCCGCACCCGGGACAGATCGTACTGCTCCAACCGGGCGATACTCTCGAGCAACTGGCGGTTGCTGCGCAGGATCGGCCCGGGAACGAACGATTCAAAATCGTAGTAAAAGCCCCGCCAGTCGGTGTACTGGGCGATATCGTAGGCGTAGATCAAAATGGGCCTTCCAAACAGGGAATACTCGAACACCACCGAGGAATAATCGGTGATCAGCGCGTCGGCGACGCACATCAGCTCCTCGATCGACAGCGAATCGGTCACGTCGAAGACGGTGTTTTCACATCCCGGCCGGATGGGCGGTCGCCGCCGCACCGAGGGATGGTGCTTGCACAGCAGCACGTACCGATCGGCGAACCGCTCGCAAAACGCCTCTTGATTCAGATTACTGGGCGCCATCGCCTTGCCCACGCTGCCCCGGAAGGTGGGCGCGTAGAGGATGACCTTTTTTCCCCTGGCCTGCGGCACCGTTTCGTACAGCCGCGCAAAGGCTTTTTGCCGGAAGTCCTCCCGGAAGAACACGTCGGTGCGGCTGACGCCGGTCGCTTGGACCACGTCGTTGGGCATCGGGATGTTGAACGCCTCGGAATACGCCCAGATCACCTCGGGACTGCTGACCGTCACCAGATCGTAATCGGCGTAGTAGGGATAACGCTTCAGCTCCCGCAGACTGGCGCCGAATTTGCCCTTGCCGTTGGAAAAGCCCCACTTTTTGAAAGCGCCGCAGGCGTGCCAGAGCTGCACCACCCGGGTGGACTTGCGAAAGGGCAGGCATCCCACCACGTTGGAGGAATCGTTGACGAACACCACGCCCGCCCGGGCGACCTGGCGGATCATCTTCATGCACCGCCGGTCGTACTGCCGGCGGGTGCCGTCTACCTTCAGCAGATAGCACACCGACACCCGGCAGTCGTACCGGGCGGTCAATTCCTCGTGCAAAAGCGAAAAGCTGCTGGTAAGAGTGGAAAGGCGGTTTTCAATGAACACCGCCCGTTTGGGATCTGCCGGCCGCAGAGCGCAAAGCCGGTAATACAGCGGATATTTGATTTTCAGCCGCCAGAATTTGCCAATGGCGTCCCGTCTGATTTTCATACACGCGCTTCCTCGGTTTTCTTTTCCTCTTTGGGACGGGCAAACAACCGCCCCGTTATGCGGCCGACCAGCCGGTCAAAGCCCTCGGCCAGCGCCATCGTCGCCGCCAGGGAAAGGATCAAAAACAGGTATTTGTGCGCCCCGGACACCCCGAGCTTTTCCAGGATCATCATCGGGATCCGCTGCAGAATGTACACGCTGAACACGTGGCTGCCGAACCAGGTCAGAATACCGTTGCCGAAGGTGATCTTCATGGTGATCATCACCAGGATCAAAGAAAACGCCACCGCCCACACGGTGTACCATTCGATCCCCTGCCACCGCCTTAGAAAAGCGACCGCGTAGACCCCGACCAGCACCAGCAGTCCCGCGAGATAGCCCACGTCGTTTCGCATCAACACGGCGGCGACCGGCTTTTTAAGCAGCGACAGCCACATCCCCAGCGGGAACAGGATCAGGGTGTTGTAGCAATACCCCGGACGATGCATTTTCATCTGCCAGTAAACGAAGGCGACCGTCAGCGCCGTCATCAGCGCGGCGCTGACGAAGGGCGCCGGTTTTTTGCGCCACCATTTCAGCGGCAAAAACGCCGCGAACGCCAGCAGATAGAGCACCAGCGCAGCGAAGATATACCAGTTGGAATTGCCCACGCTCTTCCAGCCGATCAGCGACCACAGCACCGTTTGCCAGTCGTAAGAGCGCCCCAGCAAAGCGCCGACGCCCCAAAAGAGCAGCACCGCCAGATCAAAGGACAGCAGCACGGTGAAAAACCGCCGGGTGGGGATGGACTTGACGTAACCGAATCCCTTCTTTTGGACGGATTCCATAATGCCGTAGCCCGAGTACACCCAGAAGGGCGCCACCACCATCTGGTTGAGATGATTTTTCAGCGCTTCATACGGCGCGTCATACCCGCCGCCCAGCTGGATATACTGCGCGCCGTGGCTCAAAAATACGAGCAGCACGAACAGCCCCTTGACGGCGGCCGTATTGTCCTTGGACAAATAGTCGGTCTGGAACTTGCCGGGCGACGCGATCCTCGCCCCGGTGAACAGAATGATCACCAGCAGCGCCACGAAGACGGCCACGATACTCCCCCTCTGAACGCGTTTATTCTTCCCAGATCATCACGGTCTTGCCGATCAGCTTGTGGATATCGGTCTCAAAGGCGGCGGCGATGTCGCGGATATCCCGCACCACCAGCTCCGAGCCGACGATGTTTTCAAAATAGCCCACGATTTCGGGATGCTGCCGATACAGCTCGATCAATCCCACAAAATCCGCCCGGCCGCTGCGGCTGCTGCCGAAAATGCGCAGTCCCTTTTCCAGCACCATGCGGGTGTTGATGGGCGCCAGATCCTCCGACACCCCGAGGATCGAGATGGTGCCCTCGGGCTGGATGTGATCGATGATCTGGTTGATCGCCTTGGACGACGCCGCGCCGCCGACGCACTCGAAGGCGTGGTCCAGCACCAGGTCGTCGGGCATGTCGGTCACGAGATAGGTCTCGTCGACGAAGGTGAAATCCGCCAGCTTTTCGGGGATGACGCCGAAAACGCAGATCCTGGCTTCGGGCATCCGTTTTTTGAGCAGCAGTGAGGTGATGTACCCCAGATTGCCGTCTCCCCAGACCCCGATCACCCGCCGGCGCCGGTGGGCGATGGCGTCAAACCGGGAAATAGCGTGATAGCTGACGCTGACGATCTCGGTAAAGGCCGCGACGCTGAGATTGATCCCCTCGGGAAGCGGCACCAGCCGGTCGGGTTCGGTCAGGACCATCTCCTGCAAAAACCCGTCGGTGCCGCTGCCGCGGAATTTGCTGGAACGCCGGTAGTTTTCCGCCACCACGTCGTCCTCTTCCACCGGCAGATTGGGGATCATCACCACCCGCTGGCCCACTTCGAAGGTCCCGGTGGGATCGAAAATCACTTTCCCGATCCCTTCGTGAATGAGCGCCATGGGCAGCTTTTGCCGCAGCACCGCTTCCGCCCGGGTGCCCTGATAGTACCGCTGGTCGGCGTTGCAGATGGACAGATGGGTGGGCCGCACCAGCACGTGCTGATCGTCGCACGCGATATCCTGAAACACCGCCTCAAACTGCCGGGGCCGTTTCAATTGATAAACCGTATTGAGCATAGTCTCCTCCGATGCTGAGGATCAAAGCTGATCCTCGATGTTGAGCAGCGACTGCGCCACCCGGATATCGTAGGGATAGGTGATCTTGATGTTGAAGACCTCGCCTTCCACCAGCCGTACCCGCTCCCCCTTGAGCACCATGATCTTGCAGGCGTCGGTCAGGATCTGCTTTTCGTCGGGCGTCAGCGCCTCGTACAGATCCCGCAGCTTTTTGGCGTGGAAGCTTTGGGGCGTTTGGCCCTGGTACATGGCGGAACGGTCGGGAATGGAGGCGATCAGCTGCCCGTCCCGGCTCTCGACGATGGTGTCCGACGCCGGCACCACCGTGTCGCAGGCGCCCACCTCACGGGCGTAGCGGACGTTCTCCTCCAGAATGCGATAGGTAACGAAAGGCCGCACCGAATCGTGGGTGACCACGATGGTCTCCTCGTTCAGCGCGCCTTGTTCTTCTATATACCGGATGCCGTTCATAATGGTCTCGTTGCGGGTCGCGCCGCCTTCCACCACCGCGATGTGATCCTTTTTGGCCACGTATTTGTCGATCAGATCCCGGGTGTGCCGCACCCACGCCTTGGGCGAGAGGACGATCACCCCGTCAAATTCGGGATACATGGCGAATTTCTCAATGGTATGCACGATGATCGGCTTGCCGCCGATCTCCATAAACTGCTTGGGCTTTTCCACGTTGCCCATCCGGGTGCCCTTGCCGCCTGCCAGAATCAGGCCGTAGACGTTATGCTTCCCCATTTGTCTTCCCTCCGGTCGGTATTGTTGTCGTCGCAAGTGGACAAAGGCTGACCCGCGATAAGGACAAAGCGCCGGATAAGCGGCCGAATGCGGTGCTTTCCGGCTTGTTGTCCTTGCCTTGCGCCAGCAAGGCGGCGTCCGTCGCACCGAAAATCCCGCGCATTTGGCTCGCTTTCCGATGCGCAGCAGTTTTGTAAGGCATAAAATTTTTCGTAGGCAAAGCCGCAAAACGCAGGCATACTCGCGTATGCCGAGGCTTTGCGGCACAGCATACGGGAAATTTTGCCTTCCAAAACCGCTTTGTCCTTATCACGGATCAGCCTACATCTGTTATTATAAACGAATTTTGTCGCAAATGCAACCTTTCCCGCCAATCTTATGAAAAAACTGCAGGATCCTCCGGAAATTTCAAAGCTGCCTCACGGTATACCAAAAGTTATCGGTTGACGAAACGGAAAAAATCAAGTATGATAAACAGGTAGAAACAGGGAAAGGAAGCGTTTGCATGTTTCGTTTCATCAAGCGGATGACCGGCGCTTTGTGCGCGGTTTTGCTTTTGGGCGGGCTGATCCCGGTTTGTATCAGCGCCGAGCCCGATTTCGCCTCGGAAGGGTACACCGCCATTTCCACCCCGGCCGATCTCGACCGGCTGGTACGGGGCGAGCCGGACGGAAAATTCTATCTGGCGAACGACATCGTGTTCAAACCCGCCGATTTTGAAAAAGGCGGCGCCTATTACAACGGCGGCGCTCTTTGGAAGCCCATCGGCCCGACCTACGCCCAGCGCTTTTCCGGGATCCTGGACGGCAACGGTCACACCGTCAGCGGGCTGAAGGTGGCGGTGTCCGGCGGCGACAGCGATTCGGCTTACGGCGGCCTGTTCGGCTACAGTTCGGGCGTCATCCGCAATCTACAGCTGCTCAACGCTTCGATCTCGGTGTCGGATTGCACCTACGGCTACGCCGGCGGTCTGGCCGGCGCGGCATCGGGCACCATCGCCGACTGCGTGGTGCAGGTGGGCAGCGTCACGGTCAAAGACGCCGCCACCGTCGCCAACGCCGGCGGTCTGGTCGGGCGGATGTACGCCGGAACGGTATCCAACGTTTACAACAGCGCCGCCGTTCGGGCGCAGGGCACCATGGCGGTGGCCGGCGGCATCGTCGCCAACGCCAACGCGACGCTCAGCTCCGTGATGAACCGCGGCACCGTGTCCGCCAAATCCTCCAAAAGCGACGCCTACGCCGGCGGGGTCATCGGCATCAACGACGGCACCGCGGCCGATCTGCTCAACCGGGGCGCCATCGATCTGGCCGCCGGGGTGGACGGCTTCGCCGGCGGCATCGTCGGCGCCAACCGCTCCTCCTTCAAGCAGGCGGTCAATCTGGGCGCCATCACCATGGCGGTCAAGTCCCATCTGTACGGCGGCGCCGTCGCCGGGCAGAGCACCGGCACCTTCAGCGGATGCTATTATCTGGATTCCACTTACGAGACGGCGGTGACCGAGTCCACCCAAAAGGCCACCGCGGTGACCTACGCCCAGCTCAAGGACAAGACCAAATTCAGCGCGCTGGATTTCGGTTCGGTCTGGGCGCTCAACAACGACGGCCCCGTTCCGCAGGCGCTGGCGAGCGTCCGCTCGGCGCTGACGAGCATCACCGTGTCGCCTGCCAAGGCGACCCACATCGAGGGTCAGCGGCTGCAGCCGGCCGATCTGACGGTGACCGCCCACTATGAGGACGGCACCTCCAAAAAGCTGAACACCGCCGATTTCGTCGTCGCGGATTACGACAACGTCACCACCGGCAAAAAATCCGTCACCATCACTTACGGCGGATGCACCGCCACGGTGGAGGTCACGGTGCGCCAGAAGATCCTGACCGGCATCAGCATCGGCACCCTCCCCCGCACGGTATTTGGCCAAAACGAGGAATTTGACGTCAACGGCGGTCTGATCGCCGCCAAATTTGACAACGGCACCACCGTCAATTTCCAGATGAAGCTGGATATGATCAGCGGCGTGGACACCTCCAAAATGGGCAAACAGACGGTCAAGGTCACCTTTGAATATCAAGGAAAGACCCTGACCACCTCGTATGACATCACCGTGCAGAAGGATCCGCCGCCCACCACCTCCACCTCGGGCGCGGCGAGCGGCGTTACCGTTACCGGCACGGCGGTCATCGGCACCGGCGTGACCGACAGCGGCGAGGATACGCTGGACGACGACGATGATGCCGACGACCCCGAAAACGACGACGATCCCGACGCCGCCCTATCCACGGCACCCGACGGCGGCGCAAACAGTAAGGACGGCGAAAAGAGCGCGTCGCTGTGGATCGCCATCGGCGTTACCCTCGCGGCGCTTCTGGCGGCGGGGATCGTGGTACTGCTGCGGCTGAGAAAGCCCGGCCGTCACGCCAAGCCGTCCGATCCCGATCCCGGAGAGAATCCTCCCGACGATCCCGCCGACGACTCGACGCGCGCGTGATCCAAAGACCGGCAAAGCAACGGCTTTGCCGGTCTTTTTTGCGTTTTCAGTTGCAAAAAAAACCATTTTCCGCTATACTGATACCGATCATGCAGCAAAGGGAGAGGATCGTCACGAACCGGCAAACCCTCAAGAGCAAAATCGCCGCCTGCCGGCCGCTGTTTTCGCTCGCGTACGCCCTTCGTCGCGCGCAGCAGCGGTTTTTGCTGTGGCTGGCCGCGCGGCGGCATCCTTTGGACCGGCGGCTGGTGCTGTTCGACTCTTTTCAGTCAAACCATTACAACGACAGCCCCAAGGCGCTTTATCAGGCGTTGATCGCCGTCTATCCCGACAAGCGGGCGGTGTGGGTGCTGCGCCGTCCTGACGCCATGCGGGAGACGCCCGATCTGCCGCGCACCGAGATCGTTCTTTACGACACCCCCGCCTATCGCCGGGCAATGGTCACGGCGGGCACCGTCGTGACCAATTCGATGACGCCGCCTTTTTGGAGACCCCGCCGGGGACAGACCCTGATCCAGACCTGGCACGGCACCCCTCTCAAGCGGCTGGGATGCGATCTGACCGTCGGCGGCAACGCGCTGGACACCCTGCGCCAGACCCACCGGCGATACCGGCGGCAGGGGCGGCTGATGAACCGGCTTTTGTCCCCGTCCGTCTACTGCACCGACAAGCTGTCCTCGGCGTTCGGGCTGACCGCCGCCCAGCGGGCGGCCAAGGTGATCGAGACCGGCTATCCCCGCAACGACCGCCTGTCCACAGCCACGCCGGACGAGATTGCCGCCCTGCGAAAAAAACTCGATCTGCCGCTCGACAAAAAGGTGATCCTTTACGCCCCTACCTACCGGGACGATCAGCGGCAGGGACAGGATTTCGTGTACACCCCGCCCGAGGGATTTGACCGGCTGGTGGAGGCGCTGGGCGATACGGCGATCATCCTTTTTCGGGCCCACTATTTCGTTTCCAACGCGCTGGATTTCACCCGTTACGCCGGCAAGGTCCGCCGGGCGGACGAGGTGGAGGATATCAACGAGCTGTATCTGTGCAGCGATTTGCTGATCACCGATTATTCCAGCGTTTTCTTCGATTACGCTTTGCTGCGGCGGCCGATCGTGCTGTATATGTACGATCTGGAGAGCTACCGGGACGAGCTGCGAAACTTTTATCTGGATGTGAGCGAGCTGCCTTTTCCGGTGGTGCGAACGGCCGACGAGCTGATCGGACAGGTCCGCCACGCTTTGGCGGATTTTGCGCCGGGCGCGGAGTACACCGCCTTTCTTGACCGGTTCGCTCCCCACGAGGACGGCGACGCCTCCCGCCGGGTCTGGAAAGCGATCTGGCCGGAAAATCCGCCGGCGGTATAGACAAACGCGGCAAACTGTGGTATACTGTTGAAAGATTTTAAGCCCGAGCGATTGGATCGGGCATTCTGATACCGGGAGATTACAGGAATGAAGCGGTTTATCAACGACCTACAAAAATATTTTCGCTATTCCACCTATTCGGCCCGTTCCCAATTGAAAGCCGAGGTGGCGGGCTCTCACCTGAACTGGCTGTGGTGGATTCTGGACCCGATCTGCTTTATGCTGGTCTACACCCTCGTGTTCAGCGTGGTTTTGCCCAACAACATCAAAAACTTCCCCATCTTCGTATTCATCGGCCTGACCAACTGGAACCTGTTCAACCGCACCATCACCAACAGCGTGCGGATCGTCAAGATGAACAAAAGCGTGGTCTCCAAGGTCTACCTGCCCAAGTACATCCTGGTGCTGACGCGGCTGTTCGTCAACCTGTTCAAAACGCTGATCCAGTTTGCGATCATCGTGGTGATGCTGCTGCTTTACCGCGTTCCCTTCAGTATTCACAGCTGGAATCTGCTGCCGTCGTTTTTGATCTTGTCGCTGATCACCTTCGGCCTGTCCACCATCATGATGCATTTCGGCGTTTTTGTGGAGGATCTGGAGAACATCATCCGGGTGGTGCTGCAGCTGGCCTTCTATATGTCGGGTATCTTCTACGATCTGTACGGACGGCTGAAAGCCAATCCCTCCTTCGCGCCCTTCGCGTCGTACGTGATGCGGGGCAACCCCATCGCCTTTTTCAACTACATCAACCGGCGGGTACTGCTGGAGGGCAAGGCGCCTTTCGCGGTGGACTACATCACGCTGGGTCTGTGGGGCCTGATGGGTCTCGCTCTGGCGGCGCTGGGGATCCGGCTGGTCTACAAGTACGAAAACGGCTACGCCAAAATGATTTAGGAGATAAAGCGTTATGAGTGAGATCGCCATTCGCGTGAAGGATCTGTGGATCGAATACCGCACGCTCAAGCCCATGTCCCTGCGGCAATCGCTGTTTTCCCTGAAAAAAAACAAAATGGAGATCACCCAGGCGGTCAAGGGCGTCTCCTTTGAGGTGGAAAAAGGCAAGATCGTCGGCATCATCGGCAAAAACGGCAGCGGCAAATCCACCCTGCTGCGCGCCATCGCCGGCATTTTCTCCGCCAACAGCGGATCGATCGAGCTGTTCGGCCACTCGGTGTCCCTGCTGTCGATCGGCGTCGGCTTCCAAAACCAGCTGTCCGGCCGGGAAAACATCATGCTCTCCGGTTTGCTGATGGGGTTCAAGGAAGAGGAGATCCTCGAGAAGATGGAGGAGATCATCTCCTTTTCGGGACTGGGCAAATACATCGATATGCCGGTCAAATCCTATTCCAGCGGTATGTTCTCCAAGCTGGCCTTTTCCATCACCGCCATCCTGGAGACCGATATCATCCTGATCGACGAGGTGCTCAGCGTCGGCGACGCGGCCTTCAAAAAGAAAAGCTACAACAAGATGCACGAGCTGATCTCCAACGCCGACCGCACCGTGCTGATCGTGTCCCACGACATCGGCACTCTGCGGGAATTGTGCGACGAGGTGATCTGGATCCAGGACGGCGTCTTTATCCAAAGCGGCGATCCCAACGGGGTGCTGACCGCTTACGAGGAGCATATGGGCACCAAATAAACACAAAGAAAAACGGGACGTCCCGAGCGGGACGTCCCGTTTTTTTGTGTGGATTATTCGCCTTTCATGCTGGCGAAGCACTCGCTGCAATACACCGGGCGATCCTCACGGGGTTTGAAAGGAACCTTCGCCTCTTTGCCGCAGTTCGCGCAGATCGCCGTATGCATCTCGCGACCCTCACGGCTGGCGGCTTTGCGGGCGTCGCGGCAGTTCTTGCAGCGCTGAGGCTCGTTCACAAAGCCTTTCTCCGCATAGAACTCCTGCTCGCCGGCAGTGAACACGAATTCATTGCCGCATTCCTTACAGATGAGAGTCTTGTCTTCGTACATGATGTTACCTCGCTTTAAGATTTTTTTGCCCCGCGACGGATTCGGACCGACACCTTGGAATTGAAACCAATGCTCTACTTAAGCTACCCGGGCATATGCAAACGGCATGGCACCGTTTTGACCGATCGTTACGCCAAGGGACTCCACCCTTTGGCGATCAATTTGCGTCTGGCCCGCTGCAAGGCGTTGTCCACCGCCTTGACCGGGATCCCCAGCCGCGCCGCCGTTTCCTCGTAGGAATACGCGTCCAGATACATCACCAACACCTCGTATTCCCGCTCGCTTAAAAGCGAACGCAGACGGGAATACAGCTGTTCCTCCGTTTCCCGGCGGGCCAATTGCAGCGCCGGATCGTCCTCTCCCGGAGAAGCGGCGCCGAGCGCTTCCATCTCCCGCTCCCACTCGTCGTCCGCCAACAGACGGTCGGGACGGCGGGCGTTTCGGGCGATGGCGGACAACATCCGCCGCCGCACGCAGATAAACGCGTAGGAGGAAAACGGCACCTCGTCCGACTGATAGTGGCGCGCCGCGGACAACAGCCCCAGCAGCCCCTCCTGCATCAGATCCTCCGCGTCGATCGACGCGCCGCGAAACCGCTCCGCCAGGCGGCGCAGCATCGGTTCGTACCGAAAAGCCAAAGCCGCGAACCCGTCCTGAGATCCCTGACGAACGGCCTCCAGCAAGGTGGACAGCGATTCGTCGATTGCCATGGGATTCCCTCCAGATCTGGGTCGCGGCGCGCGTTTTCACAGAGCGCCAAACATCGGAACAAAACAAGTGTACTCCATTTTCGGCGCCGTGTCAACCTTTTTTTCTTATTTATTGGAGATATTATAGAAAAATTGTTCTCATTGTTTTATATTTTGCACGATTTTTTCAATCTTCCGGATTTTTCGAGAAGAACCGACCGCCTTTTCCGTCAAGGACAACATACCGCAAAACGCCGGTTTTGCCCATTTGTCAGGCAACCGTCCCTATCGCGGATCCGCCTGGCCCAATCAAACGGACGACGCAACGTCCGACGGATACCCCTCCATGATCGGGTCGCAGTACTGGCTGACGTAGTAGCGATACAGCGCCTTGTATTCTTCGGTGACGCCGTCGTGCATATGCTCGGAATGGGCGTGGATGTCCAGACTTTCCGCGTGACGCGCCCGCTGGATCATATGCAGCGCCACGTTGGAGCAGTGGTCGGCCATCCGTTCCATATCGGTGAGGATCTCCATAAACGAGATGCCGCTCTGGGTGCCGCAGCGGCCGATTTTGAGCCGCTCGATGTGGTGAGCGCGCATGATCTCCACCAGATTGTCGATGGTCTCCTCCAACGGCTCGACCCGCTGCATCACCACAATGTCCTCGGAGCGATAGGCCTCCACCGTCATGTTGATGATCGCCTGCACCGCCTGGGACAGGTAGTTGATCTCCCGTTGGCTGTCGCCCGAAAACTCGATGTCCTGATCCCGGTTGAAGGTGCCCACCTCGGAGATGTTCTCGCAATAATCCCCGATCCGCTCAAAGTCGGTGACGCAATGAATCAGCTCGGTCGCCAGACGGCTTTCCTCGGCGGAAAGGTTGCGGGCGGTCAGCTTGACCAGATAGTCCACCAGCACCGTTTCGGTGCGGTCGAGAAAGCTCTCGTTTTCTTCCAGCAGCGCCAGTTCCTTATCGTCCTCCTGATCCAGCAGCTTGACCGCGCTGGCAAAGTTTTCCTTGATCGCCTGGCCCATGCTGAGCACCACTTTTTTGCACTGCTCCAGCGCAAGGGCGGGCGAGCTCAGGAAGATGTCGTCCAGCAGCGCCAGCTCCTCGTCGATCTTGGAGCCACGGTCGTCCTTGATGATCTTTTTGGAAAGGGCGATCAACCCGCTGCAGAAGGGCAGCAGCAAAGTCGTGGTCGCCACGTTGAACAGGGTGTGGAAGTTGGCGATGGAGCCGCGGTTGACCGCGCTGTCCCAGAAGGAGAAGCCAACCGTCAACTGCACGGTGTACAGCACCGCCAAAAACACCAGCGTACCGATCACGTTGGACATCACGTCGATCAGCACCGCCCGCTTGGCCTTGCGGTTGGTGCCGATGCTGGCCAACACCACGGTGATGCACTTGCCGATGTTCTGTCCCATGATGATGGGCGCCGCCATCGAGAAGGTGACCACGCCGGTGGCCGAAACCGCCTGCAGCACACCGACCGACGCCGACGAGCTTTGCAGCAGCGCCGTGACCAGCGCGCCGAACAACACGCCCAGAAGCGGGTTTTTGAAAGCGGTGAACAGCTTTTGGAACCAGGGCAGATCCTTGAGCTGGCCGAGGATGCTCTCCATGGTGGTCATACCGATGAACAAAATGCCGAAGCCGATCAGCAGGGTCGCCAGTTCCTTGACCCGTTTTTTCTTGGAGATCAGCATGATCGCCGCGCCGATGGCGACGAACAGCGGCGCAAAGGAGGACGGCTTGAGCAGACTCAGCCATCCGGCGCTGCCGTCGATGTCTCCCAACCGCAGGATCTGGCCGGTCGCGGTGGTACCGATGTTGGCGCCCATGATGACCGGCACCGCCTGCGTCAGCCTCATGATGCCGGCGTTGAGAAAGCCCAGCACCATCACCGACGTGGCGGCCGAGCTTTGGATGGCCGCCGTTACGCCGGCGCCCAGCGCCACGCCCTTGATCCGGTTGTTGGTCAGCCGCTCCAGGATCCCCTCCAGCTTGGCTCCGGCGAGATTTTGCAGCGACGAACTGAGCAGACTCATACCGAACAGGAACATACCGATCCCGCCCAGCAGACTCAGAACTTCCAGCACTTTTTCAACCACGTACACAGCCTCCCTACTTCTTGGCCATACGAATTTATGGTATCATAAACCGCCCGGTTTTTCAATAGAAATCGACAAAAAAGCCTCTCTGCCCGCCAAGTTTCGCGTTTTGCCAAAACTTGCCGTCCCGTTTCCCCCGCTTTTGTGCATCCCCCGCAGAAAAACCGCCGATATCCGGAGATATCGGCGGCTTTTTCGCGTTATGGATCAGGCGAGATCAAAGTTCCAGCCCAGCACGTTGCCGGTCAAACGGGACGCCACCGGGTCGAAAGCGACCGCGTCGGTGCGCAGGGCGCTGACAAGGACGTGGCCCTTCCCCACCCTGACGGCAAACAGCGGCGTACCGCCGAAGCGCTTGTAATCGGTGGGTTTGTTGATATAGCCATGCCATTCCAGCGTTTCGC
>JBMNVL010000046.1:0-14094 GCA_050946775.1 Acutalibacteraceae bacterium
GATCCTGCGCCACGGGCGGCTCAAAGGTCACGTACAGATCGTTCAGCTCACCGTTGTCGTGGCCGCCCAGATCCACCTTGCCGACGGCCTGGAAGTAGACGTAATTGCCCCAGCTGCCGGTCTGCTCGATCGGGATGCTGGCCACCAGATAGCCGTCCGTGGAGCCCAGATGCAGCTTGACCGCGCCCTGCAGGGTATCGCCGCCGCCGGAGGTCTCGATGGCAAAGCCGGTGACGCCGGTCAGATCCACGTTGGCGTAATGATAGTAGGATTTGGCGTGGATGTAACCCACGTTCGCGCCGTTCTCCAGCTGGCAATCCACAAAGCCGGTCGCCTGATTGGGAGCCAGCACGGTCTCGCCGTCACCCTTGATCAGCTTCAGATTGCGGGTGTTGCAGACGTATTGGTCGTTGGTGTTGCCGGAGCCGTTGATGTAGGTCACGTCGTGTCCCAGCAGGTTTTGCAGACCCTGCAGCGGGGTGGAGATATTCTCCACCGAAGGCACGCCGGAGTAGTTGCCCAAAATGTTCTGCGCGGCCATCTCGCCCACCACGACCACGTTTTCGCACTGTGCGGGATCCAGCGGCAGGATGGGATCGCTCTCCCCCGTCGCCGGCTCGTTTTTGAGCAAAACGACGGCCTCGTCGGAGGAATCCTCGGCCAGCTGCTTATGCGCGGCGCTCTCCACCTGATTGGCGTAGGAGTATTCCTCGCTGCGCCACGGCACCTGCTCGGCCGGGTCGAACTCGCCCGTCTCGAACCGCCGGGTGAAGATGTGCACCAGCGCCCGGTCGATGATATCCTCGCTCAGAATGCCGCTGCGCACCGCGCCCACCGCGTTCTGCGGATAGACGCTGCCGCAGTCCATATCGCATCCGGCGGTCAGGCCGTACAGCACGGCCTCCTCATTGGTGACCGAGTGATCCGCCCCTTCCGGCACCCAGAAGTGCTCCTCCACCATATCCTTGATGGCGCCGCAGTCGGAGGTGACGTAGCCGCGGAAGCCGAAGGTTCGCCGCAGCAGGGTATCCAGCAGATAGACGCTGCCTGACGACGGGATCTCGTTGACCCGGTTGTAGGCGCTCATCACCTGGCGGATGCCGGTTTCCTGAATGATCTTCTCGAAGGTGCGGGTATAGTACTCCCGCAGGTATGCGTTCTCCATATTGGAGGAGCCGAAATCGCGGTTGTATTCGCTGTTGTTGGCCGCGTAGTGCTTGAGGGTGGAGATGACCTTGAGATAGCCGTTGTTCTCCTCGTGGTCACCCTGCCAGCCGTGCACCATGCTGCTGCCCAGCACCGAAGTCAGATACACGTCCTCGCCGTAGGACTCCATGTTCCGGCCCCAGCGGGGATCGCGGGCCAGGTTGATGGTGGGCGACCAGTAGGACAGGGGGCGGATACCCTGATTGTTGTAGCCCCGCGCCTCGTCCGAGATGGCCGTGCCGATTTTCTCAATCAGCGCGGTATCCCAGGTCGCCGCCATGGCGACGGTATACGGGAAGGAGGTCGCCGTCTGGTTGCCGTTTAAGTTGGCGATGCCGTGCAGGCCCTCTTTCCAGTAGTCATAACGCGCAACGCCCAGCCGATCGATCGACGGGTTGTTGTTGCCGATCTGCGCCGCTTTTTCCTGCAGCGTCAGCCGGCTGACCAGATCCGCCGCGCGTTCGGCAAAGCTGTAGGACGTGTCCATGAACAGACGCCCGTCCTCGGCAGCCGCCGTGGAACCGGCCGGACGCAGCCATTGAATCCCGCCCAGCACCAGCACCGCGGCCAGCGTGATCGCCAGCAGGCGTTTTGCGTTGGTACCGATCTTGCTCATACTGAATCCTCCTTTGGTTTTGTTGTCGTTTATAAAATGCACGCAACGATCCGCTTCCAATATACCATATCCATAAAAGAATACCAGCCAATTCGCCACTTTTTTCGATCCATTTTTGGCCAATTTCCACGCAATAAACAAAAAGCGGGCGGTTTTCCGGTTGGAAAACCGCCCGCTATTGGCGATTACAGATCGCCCAGCATATCTCGCGTCAACGCATAGGCGTCGGCAAAGGAGCGCAGATTCAGCCGCTCGTCGGGGGTGTGGATGGCCACCGCCTCGGGACCGAAGGAAACGGCGTCCAGCCCCGGCAGCCGCTGACTGAAGATCCCGCATTCCAGTCCGGCGTGGATGGCCTCGATTTTGGGATCCTTGCCAAACCGGCGGCGGTACGCCCGCCGGTAGATCTCCCGGATCCGGCTTTCGTCGGCATACGCCCAGCCGGGATGCCGGTCGTGGAAGGTGACGGCGCCGCCCAGACAGCCGGCCAGCAGCTCCAGCCGGGACTGCATCTCGTCCAGCCGGCTTTCCCGGGACGAGCGGGGCATAAAAGTCAGGGTCACGGTATCGCCCGCCGTGCGGACGATGCCCAGGCTGCAGGAGGTTTCCACCCCGCCGGTGGGCAGGGTAGCCGTCACCCCGTTGGGCGCCAGACCGACGGCGCCGAGGATCCGGCGGGTGTCGGCAGGGGAAAAGGCGTTTGTCTCTTCTCCCGGCGTGACCGCCAAGGCAAAGCCGGCGTCTTCGGGCCGGCACTCCCGCCGGATGGCGTCCGCCAGCGTTTGTACCGCCTGCCGGAAGGCGTCGGGTTCTCCGGTGATCACGGCGGCGGTGCATTCCCGGGGAATGGCGTTGGCCTTATTGCCGCCGTCGATCGCCGCCAGCCGCAGGGGCGTTTTTTCCCCCGCCCCGGTCAGCAGCCGCCCCATCAGCCGGACGGCGTTGCCCCGTCCCCGATGGATATCGGCCCCCGAATGACCGCCGGCAAGACCGGTCAGCGTCAGGACAAGACCGGTGCCGTCAGTCCGGGTGCGCGGCGCAGACAGGGTCATCTCCCCCGTTACCCCGCCGGCGCAGCTGACGGTGGCCACGTCCAGCGATTCGCTGTCGAGATTGATCATCGTCCGCCCGGCCAACCGGTCGTAATCAAACCGGATCGCGCCGTCCATGCCGGTCTCCTCCTGCACGGTGAAGAGGCATTCCAGCGGCGGATGCGCCAGCGTATCGTCCTCGAGCAGCGCCAGCATGATGGCCACCGCCACCCCGTCGTCGGCGCCAAGGGTCGTCCCCTCGGCCGACAGCCAGCCGTCCTCGACCCGCAGGCGCAGTCCCTCCCGCTCAAAATCGTGGCCGGTGCCGGCGTTTTGTTCGCAGACCATGTCGGTGTGTCCCTGCAAAATCACCGGCGGATGGGTTTCGTACCCGGCGCCGGCGGGCTTTTTGATCAGCACGTTGTTTAAGCCGTCCCGGTAGCACTCCAGCCCGTTTTTTTCGGCGAAGGCGCACAGGTAACCGGCGATCCCCGCCTCGTTTCCCGAGCCCCGCGGAATGGCGCTGATCTCCTCGAAAAACTGATAAAGCCGCCGCGGCTCGTATCCGTCCAATACCATCTTTCACCCTTCTTTGCGTTTGATCTGCCGCCAGTATACCACACTTTTTCCTCCGTTGCAATCCTCCCGCCGGTGTGGTATAGTGTAAAGGATCGGAGGGATGGATATGAAAACCGTCACGTTGGGAAAGACCGGGATCGTCAGTCCCCAAAACGCCTTCGGCGCTCTGCCGGTGCAGCGGGTGGATCGCGCCGGGGCGGTGGCGCTGCTGCGCCGCGCTTACGAGGGCGGGATGACCTTTTTCGATACCGCCCGCGCCTATTCCGACAGCGAGGAAAAGCTGGGCGAGGCGTTCG
The DNA here is from genome assembly GCA_050946775.1 of Acutalibacteraceae bacterium. Classification (GTDB taxonomy): domain Bacteria; phylum Bacillota; class Clostridia; order Oscillospirales; family Acutalibacteraceae; genus UMGS1474. Next base: position 3,729 of record JBMNVL010000046.1, read on the forward strand.
CCGGTATGCGGGACAAGATCCACATCGCCTCCAAAACCGCGGCGACGGGCGCCGCGGGGTTTTGGGAGGATCTGCACACCACCCTGCGCAACCTGCGCACCGACCATCTGGATCTCTACCAGCTGCACTGCGTGCCCTGCTGTTACGCGCCGGGCGACGGCAGCGGCTTATACGAGGCGATGGTCGAGGCCAAAAAGCAGGGCAAGATCCTCCATATCGGCATCACCGCCCACAAGATCGGCGTCGCCGAGGAGATCGTCGCCAGCGGCCTGTACGAAACGCTGCAGTTCCCCTTTTCCTATCTGGCCACCGACCGGGATATCGCGCTGGTTGAAGCGTGCAAAAGAGCGGATATGGGCTTTATCGCCATGAAAGGACTGTCGGGCGGCCTGCTGACCAACGCCGCCGCCTGCATGGCCTTTATGAGCGGGTACGACGTGCTGCCCATCTGGGGGATTCAGCGGGAGAGCGAGCTGGACGAGTGGCTGGCGTTTTTTGAGAACACCCCTCGCATGACCCCCGCGCTGCAGGCGGTCATCGACGCCGACCGGGCCGAGCTGGCGGGCGATTTCTGCCGGGGATGCGGCTACTGCGCGCCCTGTACGGTGGGGATCGTCATCAATCAATGCGCCCGGATGTCCCAAATGATCCGCCGCTCGCCGTCGGCGGGATGGCTCAGCGAGGAATGGCAGGCCGAAATGCGCAAGATCGACGACTGCATCAAATGCGGCGCCTGCCTGAGCCGGTGTCCCTACAAGCTGAACATCCCGGCGCTGCTGCGCAAAAACCTGGAGGATTATAACGCCATCCTGGGCGGCACCGCCGCCGTGTAAACACGCAAAAAAATCGCGCGCCAGTGACGACTGCTTCAAACAACAGTCGGCACTGGCGCGTTTTTTCGACCGGGAAACGGCCGGTGGCCGCGTTCCCTTTTTTTACAGGACGGCGACGTCCTTCATCAGCAGTTTGGCCGGGCCGCGGTAGCCGCCCTCGGTGACGACGTCGGCCGACAGCCGCAGTCCCGCCAGCACCTCGCTGAGCTTGGCGCTCATCGAAATGCCGGTGACCGGCACCGTTTTTTGGCCGTCGAAATAATAGGCCAGCCGGATCTCGCCGCCGATATAGTCGCTGTACAGCTCCAGCTGCAGTCCCGACAGGGAGACGCACTCGATATAGGGCGCTTGGCGGATCTGCCCGTCGGTCAGGGTACCGGGCGCGACCTCGGCGCACCGCAGGGATCCGGTGGGCTTGTCCACCCCGAGATACTGGCCGAACCGGCTGGCGCCGAAATAGTTTTGCACCACGCCGTTTTCGATGACGGCGGTATCGGTCAGCGCCATCCCGTCGGCGTCAAAATACGCCGATTTTTCGCTGCCCTCCAGCACCCCTTTCATCGTCACGGTCAGCTTGTCGCCGTCGCCGCCTTGCTGCCAGTCGTCTCCCTTTTGGTGGAGATTGGCGTGGGCATAGACGGCGGCATAGTTGGCGTCGTAAGCCAGCTCGCCGATCAGCTCGGCGATCTCCTTGGGCCGCAGGACGACGTTGACCGTCAGCGGCGTTTTCGGCTTTTGCGCCGCGGCGCGATCCTTGACCTGGCGCATCTTTTCGGCGATCTCGGCGGTCACTTTGGCGGGATCAAAGGCGGTGAAGCGGTGATCCTCGTACAATTCCACCGATTGCCGCTCGTCGGTAAAGGTGGGGATGGCCTCGATCATCACCCGGTGGGTAACCTGGGTCTTGTCCACCCCACGGCTGTTTTGCACCCGCAGGGTGTCCCGGTAAAGGAAAATTTCCAGCGCGTTGATCGACCCGCCCTCGACCGTGTCGGCGGCGTAGACCGCGTCGGCGATTTGGCGGGCCAGCTCGCGGGGCTCGTACCCGTCCAGATCGGTGGGCAGCGCCGCCGAAAGGGTGTCGGCGCCGGGCAGGGTATAGGGCTGGTTGTCCACCAGCTTCGCGCGGGCGATCGCCAGCTCGATCTTGGCGGCGATCTCCCTTTCGCTCATCGCCGGGGTAACGGCGAACGCCGAATCGCCCCGTTTGCCGTCGTGGTCGACGTAGACCGTCACCTCGGTCGAAAGGGTATCGGTCGCCCGCACCGTTTCCAGATCCCGGTGGACAAAAAACAACTCGTAGGAACGAATCGCCTTTTCGGTGATCCGCCAGTCGGACAGCGCCGGGTGGTTTTTTAGCAGCGTCTTCAGATCCTTCATCCCAACTTCACCCTCACTTTCAGATTCGGGCCGCCGTCGGAGACCCGCACCCATTCCTTGTAGCCCTTGCCGCAAAAGCCCGATCCGATCACCTCAAAATTGTCGGAGATCATCGAGATGGATTTGAGCAGATCGGGCACCGACCCGCTCATCACCACCGGCGCGACGTAATGGTCGGTCAGCTTGCCGTCGACGATCTCGATGCCGTATTCGGCGGTGCATTGGATCTGCCAGTTTTTGGGGTCTTCCATCCCGTTGTTGGTCTCGAACAGCATATAGCCGTGCTTGACCGAGGCGATCATATCCTCCAGCTTGTCCCTGCCCGGCTCGAAGAAGGTGTTGGTCATCCGGGAATAGGCCTTGCGGCGGAAATTGTCCCGCCGGCCGTTGCCGGTGGGATCGGTGCCCAGTTGGGTGGCCGAGGCAAGATCGGACAGTCCCGCCACCAGCACGCCGTCCTTGATGATCCGGGTATCGTGCGCCAGCACCCCGTCGTCGTCGAAGAAATAGGAGGCGACGCTGTGGGTGGCGGCGGCGCCGTCGTGCATATTGGTGATGGGCGAGGCGACGTACTGCCCGACACAATGCTTGGCCAGGGCGCGATCCTTGACGAACTGATCCATCTCCACCCCGTGGCCGAACGCCTCGTGAGCGATCAGCCCGGTGATGGAGCAATCGGTGATCACGTCGTAGACCCCCGGCTCGATGGGGGTGGCCTTCACCAGATGCCGCGCCAGATCCAGCACCTTGCCGGTGCACGCTTGCAGTCCGTCGATGATGGCGGACAGCTTGTCCGACCCGTCGATATGCCTGGCCTGCACCATTTTGCCGTCGGCGTAGATCACCACCGCGATGCCGTTGGCCCAGCCGTAATGCTGAGACAGCTGGCGGTTTTTGGTGACGAACAGCTTGTTGACCACGAAGGGACGGATCATCACCACGGCGTTGAGCACCTTTTCGTCGGCCGCCGTCAGCTGGGCGGACAGATCCCGGCAAACGCTCAGCAGCCGCTCGTCGGTGTAGTCGCCGAAATCGGTCTCCCGCACAAAATCCCGCACCATCGGCTCGTCGGCGGGGATGGGCGCCTCGATCATCCGCCCGTTCAGCGCCCCGTCGGTTTTCACCGCCTGCAGGATCGTTTGGGCGAGCGCCTGTTTGTCGCCGGAGATATCGTCCAGCGAATACTCGAAAAAGGAGCGGCCGTCGTGCATCTTGACCACGAAGCCGCACTCCCCTTCGCCGTCCTGCGCCGAAGACGTGTTGCGATCGGCGCGGTAGGCGGCGGCACGCACGTCGGTTCCCAATACGCTGACGTAGGCAAAGTGCCCGCTCAACGCCTCGACCAGCGCGGCGCAATCCGCCCGCTTGCCGTCCAGATAATCCGAAAAAGGCATACGCGTTCCTCCTTAAATAAAATACACCTATAGTATACCAAACCTTCCGCGGATTTTCAAGACGGGCCGGCGTTTTGGGCATTTGGCGGGGGATGTCGGGTTTTCAGACACCGGGCGTTCGCTGTCTGTTTCGGGATCCGTCGGGCGGGTGTAAAATGGGTCGCGTCGGGAAAAAATAACCGCGCAAAGCGTTGACATACCACCCGGCGGGTGGTATGATAAAGACAATTCGATTACGATAAAGGAGCCAGCTGTCTGCAGGGGATCGGTTGGCTCTTTTTTTGAAGGAGGAAACGCCATGGCAACTCCGTCCGTGGAAAAAGTTTTGGCCGCCGAGGCGCAGGGAAAGCAGCTGGTCGCCGACGCCCAGGAGGCGGCGCGGATCACGCTGGAAAACGCCGAAAAGACGGCGGCCGACACCCGGCAGCGGATGCTGGAGGACGCCCGCGAGCAGGCGAGGCGGATCCTGGCCGACGCCGGAAAAAAGGCCGACGCGCTGCAGGCCGACGCCCAAGCGGCGGCGCAAATCGAGTCCGCGGCGCTGCGGGCCGAAACGGCGGCCAGGCTGACCGCCGCGCCCGACGTGATCCGGGAGATTTTGTTTTGATCGACCCGATTTTCAAACAGAAAGGCGGTGACAGGGTTTGGCAAAGCTCCCGATGCAAAAAATCGAATTGATCGCTCTGATGCAGGACAGTCAGAGCATTGTGGAACGGCTGCAGCGCCGGGGCGTGGTCGAGCTGGAAACGGTCGACGATCCCCGGCTGGTGCGGCTGAGCACCGACAGCAGCGTGGCGCAGTTTGAAAAAAGCATGGCCGTCGCCAACGAGGCGCTGGTCTATCTCGACGACGTGACCGCCCGCAAAAAACCGCTGCTGGGGATGCTCAAGGGCCGCCGGGAGATGACCACCGACGAGTTCGCCCGGCAAAAAAAAGGCACCGACAAGACCCTGAACAAATGCTACGATCTGCTCCAGTATCAAAAGCAGATCACCGGTTGGGAAGGCGAGATCGCCAAGGCGCAGACCCGGCTGGATCAACTCGTCCCCTGGCTGGCGCTGGATCTGCCTCAAAACTTTGCCGGCACCCGCTCCACCCGCTGCTTTATCGGCACTCTCCCCTCGGGGGTGACCACCGACCGGCTGGCGATCGCGCTGGGCGATACCCCGGCCGACGTGCAGGTGGTGTCTGCCCGCAAGGAGCAGACCTGTCTGGCGGTGCTGTGTCTCAAGCGGGACGCCGGCGAGGTGCAGGCGGCGCTGCGCGAGGTGGACTTCGTGCCGCTGTCCTCTCCGGGCGCCGACACGCCGGCGCAGGAAAAGGTGGCGTTGGAAAAGCGGATGGAGGAATGCCGGGACAAGATCGACCGCACCCGGCAAAAGATCCGCTCGTGGGACGGATTGCAGGACGACATTCAGTTTTTGCTGGATTTTCTCACCATGCGGCGGGACAAATACACCGCCATCAGCCGGATCGGGATGAGCGACCGCACGGTGATCATCCGCGGCTTTATCCCCGCCCGGTACGTCAAGGGACTGACGGCGGAATTTGAGGAAAAATACCTCGTCGCCATCGACGTGCGCGAACCGGAAGAGGACGAAGACGTGCCGGTGCTGCTCAAAAACAACAAATTCGCCGCTCCCGTCGAGGGGGTGACCGAAATGTACGCCCTGCCCGGCAAAAAGGATATCGACCCCAACGGTCCGATGGCGTTTTTCTACTATCTGCTGTTCGGCATGATGCTCTCCGACGCCGGATACGGACTGGTGATGACCGTCGTCACCGCGCTGGTGCTGCGCTTCACCAAGGTCGAGGGCACCCTGCGGCGGAGTTTGACGATGTTCCGCAACGGCGGGATCTCCACCCTGATCTGGGGCGCGTTGTTCGGCAGCTGGTTCGGGGATCTGCCCCAGATCATCGCCGGCAACTTTTTCGATAAAGACATCGGCTCCACCGCCCTGTGGTTCGAGCCGCTGGACGATCCCATCAAGCTGCTGCTGTTCAGCTTCGCCATCGGCATCGTCCATCTTTTCCTCGGACTCGGGATCCATTTCCATATGTTATGGAAGGAAGGCAAGAAATTCGACGCGCTCTGCGAGGTGATCCCTACCTATCTGACGGTGCTGGGCGCGGCGCCGCTGGCGGCGTCCATCCTCTCGCCGATGCCGCAGGTCCTGTGCACCGTCGGCGGCTATATGGCGCTGGTGGGCGTGGTGCTGGTGGTGCTGACCGCCGGGCGCAGCCGCAAGGGCCTGCTGATGCGGGTGGTGGGCGGTCTGTACGGACTGTACAACGTCGCCACCGGGTATTTGAGCGATATTTTGTCCTACTCCCGCCTGTTGGCGTTGGGACTGGCCACCGGCAGCATCGCCGGGGTGATCAACCTGATCGCCGTCATGCCCGACAACAAGGTGGTTAAAGCGGTGATGCTGATCGTCATCGGATTGATCGGCCACATGGCCAACATGGCGATCAACCTGCTGGGGGCGTACGTACACGCCGACCGGCTGCAGTTCGTGGAACTGTTCGGCAAGTTTTATGAGGGCGGCGGGCGTGCCTTCCGGCCTTTGAAAGCAGATACCAAATTTATCAAATTGAAAAAGGAGAATATTTATGAGTAACATGGGTTTGGTTTTCGCGGTTATGGGAGCGGTTTTCGCGGCGCTGCTGGCCGGTATCGGCAGCGCGAAGAGCGTCGGCATGGTGGGCGAGGCCGCCGCCGGGCTGGTCAGCCAGGATCCCTCGATGTTCAGCAAGGTGCTGATTTTGCAGCTGCTGCCCGGTACTCAGGGGCTGTACGGTCTGCTGGTGGCGGTGCTGCTGCTCAGCCGGATCGGCGCATTGGGCGGCACCATCGAGCCGCTGACCCTGCAGCAGGGACTGACCTATTTCGGCGCCGGACTGCCGATGGCGCTGGGCGGCTTCTTCTCGGCGCTGGCGCAGGGCCGCACCGCCGTCGCTGGCGTGGGCATCGTCGCCAAAAAGCCCAACGACAGCGGTAAAGCCGTCATCATGGCCGCCATGGTGGAAACCTACGCCATTCTGGCGCTGCTGATCTCCATTTTGATCATCTACAACGTCTGATCCGAAAGGGATATCGTTATGAACGGTTTGGACCAAATTCTATCGGTGATCGAAGACGAAAGCCGCGCGCAGGCGGACGCCGTCCGCCGGGAGGCGGAGGAAAAAGCCGCCGCCCGGATCGCCGAGGTGACCGGGGAAACGCAGGCTGAAGTCGACGAGATCCTCGCCGCCGCCCGCAAAAAGGCGGAGCAGATCGTCGAAAACGCCCAAAACGGCGCCGTCGCCTATCAAAAGCGGCAGCGTCTGGCGGCGCGTGCCGACGCCATCACCCAAAGCGTCCAAAAAGCGATGGCCGGCTTCAAAACGCTGGACGACGACGCTTACTTCGCGCTGATCGAGCGGCTGATCGACCGCTACGCCCAGCCGGGCGCCGGCGAGCTGCTGCTCAGCGGCCGGGACGTCGCCCGGATGCCAAAGGACTTTTTGCCGCGGGTCAACGCGGCGCTGGCGGCCAAAAACGGGTCGTTGACGCTGGGCGAGCCCCACGACGAGATCGACGGCGGGTGCGTGCTGCGGTACGGTGAAACCGAGGAAAACGCCGCCTTTGACGCTCTGCTGGAGGACAAGCAGGACGTCATCCGCGACCGGCTGGTCGCCCTGCTCAAGGCGTAGGGGGACGGCCGATGAAACAAACGGATTATACGGCGGCGGTCGCCGCCGTGCGATACAAGGAAACGTCGCTGCTGGGCAGCGCGTTTTTGGAGCAGCTGATCGCCGCGCCGACTTACGCCGACGCCCGGCGGCTGCTGGCCGAAAAAGGCCTCGCCGCCGACGGCCCCTCGGCCACGGCGCCGGTGGACGGCTATATGGACGATACCTGGCGGTATCTGTCCGGGCTGTCGGCCGATCTTAAGCCGCTGTCGTTTTTGATCGTGGGCAACGATTTCCACAACGCCAAAGCGGTGATCAAATGCATCGTCCGCTCGGAGGATCCGGCGGGACTGCTTCTCACCCCCAGCCTGATCCCGCCGCGGGATCTGCAGTCCGTCATCACCCGCAAGGCGTTTGAAGAGCTGCCCGACTGGCTGCAAAAGCCGGCGGCCGACGGGTACGAGCTGCTGACCGCCACCATGGACGGGCAGTTGTTCGACATGGCGATGGACCGTGCGGCGCTGATCACGGCGCAGAAAATGGCCGCTGACTCGGGCAGCGCATGGTGCGCCCGGCTGGAAGCGCTGATCGCGGCACTCACCAACGTGCGGGTGGCCTACCGTTTAAGCGAGAGGCGGATGGGGAAAAACCCGCCCGAGCAGGCGCTTTGCCCCTGCCCGGAATGGGAAACCGAGGACCTGCTCGCCGCCGTCGCCCAGGGTCCCGCCGGGGTGTCCGCCTTTTTGCTGGAGCACGACGGGGAGGATCTGGCCGACGCCTACGCCCAGTCGCCGGCGGCACTGGAAAAGGCGGCGGACGACCGGCTGCTGGCCGTTTTGAAGGAAGCGGCGTGGTCGCCCTTCGGGGTAGAGCCGCTGGCCGCGTACTATCTGGCGCGGCAGATCGAGTGGAAAAATCTGCGGATCATCCTCAGCGCCAAACACGCCGGACTGCCGGCGGAGGCCATCAGAGAAAGGATGCGGGTGCTGTATGGTTAAGATCGCCGTGATGGGCGACAAGGAAAGCATATACGGCTTTGCCGCTCTGGGCATGGACGTTTTCCCGGTGGAGGATCCGGGCGAGGCCGGCGCCCTTTTGCACCGGCTGGCCGCCAACGAATTCGGGGTCATCTATATCACCGAGGCGCTGGCAGCGGCCATTCCCGACGCGGTGGACGCTTACCGCTACAGCGCCAGTCCCGCCGTCATTCTCATTCCCGGGGTACAGGGCAACACCGGCGCCGGGATGCGGGATCTCAACAAAGCGGTCGAAAAGGCCGTCGGATCCAATATCTTGAAATAACGCGCGCAACAGGAGGCAACTATGGCAAACGGAACCATTGTAAAAGTCAGCGGCCCGCTGGTGGTCGCCGAGCATATGCGTGACGCCAATATGTTCGACGTGGTGCGGGTCAGCGACAAGCGCCTGATCGGCGAAATCATCGAGATGCACGGCGACCGCGCCAGCATCCAGGTATACGAGGAAACGTCGGGACTGGGCACCGGCGAGCCGGTCGAAACCACCGGCGAGCCCCTCAGCGTGGAGCTCGGCCCGGGCCTGATCCGCAGCATCTTCGACGGCATCCAGCGCCCGCTGGACGGCATTATGGCCATCTGCGGCAACAATCTGGACCGCGGGGTGGAGGTCGCGGCGCTGGACCGGGAGAAAAAATGGCATTTCGTCCCCACCGTCGCGGTAGGCGACGAGGTCGGGCCGGGCGATATCCTCGGCACGGTGCAGGAGACCGACGTGGTGCTTCACAAGATCATGGTGCCCGTCGGGGTGACCGGCCGGGTGCAGAGCGTCGCCGAAGGGGATTTCACCGTGACCGACACCGTCTGCGTGGTGGGCACCCCCGCCGGATCGCGGGAACTGACCCTGATGCAGAAATGGCCGGTGCGGCGCGGCCGTCCCTACGCCCGCAAACTGTCCCCCAACAAGCCGCTGATCACCGGTCAGCGGGTGGTGGACACCCTCTTTCCCATCGCCAAGGGCGGTGTGGCGGCCATTCCCGGGCCCTTCGGCAGCGGCAAGACCGTCACCCAGCACCAGCTGGCCAAGTGGGCGGAAGCCGATATCGTGGTCTACATCGGCTGCGGCGAACGGGGCAACGAGATGACCGACGTTCTCAATGAGTTCCCCGAATTGATCGATCCCCACACCGGCAAGTCGCTGATGGAGCGCACGGTGCTGATCGCCAACACCTCCGATATGCCGGTGGCCGCGCGGGAAGCGTCCATCTACACCGGCATCACCATCGCCGAATATTTCCGGGATATGGGCTACAGCGTGGCGCTGATGGCCGATTCCACCTCCCGCTGGGCGGAGGCGCTGCGGGAGATGTCCGGCCGTCTGGAAGAGATGCCGGGTGAAGAGGGATATCCCGCTTATCTCGGCAGCCGTCTGGCGCAGTTTTACGAACGGGCCGGGCGGGTGATCTCGCTGGGCAAAGAGGGACGCGAAGGCGCCCTGTCCGCCATCGGGGCGGTCAGCCCTCCCGGCGGCGATATCTCCGAGCCGGTCTCCCAGGCCACCCTGCGGATCGTCAAGGTCTTCTGGGGACTGGACGCCAATCTCGCGTATAAACGCCATTTCCCCGCCATCAACTGGCTGACCAGCTATTCGCTGTATCTCGATCTGCTGGCCGACTGGTTCACCGAGAACGTCTCCGCCGACTGGATGCCGCTGCGCGGACGGATGATGCATCTGCTGCAGGAGGAGGCCGAGCTGGAGGAGATCGTCAAGCTTGTCGGCATGGACGCTCTGTCCCCCGGCGACCGGCTGAAGATGGAGACCGCCCGCTCGATCCGCGAGGACTTTTTGCATCAGCTGGCGTTCCACGAGATCGACACCTACACCAGCCTGCAAAAGCAGCTGGATATGATGCGGCTGATCCTGCAGTATTACGATCTTGCGTCGCAGGCGCTGGAAAAAGGCGCCGCCATCGACGATCTGGCGGCCCTGCCGGTGCGGGAGAAGATCGGCCGGTTCAAATACGTGCCGGAGGATCAAATCGCCGCGGAATACGACGCCGTCAGCCGTGAGCTGATGAAGGAAATGAACGACGCCGCCGGAAAGGAGGAA
>JBMNVL010000047.1:0-14065 GCA_050946775.1 Acutalibacteraceae bacterium
ACCCAGATCTTGATCGCCTGTTACCGGGAGCATACCGACCGGTTTACCGAGGCGTACCAACCCGTCAATCCCGCCATTTACGAGATCCGCGCTTATCTGGAGCGGCATTTTACCGAGCCGGTTTCAATGACGGAGCTGGCCGAGCGCTATTTTCTCAACCCCTGCTACGTGTCCCACAGCTTTGCGCAGGCGGTCGGCTGCAGTCCCAAACGCTACGTGATGCTCAACCGCATCGCCAAAGCCAAAGAGCTGCTGCTGCACTCCGATCTTGCCATCCAGCAGATCAGCGCCCAATGCGGCTTTGCCGACTGCAACAACTTTATCCGCACCTTCAAAAAGGAAACCGGCATTCCGCCGCGGCAATACCGCGCCATGGCGGAGGAACGGCATATGATATAAACGCCGAGCGCCGCGCGGGTCACCGCGCGGCGCTTTTGATTTACGCTTTGTCGTATACCGTCATTTCCACGCCGGTGTCCTTGACCAGGATATCCCTGGACATCCCGGCGAATTTGAGGGTGACGTAAAAGTCGCCGGCGGCGCCGGATATGTTGGCGATCTGCACAAAGTACACCACCCAGAAATACTCCTTTGGCACCAGCGGGTTGATTACCGCCAGCACGATTCCCCATACGATCACCGGCGCCATGGCGATCAAAACGTAAGTGCGCTTGTCGTAATAATCGTCGCTGCCGGCGTAGGCGTATAGCCCGGTAAAGCCAAAGCGGACGTTTTTCGTGCCGCTGAGCTTCATCACCAGCGCGTGCACCCCTTCGTGCGCCACGAGATACACCAGCACCGCAACAAGCAGCACCGCAAAGCGAAGGACGTACGCGCCCAGTCCCCGGGACATATCGAACAGTTGGGTGACCGGGATATACAAGCTCATCAGCGCCACCATGATCGCCGCGATGACGAGCGCCGCCAGATTGACGCCCCAGGCCAGCTTTTTGTTCTTTTGCAGATTGACGGTCAGCACGTCACGGTAACCTTCGGGAAGCGCCGGAAAGCTTTTCACTGCAAAAACCCCTTTTCATGAAAAATAGAAAGATCCCCATCGCGATGCGACGAGGATCCTTGGAGCTGTTAACCAGAGTCGAACTGGTGACCTCATCCTTACCAAGGATGCGCTCTACCTACTGAGCTATAACAGCAAATGGCGACCCGGAACGGGCTCGAACCGTCGACCTCTAGCGTGACAGGCTAGCGTTCTAACCAGCTGAACTACCGGGCCATGTTCCCCAACCGACGAGCGGCGGCAACGCAGTTTATTATAGCGGAAAATTTACCGCTTGTCAAGGACTTTTCTGAATTTTCTCCTCATTTTTCTTTTTTGTGCCACTTGACTTGGATCAAAAATCCCGCTATACTGAACATATGTTAGATCCATTCATATGAAAGGAGACGCCGCCATGAAACGGTTACGCAACGACCCGCCCACAATGGAAGAACTGGCTACCCTGTCCGACGTGTTCAAGGTTTTCGGCGACGCGACACGCATCCGGCTTTTGTGGCTGCTCTCGCAGGAAGAATGCTGCGTGACCGATCTGGCCCGTCAGCTGGAAATGGAGCAGTCGGCGGTATCCCATCAATTGCGGCTGCTGCGCCAGGCGCGGCTGGTGCGGTATCGCCGGGAAGGCAAAAACCTGTTTTACACGCTGGACGACGATCACGTTCACCAGATCATTGCGCTGGGACTCTCCCATATCCGGGAACAGTAAAAGTCTCGTGGCCGTTAGCGATGCTAACGGCCGCGAGTCTTTTTTATTCGATCCATTTTGCCATGGCGTCGGCGACCCATTCGCCGATCAGACGGGCGCCGTTTTCGTTGGGGTGAACCCCGTCGCCCGACCAGTGAAGCGGTTCCTTCTCCACGCTGGCCGCCGCCAGCAGCCCGTCGGTGGGGATAAAGACGTCGGCGAATTCCAGCGCCAGACGACGGCAGGCGTGGATCTTGGGATCGAGATCGGCCCGCCAGGTGACCTTGTTCGGGTCGCAGTCCAGCAGGTAAGGCTCGAGCATCAGGATCTTCGCGTGGGTATGTTCCCGGATCTGCGTCAGAATCGTCCGGTAGTTGGCCTCGTATTGCTCGACGGTGGTGGGATCGTTCTGGTCGAACGCCCGCCAGGTATCGTTGACCCCGATCATGATCGAGACCACGTCCGGCTGCAGAACGATGCAATCGCTCTGCCAGCGGCCAACCAGATCGCAGGTGCGGTTGCCGCTGATCCCGAGGTTGAGAAACTCGATTTGCCTGTCGGCAAACCGCTCTTGCAGCCGCTCGGCGGCGAATTTGGGATACCCGCCGCCCAGATGATGAGGATCCTGCCGGTCGCGTCCGGCGTCGGTGATGCTGTCCCCTTGAAACAAAATCCGCATAGTGTCTACTCTCCTTTTTTTGAAACGGCATACCATTTGCCGTTGATGGCTGAGGGCAATCCGATGATCTTCGCCTGCTCTTCTGACGCCGCGCCGAACCATTCGTACCGCCAGCCGTCGGCGGTACGGCCCATCCGCACCGCGAACAGACTCTCCCGCCCGTTTACCTCCAGGCGGTACAGCAGGTACAGCGGATCGTCGTCCGAGGCGACCGGCGCTTGCTCAAACGCCGGTTGGTCCCGCCAAAACTGCGGCCGGCAGGCGCTGCTGAGCTGGAACCGGGCCGACGAAGCCGTCCCGGACGGCGTCAGCGCGGTCTTTTGCAGATCGTCGGCGACGGCGTCGGTGCCGTTTTCCTGCACAAACCGCCAAAAAGACGCTTCGTCCCGCTGGCCGGTCACCACCTCGGCGTGAGCCGTCGCCAGCCGTTCCAGCGCGATCTCATAGCGATTGCGCAGGGTGGCCCGATACCCGCCGATCAAAAAGGCGACCAGCAAAACGGCGATCAGTCCGATCACCGCGCAGCGGGCCGGGTTGAACTTGACGCCCGACGGCTCCTGCCTGACCCAGATCTTACGGATATTATACAAAATCAGGGGCACGACCGTCAAGACCCCCATGGCGATATAAACGAAAAGGGTGGTATTCATGGCGCGCCTCCTTTACTTGAGAACCTTGGACAAAAATTCCCGGGTACGGGGATGCTGAGGATGATCGAACAATTCCCGCGGCGTTCCCTGCTCGGTGATGATCCCGCCGTCCATAAAGAGGATGCGGTTTCCCACTTCCCGCGCGAACCCCATTTCGTGGGTGACCACCACCATGGTGGTGCGGTTGCGGGCCAGCTGCTTCATCACTTCCAGCACCTCGCCCACCATCTCGGGATCCAGCGCCGAGGTGGGCTCGTCAAAGAGCAGCACGTCTGGCTCCATCGCCAGCGCCCGGGCAATCGCCACCCGCTGCTTTTGCCCGCCGGACAGCCGGGCGGGATAGACGTCGGCTTTTTCCGACAGCCCGACCCGCTCAAGCAATTCCATTCCCTTGGCAGCGGCCTCTTCTTTGGTGCGCTTTTTGAGCAGCACCGGCGCCAACGTCAGGTTTTCCAGCACCGTTTTGTGGGGAAACAGATTGAACTGCTGGAAGACCATCCCCACCTTCTGGCGCAGCTGATCGATCTGCCCCAGATGCTCCATCACCGGCACGCCCTCGATGATGATCTCCCCTTTGGTGGGCATTTCCAGCAGATTGAGACACCGCAAAAAGGTGGATTTGCCGCCGCCGGACGGCCCGATCACGCAGACGCAGTCGCCCTTTCCCACGTGGGCGTCCACCCCCTTGAGAACCTCCAGCTGGCCGAAATACTTGTGCAGATTCTTGACCTCAATCACCGCGGCGCATCCTCCCTTCCAGCTTGTTCAAGATCGTGGACAACCCCGTGGTCATCAAAAAATAGATAAACGCCGCGCACAAAAGCGGCACGATATAATCGTAAATGGCGCTGCCGATCGATTGCGCGCCCTTGGTCAGATCGGCGATGCCGATGTAGCCGGCGATCGAAGTTTCCTTGAGCAGCACGATGAATTCGTTGCCGAGCGCCGGCAGGACGTTTTTGATCGCCTGCGGGATGACGATGTGGGTCATGGTGGCGCCGCCGGACAAGCCGAGCGAACGGCCGGCCTCGGTCTGGCCGCGATCCACCGCCAGAATGCCGGCGCGGATGATCTCCGCCACGTACGCGCCCGAGTTGATGCCGAACGCAATAGAGGCGATGATGTAATCCGGCAGGGGCAATCCCCGCAGCAGACGGCCGAAAAGGATGAAATAGATCACCATCAGCTGCACCACCGCCGGCGTGCCGCGGATCACGGCGATATAGCCGTTGGCAAAGCCAACCAGCAGTTTTTTCAGCCACACCGTCACCCGGTTGCCGGTCAGCGCGTTGACGTTTTGCAGCTTGGCGACGGCCAGCAGCAGTCCCAGGGTAACGCCCAGCACCGCCGCCAGCACCGTCAGCAAAAGCGACCGGCCCAGCCCTTGAAGCAGCAGACGATAGCGGTCTTCCTTGATCAAGGCCAGAAACACCGCGTCGGAAAAGCCGTTTATAACGTTTTGGATGCTCTCCCAAACAGCCATCGGGAGCCCTCCTTCAAAGAAAATAGCAAAAACAGCCGGCAGATCGCCGGCTGCTAAAGCCGTATCGCGTGGGAATTACTGGATGTAGGTGGCGATGATCTCGTCAAAGCTGCCGTCGGCCTTCATCTCGGCCAGCGTCTTGTTGACCGCGTCCTTGAGCGCCGTGTTGCCCTTCTTGACGGCAAAGGCGTACTCCTCCGGATCGAACTGACCGGTGATCAGCGTCACCGCGGCGCCGTGCTGCTGCTTGTACGCCTTGGCCGGGTTGTCGTCGATGATGACGGCGTCCAGATTGCCGTTGAGCAGATCCGCCACGGCGGTAGCGCCGTTGGTGTAGCCCTTGATGTTGGCGGAATCGGTCAGCTCCTCCGCCGCGAAGAAGCCGGTGGTACCGCTTTGGGCGCCGATCTTTTTGCCGCTGATCCCCTCTTTGGAGGTGATGCCGCTGCCGGACTGGACGATGATGGTTTGCTCCGCTTTATAATAGGTGTCGGTAAAATCCATCTTCTCCATCCGGTCGGGACGAATGGTAAAGCCGGCCGCGATGATATCGATCTTCCCGCCCGACAGCGCGCTGTCCAGCGAGTCGAATTCCATATCGCTGATCTTGAGCTCCAGACCCAGCTTGGCGGCGACGGCTTTCATCAGCGCCATATCCACCCCGTCGGGCTGGGTACCGTTGAGAAACTCGAAGGGCGGGAACTGAGCGTTGGTGCCCACCGTCAGCGTGCCGGCGGTCACCAGCTGGTATTCCCCGTTGGACGAGCCGCAGCCCGCCACCGTCAGCATCAGGATCGCCGCCAGCAAAAGAGCCAGCATCGTTTTCATCGTTTTCATAAGAATCCTCCTCACAAATAACAAAATATGGATGACGCTATTCATTATAACTGCATATTTATGAGTTGTCAACCCCTATTTTTGGATTTTTATTCAGACGCGCCGTCGATATACGACAAAACCTCTAACGGCGCGTGGGCGATACGGCTCGCGCCGGCGCGGCGAAGCTCGTCTTCGCCCCGAAATCCCCATCCGGCGCCGATCCCCCGAAGGCCGGCGTTTTTCGCGGTGATCACGTCGACGTCGGAATCCCCCACGAACCAGGACGCCGCCGGATCGGCCCGAACTTGCTCCAGCGCCAATCGAGGCGACGCGGGATCGGGCTTTTTGGGATAGCGGTCGCATCCGCCAAAAACGCCGGCAAAAGCGTCGCCGAAGAAACGCCGGGTGATCTTTTCCGCCTGCGGCTGCGGTTTGTTGGTAACCACCAGCAGGGTGTATCCCCTCTGTTGCAGTCCCTCGATCACCTCGTCGATATACGGATAAGGACGGCTTTGGTCCAGACACATTCGATCGTAGATCTGAAGATAGCTTGCCAGCACCCGCTCGACCGTCGCCGGATCTCCCGTTCCCAGCGCCCGCTCGATCTGCTTGCGGGCGCCGTTGCCGACAAACCGGCGATACGCCTCCACCGGATGAGGCGGATAGCCGTATTCCTCCAAAACGGCGTTGGTCGCCGCCGCCAGATCGGGCAGGGTGTTGACCAGCGTGCCGTCCAAATCAAACAAAACCGCTTTTGACAAGGGAAATCTCCTTTCAAAGGATACCCGACGGGGCGAACCGCTCCGTCGGGTAAACGATCATTTTTTGAGCTGGATCCACAGCGAATCCATCAGCCGGTTGGTTTCCTGCGGCAGGGTGACGAACACCTCGGTGTTGTCCAGCACGTCCTGCTCGGGATAGAAGACCGGGTTATCCGCCACTTCGGGGTCGAGCTGCTTGCGCGCCTCGGTATGGGGCGTGGAATAGCCGAGATATTCGGCGTTGGCCTTGGCGACCTCGGTACGGCACAGGAAATTGATGTACGCCTCCGCTTCGGCCTTGTGGGGCGAATTTTCCAACACGCACCAGGCGTCGACGAACAGGTTGGTGCCCTGCTCCGGCACGAAATAGCCGATATCCTCGTTGCCGTCGTCGCCGTAGATCATAATGGAGCCGTCGCCGGCGTAATAGGGCGTCAGCCAGCCTTCCTCGGCGATCATCTTATCGAAGACCTGATCCATGAAATACCCCTGCAGCAGCGGCTTTTGCTTGGCCAGCTCCTCATACGCCGCCTGCCATTCCTCTTCCTTGGTGGTGTTCATGGAATAGCCCAGCTTCTTCAGCGCGATGCCGAAGGCGTCCCGCTGGTTGTCGAACATATAGATCTTGTCGGCGTATTTCTCGTTCCACAGGATGTCCCAGCCCTGCGCGAGATCAGCCTCGTCGACGTATTTCTTGTTGTAGAAGATGCCCACCGTGCCCCAGGTGTACGGCACCGAATACTCGTTTTTGGGGTCATAGGACAAACCGCGGTACTGCTCGTCGATATACTGATAATTGGGGATGTTGTCAAAATTCAGCTTGGCCAGCATCCCCTCCTGGATCATCTTGCCGATCATATAATCCGACGGACAAACCACGTCGTAGTCGGCGGCGCCGGCTTTGAGCAGGGTGTACATCGTCTCGTTGGAATCGAAGGTCTGATAGTTGACCTTGATGCCGGTGATGTGCTCGAACGCCTTGTTGACCTGGAGATCCTCGTCGTCGATGTACTCGCCCCAGTTGTAGACGTTAAGCGTCACGCCGGTCGGCTCAGCCGACGGTTCGCTTTCCCAGTCCCAAAGGCCGCTGTCTTCCTCTTTTTCAGGAGCCGTACCGCAAGCGGTCATCCCCAGCAGCATCGTGAGCGCGGCCAATACCGCCAACCATTTTTTCATCTATCTATCTCCCTTTTTTATTTTTACGGGACTTGGCTGACCCGCGACAAGAACAAAACGGTTTTGAAAGGAAAAATTTCCCTCAGGCATCGCCACAAAGCCTTGAAAGCCGCCAGGCTTCCGGCGGTTTGCGGTTTCGCCTGAGAAAAATTTTCCTTCTTTCAAAACTGCGCGGCACCTGAAAACGAGGAAAAATCGAGAGGTTTTCGGTGCGAAGGACGACGGTGGGCTGACGCCCACCGAGGACGACAAGCCGAAAAACACCGATTTTGCCCGTTTATCAGGCGATTTGTTCTTATCGCGGATCAGCCTTATCCCGTATTTGATAAATATTGACCAGCACCAGCAGCACCAGCACCGAGCCGAACAACAGCGTCGACAGGGCGTTGATCTCGGGGGTGATGGGTTTTTTGGTCATCGAATAGATGGTGACCGACAGGGTCTGGGCGCTGGAGCCGGAGTTGAAATAGCTGATGACGAAATCGTCCAGCGACAGGGTAAACGCCATCAGCGCGCCGGTCAGCACACCCGGCATGATCTCGGGCAGCACCACCTTGAAAAACGCCGGGACGGGATGGCACCCGAGATCCACCGCCGCCTCGTACATATGCGGATTCATCTGCCGCAGCTTGGGCGCGACCTGCAGCACCACGTAAGGCAGGCAGAAGGTGACGTGCGAGAGCGCCAGGGTGAAAAAGCCCGGCTTGAGCAGGCCGGTCATCCGGAAGATGAAAACGTACATCAGCATCAGCGACACGCCGGTGACGATCTCGGGGTTGACCATCGGCAGGTTGTTGACGGTCATGAACACCCGGCGCAGCCGTTTGTTCATCCCGTGCATTCCCACCGCCGCGGCGGTGCCGATCACGGTGGCGACCACCATGGCGATCACCGCCACCAGCAGGGTGATCTTCAGCGATTTGAGGATCAGCTCGTCGTGAAACAGGCTTTCGTACCATCTCAGGGTAAAACCCTTCCAGGAGACCCGGCTTTTGCCGTTGTTGAAGGAAAAGGCGATCAGCAGCACGATGGGCGCGTACAAAAACAAAAAGATCAGACCGTTGTAGATCCGGGAGAGCACCTTCATATCGTCATCCCTCCCATATCCTCGCCGTCCTTGTCCACCAGCCGCATCACGGCCATGCAGATGAGCATCAGCGCCATCAGGATCATCGACAGGGCGGCGCCGACGTTGTAGTTGTTGCCCGAGCCCATAAACATCATTTCAATGACGTCGCCGATCAGCATATTCTTGCCGCCGCCCAGCAGCTTGGAAATCACGAAGGTACTGACCGCCGGGACGAACACCATGGTGATGCCGCTGACGATTCCCGGCCTTGACAAGGGCAAAATCACCCGCCGGAAGACCTGAAACCGGTTGGCGCCGAGATCCTCCGCCGCCTCGACCACCCGGGAATCCAGCTTGGTCATCACCGAATACAGCGGCAGCACCATAAAGGGCAGGAAATCGTACACCATGCCCAGCACCACGGCGCCGTCGGTGTTGATCATCTGAAAATGCAGCCCGACAAGGCCGAGCAGCTGGTTGAGAAACCCCTTGTTTTCAAGGATCGACATCCACGCGTAGGTGCGCAGCAGAAAGTTCATCC
This sequence comes from Acutalibacteraceae bacterium, assembly GCA_050946775.1. GTDB lineage: Bacteria > Bacillota > Clostridia > Oscillospirales > Acutalibacteraceae > UMGS1474. The sequence goes on from JBMNVL010000047.1 coordinate 8,879, forward strand.
ACATGGGCAGCATGATCAGCATAATCATGGTCTGCTGCACCCGCTCGGTCTTGCGGGCGATGCCCAGCGCCAGCGGATAGCCCAGCAGCAAACAAAGCGCGGTGGAGATCAGCCCCAGCCACAGGGAATGCAGAAAGGTGCCGGTGTAATGGCGGATCTCCAGAATATTGGCAAAGGTGAAGCCGCCCGACTCATCGGTAAAGGCGAACCACGCCACCATCGCCAGCGGTACGACGGTGAACAGCGTCATCCACACCCCGAAGGGCGCCGCGGCGCGTTTGGATCTCATTCCACCGCCTCCTCAGACACCAGATCGACGTCGGGATCGGCCATTTCGTCGAACTCCTCGGAATAGGAGCTGTAATCGCCGAACATACCGGAATATTCGGATTTTTTCATAATGTGGATATCCTCGGGGTTGAGCACGATGCCGATCCGGCTTCCCTCGGGATGGAAATCGGTGGTCTGGATCAGCCACTTGAAGCCCTTGAAATCGACGATGGTCTCGTAATGCATCCCCTTGAAGGTGACCCCGGTGATGGTGCCCTGCAGATCGCCTTTTTCGGGATCGACGATGTCGATATCCTCCGGGCGAATGACCACGTCCACCGGCTCCATCGGGGCAAAGCCGGCGTCGAGACACTGGAATTTGCGCCCGAAGAATTCCACCAGATAGTCCTCGTGCATCACGCCGTCGAGGATGTTGCTTTCGCCGATGAAATCGGCGACGAAGGCGTTGACCGGCTCGTTGTAAATATCCTGCGGCGTGCCGATCTGCTGGATGCGTCCGGCGTCCATCACCACCACGGTGTCCGACATCGACAGCGCTTCCTCCTGGTCGTGGGTGACGTAGATAAAGGTGATCCCCAGCCGTTTTTGGATGCTTTTGAGTTCGCCCTGCATATCCTTGCGCAGCTTGAGATCCAGCGCCGCCAGCGGCTCGTCCAGCAGCAGCACCGAGGGATGGTTGGCCAACGCCCGGGCGATGGCCACCCGCTGCTGCTGACCGCCCGACAGGGTGGAAACGTTGCGCTTTTCAAAGCCCTTGAGATTGACCATGGCGAGCATTTCCTTCACCGTTTTGTCGATCTCGGCGGCTTTCTTTTTCTGCACCCGCAGGCCGAACGCCACGTTTTCGTACACGTTCATATGCGGGAACAGGGCATAGCGCTGGAAAATGGTGTTGACCCGGCGCTTGTGGGGCGGCACGTCGTTGACCCGCACGCCATTAAAAAAAACATCGCCGTCGTCGGGCGTAACAAAGCCGCCAATGATCCGCAGCGTGGTCGTCTTGCCGCAGCCCGAAGGCCCCAGCAGCGTCACGAACTCCCCGTCGGAAATACGGAGAGACAGATCATCCAGCACTTTTTCGCCGTCAAACGAAACCGCGATGTTTTCCAAAGAAATGATCGAATTCTGTTGCATTGTCATGCATCCCCCTTTGCGGTAATGGTGTTCCGGCCGATCCGGAACCGCAGTATCCCCGGCAGCGCCCTCCGCAAAGGGTTTTTCACAATCGTTCCCGTCGGGACGACTGCGGCGGTGCCTCAATACTGTCTTTTTTTCAGATGCAGCGCCTTTGAGCAGGAAAGGGTGTTTTCCATCACAAAAGCAGGGTTTTCCGGTTGAGTGTCAACCGCCTTTCTGTTGTCTGTGTTACGTTATCAAAAACGGGTTACAGCGATTACTAATCATAGCATAATCCGCCGCAATGTCAAGAGGTTTTTTCAGATTTTGTCGAAGGTGAAAGGATTTTTCGCCATACGCGATAGACCCGCATCAAAAAAGGGCGGACCGGTCGTAGCGCCATCCACAGCCGGGCGCGAAAGCGATAGCTTTTTTTCCCGCAGGGAACGTAGCGTTCTCCGCGCCAGATCCCCTTGACCACCGCCAGGATCTGGTCGGGCTGGATCCCCGGCTCAAGCAGGGTCTGCGCGTCGCCGGTCATGGTGTAGCCCTTTGGCGTGACCGCCACCACCCGGTGGAGCACAAACTGGCCGTTTCGCCGGCGGTAAAAAGGGATGTCCCCTTTTTTCAGCGCCTCGCCCTTGGCCGAGGTCAGCACCACCCGGTCGATCCCGGCCCGCAGCAGCGGCAGCATACTGGTACCGGTGATGGCGATCACCACGTCGGTATCCCGCTGCAGACAATCCGCCAGCAGCGGCGCCAGATCGTTCCAGCTGGTCTCGACAACGCCGCGTTCCTCCACCGGTATCCCTCCTTTGAGTCATTTTCACCAGTATATCATATTTTCTCAAAAATACCACCCCTTTTCAAAAAAATCGATACGTCTTGCATCCGCCGTCAATTTCCGGTATAATGGTAAGAAACGAAGGAGTGTGCGATATGACGATTTCACCGAACGATCCCCGGGTGCGGCTTTTCGGGCGCACCTATTCCCTGCCGGAACATCCCGATAGCGTGTTTTTCCCCTGGACCTGCTCCGGCTTTACCGTGACCTTTCGCGGAACAAGCTTGCGGGCGGATATGGCTTGCGACCGCTGGGACAGCGAACAAGCCCGCGGATATATCACCGTCGTCACCGACGGCGACGAGACCGACCGCCGGGTGATCGCCCTCGATCAGCCCGGATGCGCTTTGTACGTTTTGGCTGAAGATTTGACCGACGGGGTACACACCGTCAGCGTCTACAAACAAAGCGAAGCGCTGCAGTCCAACTGGGAAGTGACGGCGTTGATCCTTCCCGACGGCGAGTTGCTCGAAACCCCTCACGACGACAACCGGCTGAAGATCGAATTCATCGGCGACAGCATCACCGCCGGCTTCGGCAACCGCTGTCCCACCAAGGACGGCCCGTTTTGCACCAAAGAGCAGGACGGCTACGAAAGCTACGCCGCCCTGACCGCCCGGGCGCTGAACGCCGATTATCACGTGATGGCGGTATCGGGCTTCGGGATGTACCGCAGTCCCTTCGGGCAGGATATCCCGCCCCTGTTTCCCTATTCCGACGGCTTGCAGGGCAAACGGGTCAAATGGGATTTTGCCCGCTTTACGCCGGATATCGTGGTGGTCAATCTGGGCACCAACGACGGCGGCTGGATCAATCTGGAGCCGACGCTGTCCACCGAGGAAAAGATCCGGCTGGTCAAGGAGCGGTACGTGGAATTTCTCCACACCCTGCGCAAGACCTACCCCGGCGCCTATTTGCTGTGCACCATCGGTCTGCTGGAGAGCAACGCCACCCCCTACGTCGAACAGGCGGTGGCGACGGCGCAGGCCGACGGGATCGAAAGGCTTTCCTTTTTGAAGCTGCCGGCGGCCACCTCCTTCGGCGCCGGGCATCCTTCGCTGGAGGCCCACCGCCAGGGCGCCGAAGCGCTGACCGCGGCGTTGAGGGAGATTTTGGAGTAAAGATTCTTCGTCGCTGCGCTCCTCAGAATGACAGCGCATGCGGTTGCGAGGAAAATACTCATTTTTCCGTACGCAACAAAAGCGCTGTCATCCTGAGCGATAGCGAAGGATCTTTAATATGATTTAGCGGTAAAGGCCAGGAGGTGAAACGATGCCGTTTTTGCCCATTACCAAAAAAGATATGCTCGCCCGGGGATGGGACGAGCCGGATATCGTGCTGGTGACCGGCGACAGCTACGTCGATCACCCCAGCTTCGGCATCGCCATCGTCTCCCGGGTGCTGGAGGATGCGGGATTTCGGGTCTGCATCCTTCCCCAGCCGCGATCGCTTGAGGATTACCGGCGGTTTGGCCGTCCCCGGCTGGCGTTTTACGTCAGCGGCGGCAACATCGACTCGATGGTCGCCCATTACACCGCCGCACTCAAGCGCCGGCACGACGACGCGTATACCGCCGGAGGCAAGACCGGCGCCCGGCCCGACCGCGCCACCATCGTCTACTGCCGGCAGATCCGGGAAGTCTTCGGGGATATTCCCATCGCCATCGGCGGACTGGAGGCGTCCTTGCGCCGGTTTGCCCATTACGACTACTGGGACGACGCGGTGCGTCCCTCGATTTTGGTCGATTCCACCGCCGATCTGCTGATGTTCGGCATGGGCGAGCATCAGGTGGTCGACATCGCCCGCCGGCTGGACGAGGGGATCCCGGTAAAAGCGATCCGGGATATCAAAGGCACCGTCTGGTCGACGCCTGTAAACGCATACAAGCCCCGTCCTTGTGCCGAATGCCCGTCGTTCGAGCAGGTCAGCGACCCCTCTCCCGCCGGAAAGCGGCAATACGCGATCTCCTGCCGCATCCAGCAGGACGAGCACGACGCCTTTCGCGGCAAGACGATCATCCAGCGGCACGGCGACCGGATGGTGGTGCAAAACCCACCCGCGCCGCCGCTGACCACCGAGGAGATGGATCACGTTTACGAACTGCCCTATATGCGGGATTACCACCCGTCTTACGAGACGATGGGCGGCGTGCCGGGGATCCAGGAGGTCAAGTTCTCCCTGGTGCACAACCGGGGATGCTTCGGCGCCTGCAATTTCTGTTCGCTGGCCTATCATCAGGGGCGCTTCATCTCCTGCCGCAGCGAGGACTCGGTGGTGCGGGAAGCGATCGCCCTGACCAAAATGCCCGACTTCAAAGGCTACATCCACGACGTCGGCGGCCCGACGGCCAATTTCCGCCGACCCTCCTGCGACAAACAGCGCCAAAGCGGCTTGTGCAAGGGCAAAAAATGTCTGGCGCCTACCCCCTGCCCGGCACTGAAAGTGGATCATCAGGAATACCTGCATCTGCTGCGGCGGCTGCGGCAGGTGCCCGGCGTCAAAAAAGTGTTCATCCGTTCGGGGATCCGGTTTGACTATCTGCTGGAGGACAAAGACGAGACCTTCTTCAAGGAGCTTGTGGCCCACCACATCAGCGGACAATTGAAGGTAGCGCCGGAGCATTGTTCGCTGGCGGTGTTGACCCGGATGGGCAAACCCGCCATCCGGGTGTACAAGCAATTCCAGAAGCGGTTTTACGAGCTGACCAAGAGCGCCGGGAAAAAGCAGTACCTCGTCCCCTATCTGATGTCCTCTCACCCCGGCAGCACCATGAAGGACGCCATTGAGCTGGCGGTGTTCCTCAAGGAAGAGGGATTGCATCCCGAACAGGTGCAGGATTTTTATCCCACTCCCGGCACCATTTCCACCTGTATGTTTTACACCGGGCTGGATCCCTACACCATGGAGCCGGTCTACGTGCCCCGCACTCCCAAGGA
>JBMNVL010000048.1:0-14058 GCA_050946775.1 Acutalibacteraceae bacterium
CGGAAAAGCCGCCGGGGATAAAGACCATCTGGGCGGTTTTCAGCTGCTCCGCCACCCGCTCGACCGAGCGGCGGATGCCGTCGGCGGTGCGGTTGTTGATAACGACAATTTCCGGCTCGGCACCGGCGTCCCGCATCGCCTTGGCACTGTCAAATTCGCAGTTGGTGCCGGGGAACGCCGGGATGAGCACTTTGGGTTTGGCCACCTTGATCGCCGGGGTGGGACGGGTGGAAGCGTTGTAGGAGAAATCCTTCATCGGAGCGCCGTCGTCGGGGATATTGCAGGAATAGACGCCCTCCAGCTTATCCTCGTAAACGCCCAGCAGTTCTTTAAGCGCGACGCTCTCGCCGCCCAGGGTCAGCTTGCCGTCATCGGTGACGGTCGCCAGTACCCGGGCGCCCTCCACCTTGCCGGTGACCTCCAGCAGGAAGGCGGCGTAGTCGTAGCCGAAAAGCTCCGGCACGGTGACGTCGTCGGCGAACCGCAGGCCCAGCCCGTTGCCGAAGGCCATCTTCATGGCGGCCTCGGCGACGCCGCCGATCCCCGGGGTATACGCCGCCACCGCCTTGCCGCTGCGCAGCAGGCCGGTCACGGTGTCAAACAGTTTGAGCAGGGAGTCGGTTTTGGGCAGGCCGTTTTCGTCCCGCTCGGGGCGCAGAACGACCAGCTGATTGCCGGGGGTTTTCAGCTCGGGCGAGACGATGCTCCCCACCGTTTCGGTGGTGACGGCGAAGGAGACCAGGGTGGGCGGTACGTCGAGATCCTCGAACGAGCCGCTCATCGAGTCCTTGCCGCCGATGGAGCCGATTCCCAGCTCCTTTTGCGCCTCGAAGGCGCCCAGCAGCGCCGCCAGCGGTTTGCCCCACCGCCTGCCGTCCTTGCCGGGGCTTTCAAAATATTCCTGGAAGGTGAGGTAAACGTCCTCAAACTTCGCGCCGGTGGCGATCAGCTTGCAGACCGATTCCACCACCGCGAGATAGGCGCCGTGGTAGGGACTTTGCTCGGTGATGAAGGGATTGTAGCCCCACGCCATCAGCGAGCAGGTGTCGGTGTGCCGTTTTTCCACCGGGATCTTTTGCACCATCGCCTGAATGGGCGTGAGCTGGTGCTTGCCGCCGAAGGGCATCAGCACCGTGCCGGCGCCGATGGTGGAATCGAACCGCTCGGACAGTCCCCGCTTGGAGCAGACGTTGAGATCGGCCGCCATGGATTTATAATTCTCCGCAAAACCGCCGGTGACGGTTTTTTTCTGCAGGGCGGGCTTGGCGGGGGTGATGGCAATGTGTTTATCCGCGCCGTTGGAATTGAGAAATTGGCGGCTGATATCGACGATGGTAGCGCCGTTCCACCGCATGGTCAAGCGGGGCTCGGCCTTGACCGTCGCCACCGGGGTGGCCTGCAGGTTTTCGCTGTCGGCCAGTTTTAAGAAGGCGTCGACGTCCTTCGCCTCCACGACCACCGCCATCCGCTCCTGGGATTCGCTGATGGCCAGCTCGGTGCCGTCGAGTCCCTCGTATTTCTTGGGCACGGCGTTGAGGTCGATATCCAGCCCGTCGGCCAGCTCGCCGATGGCGACCGACACCCCGCCGGCGCCGAAATCGTTGCAGCGTTTGATCAGCCGGCAGGCGTCGCCGTTGCGGAACAGCCGCTGGAGCTTGCGCTCCTCGGGCGCGTTGCCCTTTTGCACCTCGGCGCCGCAGGTTTCCACCGAATGGGCGTTGTGCGCCTTGGAGGAGCCGGTCGCGCCGCCGATGCCGTCCCGGCCGGTCGCGCCGCCCAGCAGGATGACCACGTCGCCCGGCGCGGGCACCTCCCGGCGGACGTTTTCGGCCGGGGTGGCGGCGATCACGGCGCCGATCTCCATCCGTTTGGCGGCGTAGCCGGGATGGTAGATCTCATCCACGATACCGGTCGCCAGACCGATCTGGTTGCCGTAAGAGGAATAGCCCGCCGCCGCGGTGGTGACGATCTTGCGCTGGGGCAGCTTGCCGGGGATGGTATCCGCCACCGGCACCGTCGGATCGGCCGCGCCGGTGACCCGCATGGCGCCGTAGACGTAGGAACGTCCCGACAGCGGGTCGCGGATGGCGCCGCCGATGCAGGTGGCCGCGCCGCCGAAGGGCTCGATCTCGGTGGGATGGTTATGCGTCTCGTTTTTGAAGAGGAGCAGCCACGGCTCGTCCTTGCCCTCGACGTTGACGTTGATCTTGACGGTGCAGGCGTTGATCTCCTCCGATTCGTCAAGTTTGTCCAGCTTGCCGTGGGCTTTGAGATATTTGACCGCCACCGTCGCCAGATCCATCAGGCAGACGGGCTTGGTGCGGCCGAGTTCTTTGCGGACGGCCAGATAATCGTCGTACGCCTTTTGCAGCAGAGCGTCCTCGAACGTCACCTCGTCGATCACCGTCAAAAAGGTGGTGTGACGGCAGTGATCCGACCAGTAGGTGTCAATCATCCGGATCTCGGTGATGGTGGGATCCCGCTTTTCCGAGCGGAAATACTCTTGGCAGAAGGCGATATCGTCGGCGTCCATCGCCAGCCCGTAGTCGGCCACGAATGCTTCCAGCCCCGCCCGGTCGAGGGCGTTGAACCCCTCCAGCGTCTGGACGGTGGTGGGGATGGCGTAGTCGGTTTTGAGGGTGTCCGGCTTGTCGAGCGCCGCTTCGCGGGCCTCCACCGGGTTGATAACGTATTTCTTGATCTCGGCGAGTTCATCCGCCGACAGATCCCCGTAGAGGGCGTACACCTTCGCCGTGCGGATGGTGGGGCGTTCCCCCTGCGAGAGGATCTGGATGCACTGGGCGGCGGAATCCGCCCGCTGATCGAACTGCCCGGGCAGATATTCCACCGCGAACACCGTGGCGCCGGTCAGATCGACTTCGTCGCTCGCCACGTCCAGCTGCGGCTCGGAAAAAACGGTGCGGGTGGCGTAGGCAAACAGATCGGCGGTGATGTTTTCCGCGTCGTACCGGTTGAGGATGCGCACGCTGTCCAGCGCCTTGATCCCCAGCAGATGCCGCACGTCGTACCGCAGGGCTTTGGCTTCGTTGGCAAGCCCCTGTTTTTTCTCCACAAATACGCGATATACCATAAATCAGTTCCCCGCTTTCAAGGCTTTTTGACCGATATCGTGGCGGTAAGCGGCGTTTTCAAAGGTGATCCGCTCCACCATGCCGTAGGCGGCGTCGATGGCGCCGCGCAGGGTGTCGGCCACGGCGGTGGCGCCCAGCACCCGGCCGCCGGAGGTAACCAGCTGCCCGTCCTTCATGGCGGCGCCGGCGACGTAAACGCTGTCCCGCACGGCGGCGGGCAGGTCAATGGGATAGCCCTTGCCGTAGGCGGTGGGATAACCGCCCGACGCCATGATGACGCAGCAGGCGTGCTTGTCGCTGAAGGTGACCGGCGTCTGCGCCAGCGTGCCGTCGGTGGTGGCTTTCATCACGGTGAGCAGGTCGCTTTCCAGCAGGGGCAGTACCACCTGGGTCTCGGGATCGCCGAAACGGCAGTTGTATTCGATCACCTTGGGGCCGTCCGGCGTCAGCATCAGCCCGAAATACAAACAGCCCTTGAAGGGGCGGCCTTCGGCCTTCATGGCGCGGATGGTGGGCAAAAAGATGGTGCGCATACACTCGTCCGCGATGGCCGGGGTGTAGTAAGGGTTGGGGGCGACGGTGCCCATGCCGCCGGTGTTCAGGCCGGTGTCGCCGTCGCCGATCCGCTTGTGATCCATCGAGGAGATCATCGGCACCACCGTCTCGCCGTCGGTAAAGGAGAGCACCGACACCTCGGGGCCGGTCAAAAACTCCTCAATGACGATCCGATCGCCGCTTTTGCCGAACTGCTTGTCCCGCATCATCGACACCACGGCGGCTTTGGCCTCATCCCGGGTCTGGGCGATGATGACCCCCTTGCCCAGCGCCAGTCCGTCGGCCTTGACGACGGTGGGGACGGGCGCGGTGTCGAGATAGCGCAGCGCCGCGTCCATCTCGTCGAACACCTCGTAGGAGGCGGTGGGGATGCCGTATTGTTTCATCAACTGCTTGGAAAACACCTTGCTGCCCTCGATGACGGCGGCCGCCTTGTTCGGGCCGAAGCAGGGGATCCCCTTTTCGGTCAGCGCGTCGACGCAGCCCAGCACCAGCGGGTCGTCAGGCGCCACCACGGCGTAGTCCACCGGATGGCTCGTCGCAAAGGCGACGATGCCGTCGATATCGGTGGCGGCCACGTCCACGCAGGTCGCGTCGGCCGCGATGCCGCCGTTGCCGGGCAACGCCCAGACGGTGGTCACCCCCGGATTTTCCTTGAGTTTTTTGATGATGGCGTGTTCTCTGCCGCCGCCGCCGACAACCAGGATATTCATACGCAGTCTCCTTTATTCGCAAATGGTTCGGCGGCGGATGTCGTCCGCCCCTACAGCACGATCACAGCGCATAGCGCTCCGTAGGATGGGATGCTCCTATCCCGCCGCCAGACAACCCCTCAGTCTCGCTATCGCTCGCCGGCTCCCCTTACACAGGAGAGCCAAGGCGGCTGCCGTTGGTTTGCTACGGAAAGATTCTTCGGACTCCCGCCCTCAGAATGACATCGCATTTCGTTGCGTTGCCATCCTGAGCCGTTTGCGGCGAAGGATCTTTTTATCACCCAGCGAGAGGATGATGTGGAACCCTACCGCAAAATTGCGGGGTGCGATCTAACGTCTACCGTCTAATATCTATCAATGATGGAACAGGCGCATGCCGGTGAAGGCCATCACCATGCCGTATTTGTCGGCCGTCTCGATCACCTGATCGTCCCGGATGGAGCCGCCCGGCTCGGCGATATATTTGACGCCCGAGCGCTTGGCGCGCTCGATGTTGTCGCCAAACGGGAAGAAGGCGTCGCTGCCCAGCGCCACGCCGTCGATAGTGGCAAGATAGGCCGCTTTTTCCTCGGCGGTCAGCGGCGAGGGCTGGCTGGAGAAATATTTCTGCCAGTTGCCGTCGGCGCAGACGTCCTCCTCGTTTTGGTTGATGTAGCCGTCGATGACGTTGTCCCGCTCGGGGCGGCCGAGCCCCTCCTTGAAGGGCAGGTTCAGCACCTTTTCGTGCTGGCGCAAAAACCAGGTGTCCGCCTTGCTGCCCGCCAGACGGGTGCAATGGATGCGGGACTGCTGGCCGGCGCCCACGCCGATGGCCTGGCCGTCCACCGCAAAGCAGACCGAGTTGGACTGGGTGTATTTGAGGGTGATCAGGGCGATGATCAGATCCCGCGCCGCGCTGTCGGGCAGGTCGCGGTTTTTGGTGACGAGATTCTGCAGCAGCTCGTTGTTGATCTTGAACTCGTTGCGGCCCTGCTCAAAGGTGATGCCGTAGACCTGCTTGTGCTCGATGGGGTCGGGCTTGTAATCGGGGTCGATCTTGACGATGTTGTAGTTGCCCTTGCGCTTTTGCTTGAGGATCGCCAGCGCCTCGTCGGTGTAGCCGGGGGCGATGACGCCGTCGGACACCTCCCGCTTGATCATTTTGGCGGTGGTGGCGTCGCAGACGTCGGACAGGGCGACCCAGTCGCCGAAGGAGCACATCCGGTCGGTGCCGCGGGCACGGGCGTAGGCGCAGGCCAGCGGGGATTCGTCCAGCCCCTCGATGTCATCGACGAAGCAGGCCTTTTTCAGAGTATCGGACAGCGGAATGCCGACCGCCGCCGAGGTGGGGCTGACGTGCTTGAAGGAGGTGACCGCCGGCAGACCCAGCGCCTCCTTGATCTCCTTGACCAGCTGCCAGGAGTTGAAGGCGTCGAGGAAGTTGATAAAGCCGGGACGGCCGCTCAAAATCTCGATGGGCAGATCGGCGCCGTCCGCCATAAAGATCTTGGCGGGCTTCTGGTTGGGGTTGCAGCCGTATTTCAGTTCAAATTCTTTCATGGTCAACCGCTCCTTACTTATTTTTGTTGATCAAACGGGTGTCCGCGGCGCCGGTCTTCAGATCGGTGTACCGCACGTACAGCGAAATTTTGTTGTCGGCGTTGAGCGCGTCCCACAGCGCGTCGGTGAAGACGTCGATATCGTCGGGGATGGCCACCCGCTCAGGCTCGCCCTGGAAGGTGGGAATGGGGTTGCCGTCGCAAACGTAGGTGTGCAGAAAATGTCCCAGTCCCGCCAGCGCCGGATAGGCGAAGGTGTAGCGGTTGCAGGCGGTGCCGGCCGCGTCGGCGCTTTTGAGAATGCTCATCTCATAGGTGAAATCGCCCTCGCCGAAGGTCGCCATACCGCTGATGCGGGGGGTAAAGTTGGGAGCGTCGGGCTCAAATTCCCGGGTGGTCAACGCCCCGGCGAAGCTGCCGCCGGCCTTGAGCGCTTCAAAGACGGTGTCGGTCTGGTCGCCGTTGGTGACGATCAGCTTGTTTTCCCACTGGCGTACCGCCGCGTAGATGATCAGGCTGGGATCTTCCACCTTGGAAGCGTCAAACGGCTCGGTAAAGACGGCGCCGTCCTTTTCGGTGAAGACGCGGTTGCGGCTGTTGGCGCTGCGGCCCATGATGAAATAGGCGGTGACGGCCTTGCTCCCGTCAGCCGATTTGCCGATCACGATCCCCCGGCCCACGTAGGCGTTGTCCCGGATCAGTTCGGCGATGTCGTGGATCTTGTAGATGTCCATGGCGATTCTCCTTCTCCTGTTTATTCCAAATTCATTTTGGCGCATACCATTTCGGCGGCCGCCGGCAGCAGCTGCCACTCCGCCTGCTCCATCACCCGGCGCTGCAGCGTTTCGGGGGTATCGCCGTCTTCTATATAAACTGCCTTTTGCAGCAGTATTTCGCCGCCGTCGGGGATCTCGTTGACAAAATGCACCGTCGCGCCGGTGACCTTGACGCCCTTTGCCAGCGCCGCCTCGTGCACCTTCAATCCGTAAAATCCCTGGCCGCAGAACGACGGGATCAACGAGGGGTGGACGTTGATGATCCGCCGGGGAAACCGGCGGGTAAACCGTTCGCTGAGGATGGCGAGAAAGCCCGCCAGCACGATCAGATCGATCCGGTTGTCCTCCAGCAGACGGATCAGGGCGTCCTCAAACGCCTCCTGACTGCCGCATTCCTTTTTGAGCACCGTCGCGGTGGCGATGCCGGCGTTTTCCGCCCGGGTGAGGGCGTAGGCACCGGCCTTGTTGGCCACCACCAGCGCGATTTGGCCGCTGTGCAGAACGCCGGCTTTTTGCGCGTCGATCAGCGCCTGCAGATTGGTGCCGCCGCCCGATACCAAAACGGCAATGTTGGCCTTTCTCATAAAATCACCTTGTCGTCAGACGCGACAATCTCACCGATCACGTAAGCGTCCTCGCCGTTTTCACGCAGGATGGCGAGCGCTTTGTCGGCGTCGGCCGCCGCCACGACGATGCTCATCCCCACCCCCATGTTGAAGGTGTTGAACATATCCCGCTCGCTGATGCCGCCCCGTTTGGCGATCAAATCGAAGATGGGCAGCACCCGCACGGCGGTGCGGTCGATTTTCGCGCCCAGTCCGTCGGGGATGCTGCGGGGAATGTTTTCATAAAAACCGCCGCCGGTGATATGGGAGATCCCCTTGACCTTCACCTGCTCGAGCAAGGCCAGCACCGGCTTGACGTAGATTTTGGTGGGGGTCAGCAGCGTCTCGCCGATCGACCGGCCGCCCAGTTCGGCGCAGGGGGCTTTGAGATCGGCGTTTTCCACGTCGAACACCTTGCGCACCAGGGAAAAGCCGTTGGAATGCACCCCGCTCGAGGGCAGGGCGATCACCGCGTCGCCGGGGGTCATCGCGCGGTTGTCGATGATGGCGGCTTTGTCCACCACGCCGGTGCAATAGCCGGCCAGATCGTATTCATCCACGGGATAAAAGCCGGGCATTTCGGCGGTTTCGCCGCCGATCAGCGCCGCGCCCGACTGGACGCAGCCCTCGCAGACGCCCTTGACGATCGCCTCGATCCGCTCGGGGACGTTTTTGCCGCAGGCGATGTAATCCAGGAAGAACAGCGGCTTGGCGCCGCAGCAGATGATGTCATTGACGCACATCGCCACGCAGTCGACGCCGACGGTGTCGTGCTTGTCCATCAAAAAGGCGAGCTTGAGCTTGGTGCCGACCCCGTCGGTGCCGCTGACCAGAACCGGCTTGGAAATGCCGGTCAGATCCAGCTCGAACAGGCCGCCGAACCCGCCCACGTCGGAGCAGACCCCGGCGGTCATGGTGCGGGCGATATGCTGTTTCATCAGTTCCACCGCCCGGTAGCCGGCGGTGATATCCACCCCGGCGGCGGCGTAAGCGTCCGAATGCGATTTCGTATTCATACTCTTATTCCTTTCCGTTCCAGCAGTAGGTGCACAGCTCACACGCCGGCAGGCCGATCGCCTCGATCACGCCCTCCAGCGACTGGAATTCCAGCGACGCGAAATGGAATTTGTCCGCGATCTCGCGGCGCAGGTTTTTGCCCCGTTCGGTGGTGCCGTCGCTGTATTCCTCGATATGATCAAACCCCGCTTCCCCTTCCAGCTCCATGATCACCCGGCGGGCGATCAGCTCCATATCGCTGGTGGCGCGGGAAAAGTTGAGATATTTGCAGCCGTACATGATCGGCGGACAGGCCGAGCGCATATGCACCGACTTGGCGCCGTTCTCATAAAGGAAATCCACCGTTTCCTTGAGCTGGGTACCCCGCACGATGGAATCGTCGACAAACAGCAGATCCTTGTCCTTGATCAGGTCGATAACCGGGATCTGTTTCATCTTGGCGATCTTGTTGCGGTCGGTTTGGTTGACCGGCATAAAGCTGCGCGACCAGGTGGGGGTATACTTGATGAACGCCCGGGCGAAGGGCACGCCGCTTTCGTTGGCGTAGCCGATGGCGTGGGGCGTACCCGAATCCGGCACACCGCCGACGTAGTCGATGTGGGTGCCGTTCGCGGCGTCGTCGTTGGCCGCCATGATCTGGCCGTTGCGGTACCGCATCATCTCCACGCTGATCCCCTCGTAGGAGGAGGTGGGATAGCCGTAATAGCTCCACAAAAAGGAGCAGATCCGCTTTTTCTCACCGGCAGGCGCCAGTTGGGTGATCCCGGTCGGCGTGATCTCCACGATCTCGCCCGGGCCGAGCTGCCGCTCGTCCTCGTAGCCGAGTTTTTGATAGGCGTAGGATTCAAACGACACCGCGTAGCCGTTTTCGTTTTTGCCGATCTGCACCGGCAGGCGACCAAACCGGTCGCGGGCGGCGATCAGCGCACCGTCCTGCTTGAGGATCAAAATGGACGCCGTCCCCTCGATCACGCTGTGGGCAAACCGGATGCCGGCGGCAAAATCGCCCCGCTTGGCGATCAGCGCCGCCACCAGCTCGGTGCCGTTGACCCGCCCGGCGGTCATGGCGTCAAAATGGCCGCCGTCGGACAGATACCGGTCGATCAGCTCGTCGGCGTTTTGGATCACCCCGGTGGTGCAGATGGCGAAGGTGCCCATCCCGGCGCGGATCAGCATCGGCTGGGGATCGGTATCGCTGATACAGCCGATGGCGGACGTGCCGCTCATCTCCTCGAAAATATGCTCGAACTTGGTGCGAAAGGGCGCGTTCTCGATGTTGTGGATCACCCGCTGCAGACCGATCTGCGGATCATACGCCGCCATGCCGCCCAGCCGGGTACCCAGATGGGAATGATAATCCACCCCGAAAAAGACGTCCACCATACAGTCCGCGGTCGACGCGATGCCGAAAAAACCTCCCATGGTTGCCTCCTAACCGTTGAAAAGACCGAAGCCGTTATTCGCCGAACACCCGGCGCATCATTTCCTTGTAAGCGTCTTCCACCCCGCCCATATCCCGGCGGAAGCGGTCCTTGTCCAGCTTTTCGTTGGTCTGCGCGTCCCAGAAGCGGCAGGTGTCGGGCGAGATCTCATCGGCCAGCACGATGGTGCCGTCCGCCAGACGGCCGAACTCCAGCTTGAAATCGACCAGCTTGACGCCCAGTTTGAGGAAATACGCCTTGAGCACCTTGTTGATCTTGAAGGCCATCGTCTTGATGGTGACGATCTCCTGCTCGGTCGCCAGCTTCAGCGCCATGGCGTGGTAGGCGTTCATCAGCGGGTCGTGCAGATCGTCGTTTTTGTAGGAAAACTCGATGGTGGGCTGATCGAAGACGATTCCCTCTTCCACCCCGAAGCGTTTGGCGAACGAACCGGCGGAGATGTTGCGGATGATGACCTCCAGCGGGACGATGGACACCTTTTTGACCACCGTTTCCCGGTCGTTGAGCTCCTCGACGAAATGGGTGGGCACCCCTTCCTTCTCCAGCACCTGCATCAGGAAATTGCTCATCCGGTTGTTGACCACGCCCTTGCCCACGATGGTACCCTTTTTGGTGCCGTCGAAAGCGGTAGCGTCGTCCTTATAGCTGACGATCACCAGATTCGGATCGTCGGTGGCGAATACCTTTTTGGCCTTGCCCTCGTAAAGCTGCGTCGTTTTTTCCATGATGAACTCCTCCTGATTATTGATTTTGAAATTCCGCGGAAATTTTTTGATCCTTCTCAAGCACCACGGCGGCGTCGGCCGCCCGTTTGGCTTTGAGCTTTTCAGCCAGCGCCGGCTCGTCCAGCGCCAGCATCTGCGCCGCAAGCAAAGCGGCATTGACGCCCCCGCCTATGGCCACCGTCGCCACCGGGATCCCGGAGGGCATTTGCACGGTGGACAGCAGCGCGTCAATGCCGTCCAGATTTTGTGATTTGCAGGGAATGCCGATCACCGGCAGGGTGGTCGCCGCCGCGATCGCGCCGGCCAGATGCGCCGCCATTCCGGCCGCGGCGATCAGCACGCCGAAGCCGTTTTCCTCGGCCGATCGGGCGAAGGCGTGCGCCTCGTTCGGGGTGCGGTGAGCCGAATAGACGTGCACCTCAAACGGCACGCCCAGCGCGGTAAGGGTATCGGCGGCTTTGCGGATGACCGGCAGATCGCTGTCGCTGCCCATGACGATCCCGACTTTTTTCATGCGAGTACCTCCCAAAAAAGAAATAAGAGCGCACGGATCCCTTTTAACGGAGTGATCGTGCGCCCAGACGGTCGGCAAAACGGGGCCAAGCCCCCGCCATTCTTTGTTCCTCTGTGGTGCTCCACATCATCCCGTCAGTCGCAAAGAACGGTTTGGTTTTCAATACAGATTTATTATAACAAGCGCCCGGAAGGGTGTCAAGGAAAAGGGGACAAGTTTTTGGAGAGCGCCGACGAGAAAAGCCGACCCCCTTCGACGCTTTTTTTGTGCGTTTTGCAAAGGAAGCCCGGCGGATGCTGTTCTCCGTTTGCGGTGCCCGGCTCCGGTGTGGCGCCGTCGCGCTCACCGGAGCCGGGCACCGCAAGAGGGTCTGAGGTGGATTTCGCCATCAGGCGAAAGACGGAGGGAGAGAAGGAATCCCTCCGGTCGCGTTATCTCTCCCCCAGTCTCGGCCGTCGCTGTCGCACCTGCCGATCCAGCCCCCTCGTCAGAGGGGGCCAAGTTTTGCCCGCCACAAGTTTGCACAATTTGGCGGGGTAAAGATCCTTCGTCGCTATGTTCCTCAGGATGACAACGCAACAAAAAGGAGAGTCATTCTGAGGGCGGTAGCCCGAAGAATCTTTTGTCGTCATCCCGCGGGAGGATGGTATCCGCCCCTACGGACAACCCTCGGTTAGCATAATTTGGCGGCGTTGCCGCACAAAACCCCGCCCGGACGAGTTGTCCGGGCGGGGTCGTTCGTTTGGGGTCAAGGAGTCTTTCTATTTACAGCCTTACGACCTGGTAAATTGTAAAGCCGGCCGCTTTCGCAATTGCTAAGAACCTTTTAAATCTTTCCGAAGTTACACTTTGAGTCGAAAACGATTGTATTTCCAAATTGTTCGTCACCTTTGGATGACGTTTGACAGCATCAATCAAATTCTTTCTATAGGTGATTACGTCGCTGAGTTTTTCGTCGGCGTATTGGAAAAAATATTTCTCATTTTTTGCATTTTCTCTTGCAGTCCCCATATTATTTTCTCCTTCTTTTGATTAGTTTGCAATTATCACTCTGTCTTATCGCCATCACTTGGCGGATTATTGCTTCGATCCTTTTTATCTCTAAAACCACTTCCAATACCCACTCCAAGAAAGGTGGGCCCTCCAAGCCCAACCACAATTATTGCGACAACATCTCCTCCTGACAGATGGACTGCCGTTGAAAACGCCCACACCAAGAAGATTATACCAATTATGAATCCAATAAAGCCACCAACCTTTACGCCTTTTGACTGCCACCAGGGCATAGGAGCCGCATTCCCGCCCGTTTGTTTTTCATCTGTTTGTTTTTCATCTATTACAACAAGTCGCGTATAATTAGGCTCTATCCTTTCAATACGATCTTCCGCTTCTGTTAGTTCCTTTATATCCTTTTCGTAATGCTTTCGAGTTATACTGTCAAAGATTTTATTTTGAGTGTAATTTTGAACATATGATTTCAAATAAGCAACTACATTTTGCGTGGCGTAATTTTCAAAATACTTTTCCAGAAGATCTGCCATCCTTTTTTGAAGGTTCGCAACAGCACTTACACGTTCATCATATGCCCCATTATCTGTAGTACGGAAATTTATGTAGTGTGCCTTTGCCAAATAAAGAGCATCTGCGCAGATAGAATCGATTTCTCTTATGATTTCTTCTGCTATATTCCACTTTTCGTCGGCAGACTTTTCGCTTCTATCAATCACGTCAAATACACTTTTCAAAGAGTTAGAAAGGCGAACAATTAATAATTTCATGTCAAGCAAATTGCCCTGCCTGACTTTGAGTAAATTATAGTAAAAAACTGCTTCCCAGTCATCCGGGTTTTCGAAAGTAATCATCTCATAATATTTTGATGCTAACTCAGGATTGTTGTCATCCTTTGCGCGCCTAGCCATAACATACAGGTTTTTTAGCTTTTCCGAAACGTCAACTTTAACTGTTCCGGCAACCTCGACTGTTCCGTCGATCATCATTTTTTTGGCGTCCTCGACAGAGTATTTTGCACCACAAAATTGGCATACAAATACCCCATCCTGTTTCATAAGATCCGATGCGCCGCACATTTCACATACCAGATGTTTCATTTTCCTTCTCTCCTTTATTATCGTTCAATATATCTTTCCGTCATCATGACCGCATAAACCACTGGGTTTATGATTATCATTAACACAAGAATTCTTTTGTGGAGGTTATGCGTTATTTCCTCTTTTTAAAATGATTATAGCCCGTATATGGGCAATTGTCAATATTTGGGCTTTATTTTATGCTGGTATAGAAAGGACGGTGGCGTTGTGATCGTATACGACGGGTTGTGGGAAACGCTGCGACGCCGGGGTATTTCCCAATACGCACTTATCAAGCAGTACGGCGTCAGCACCGGACAACTGGATCGTCTGCGCAAAAACGGGAACGTCAGCACCTACACGCTGGATCAGCTTTGCGAAATCCTCGATTGCCGTTTGGAAGACATCGCGCAATACCGTCCGTCGCCCCTTCCCAAATTCTAAAGCCAGATACGACAAAACCCCGCCCGGACGAGTTGTCCGGGCGGGGTTGTTCGTTTGGGTATTTACCGCTGCACGCGGCCGGAGCCGTCGCCGCCCATCAGGGCTTTGACCTCGTCCACGCTCATCAGGTTGAAGTCCCCCTCGATGGTGTGCTTGAGGCAGGAGGCCGCCACGGCGAATTCCAGCGCCTGCTGGTCGTCGTAGCCGTTGGTCAGCCCGTAGATCAGGCCGCCGCCAAAGCTGTCGCCGCCGCCGACGCGGTCGACGATCTGGATGGTGTATTTTTTGGAGGAATAGAATTCCTGGCCGTTATACAGCAGCGCCGACCAGTTGTTGCAGGAGGCCGAGATCGATTCCCGCAGGGTGATGGCCACCTTCTTGAAGCCGAGGGCGTCCACCAGCTGGCGCGCCACCGACTGATAACCCGACAGATCCAGCTCGCCCTTGGTAATGTCGGTCGCCTCGGCGCGGATGCCGAAGACGTCGGCGGCGTCTTCCTCGTTGGCGATCAGCACGTCGACGTACTGCATCAGCTCGCTCATCACCTGCT
>JBMNVL010000049.1:0-13932 GCA_050946775.1 Acutalibacteraceae bacterium
GAAAAAGCGTAAATCATAGTTATCAAGCGGCCTTGCCCTCGACCGGGGGCAAGGCCGCTCCTTCAATAACACGCAAAAACCTTGTATCGTCATCCTGAGCGCAGCGAAGGATCTTATCATCTTGTTCGGGAGGCTTTGATTCTTCGTCGCTGACGCTTCTCAGAATGACATTTCGAGTTATTTTATGATAGGTGAGATTATGGCCGAAAACAAAACCAACGTGATGCGGATATTGGATCAAAAGAAAATTCCCTATATTCCGCATACCTATCCGCACGGCGAGGAAGCGGTGGACGGCGAAACGATCGCCCGTTTGACCGGGGAAGATCCCGCGCACGTTTTCAAAACGCTGGTCACCCGGGGCCACAGCGGCAAATATTACGTTTTCGTGGTGCCGGTCGAAGCGGAGCTGCATCTCAAAAAGGCGGCGGTCGCGGCCGGGGAAAAAGCGGTGGACATGATCGCCGTCAAGCAACTGCTGCCGCTGACCGGCTACGTGCGGGGAGGGTGTTCGCCCATCGGGATGAAAAAGCCCTTTCCCACCTTTTTGGCGAAGCAGGCGCAAAACCTTACCACCATTCTTGTCAGCGCCGGCAAGATCGGCACCCAGATCGAAGCGACGCCCGACGATCTGATCCGAATCACCGGCGGATCTTTCGCGGATATCACCGGTTAAAAGCGCAAGCTGCGCAAGGAAAGGAGGAAAGGAAAGATGAACGTGGTCAAAAAGACACTTGGGCGGCTGGCGTTTTATTATCTGCTGCTGGCGATCAACGTCATTCCCTGCGCGAACATCATTCCCGACGCCTTTCCGACGCGTAACTTATCCACGGTTTATCTTTTGATCCTTTCCGCCTGTCTGATCCGATACTATTCCTACAGAGTGTCGGTCTTTGGCACGCTCCCTTTGATGATGAAAGCGCTCTCTTGGATGGCGTTTCTTCTGCTTTTGCTGCGCGGTCTCAAATACAGCGTTTTTGCGGGGGTAGACGTTCTCGCGCGCCACACTTGGTATCTGTATTATGCGCCGATGCTGTTGCTTCCGTTGTTATTGTTTTATATTGCGCTGCTGGTCTCTCCAGGCGAAAATTCACACGTCCCAAAAAAATGGTACGTGTTCGGAGCGATCACGGTGTTGCTCATTTTGATTGTTTTGACAAACGACCTGCACGGGCTGGTATTCCGGTTTCATCCGCAATTTGCCAACTGGAACAACGATTATTCCCACGCGCCGCTGTTTTATGTCGTTACGGCGTGGCAGTACGTTTTGTATCTGGCGGCAATACTCGTTTTGACGGTCAAGTGCCGCGTCAGCAGCGTCAAAAAATACGCTTGGCTGACGGGGATCCCGTTTTCGATCGGCATTGCCATGAGCGTGCTTTTGATGACGGGATCGATGCCGATGATCGGCGGTTCGTATATCGTCGAATTTCCCGAAGCGCTGATCTTTATGGCGGCCGGTGTACTGGAATGCTGTATGCAGCTGGGTCTTATTCCGACGAACACGAGTTACGGAAAAATGTTCGGCGTATTCTCCCTGTCGGCACAGATCACAGACCGCCGTGGAAAGCCGGTTTATCTGTCAAAGTCGGCCGTTCCCCTGACGGCGGAACAGGTTGCCTTGCCTAACGGCGTAAGGATCGGCGAACACACCGTCCTGCACAAGATGGAACTGCCGGGTGGATTCGGCTTTTGGCAGGACGATATGACCGAACTCGACCGGCTCAACGAGGAACTGGCACAGGCGAAGGAAGATCTTGCGCAGGAAACGCAACTGATCCGACTGCAAAACGAGCTCAAGGAAAAACAGGCGAAAATCGAACAACGCACCGCCGTTTACGACGCAATCGCCAAGCATACCCGCCGCCAGTCGAAAGCGATCTCTCAACTGGCGAAAAAGGCGCGCATGACGACGGATTTGGCGCTTAAAGACGAATGCGGCAAGCGGATCACTCTTTTCGCCGCTTACATAAAACGATATGCCAATCTCATGCTTTTGTCGTATGAAAATACGACGATCGAAACGGGCGAACTCGCTCTGTCCTTTTCGGAGGTGCTCCGCTATTTGAATTTTGCCGGCACACCCGGAGAGCTGGTAAGCCGTGCGTCGAAAGACGTGAGCGCTGAGGCGGCTCTCGCCGTGTTTGAAGTATTCGGAACGCTGCTTTGCGAACATATTGCTTCTCTTCGCGGGGTGTTTATCCATTTGTCAAATATGGAAAATGCGGTATGTAAACTGACGCTGGAAAATCTGGAGACGTCCCTTTCCAAAGAAACGGGCGATATGCTGTCCCGCGCCGGCGTCACTTGGGATTGTGTTCAGGAGGACAACGTGACGTACGTCGGCTTTATCCTGCCGGAAAGGGGGCAGCGGGTATGACGCCTATGGTTCAGCTTTCCGAACTGGCAAGATCCCTATTCTCGTTGTGGACGCTTTCTTTGGTGCTTGTCGGCGTTTTCAGCATCGTTCGCGCCGCCGCGCAAAAACGCATCCGCTTCGCTGTCCTTGCCCTGTTTTTGTTTTCCTGCAGTTATTTTCTGTGGCAGGTGCTTTTTGACGTTCATCTGTTTGGCAATACAAACGGTACAGCCGCCGTCAGCCGGATCCTTTGCCGGATCCCGTTGCTGTTTTGGCTTATATTCCTCTTGATGCTCACGGCGGCGGCGCTCGTGAATCTGACCGCTGTCATCCGATACGGCAAACGCCGCATCACGCCCGACGCGGTAAAGCTTTGTCTGGATCAGATCGACTGCGGGGTTTGTTGTTTTCGCGACGACGGCATGGTGCTGTTTTCCAACGGGTGCATGAACCGGCTTTGTATTGCCGTAACGGGCGAGAGGCTGCTTAGTGGAAATCAGTTGGCTGGCGCGGCGGGCGGCGTCCTTACGGCAGAGGGAAGAAGATGGCGTTTTACCGGCCGGGACATCACCCTTGACCGGGAAACGCTTCACGAACTCATCGCCGCCGACGTGACGGCGGAGTACGCCAAAACCGAGGCGCTTCAAAAAGATAAAGAGGAACTATCCCGGCTGAAAGGGGAACTCAAGGCATACACACTCGGCATTGACGAAACCGTTCGCCGTCAGGAGATATTACAGGCAAAGGTGAATATCCACGACGAAATGAACCGGCTGATGCTTTCCACACTTGCGGCTGAAAGGGACGAGACAGAGCCAAAAGACCGCATCTTCGCGCTGTGGGAGCAAAACGCCCTGCTTTTGTGTATGGAAGCGGACAATTCCAATAAACCAAAAGCGGCGAGCGATATCGAAAAACTTGCAAAAGCGCTGAAAATCCGG
The DNA here is from genome assembly GCA_050946775.1 of Acutalibacteraceae bacterium. Taxonomy (GTDB): domain Bacteria; phylum Bacillota; class Clostridia; order Oscillospirales; family Acutalibacteraceae; genus UMGS1474. Next base: position 3,301 of record JBMNVL010000049.1, read on the forward strand.
CTCGTTTGGAAAAACGACCTGCCCGAAACCCTTTCCGATAAGCAGCGCGATCTGTTTTACAGCGCCGCCAAAGAAGCGATCGCCAACGCCGCCAAACATGCCGGAGCAGAACAGATCGAGATTTCCTTTGCCCAGACGGAAAAGCAGATGCGCTGCGCCTTTACAAACGACGGCAAACTCCCGACGGGCGAAGTACGCTTTGCGGGCGGACTGTACAATCTTTCTGCGCTTGCCCAAAAGCAGGGTGCGTCGGTGTCGGTAACCGTCGGCAATAGCTTTACGCTGACTCTTGTTTTCCCAAAAGATTCTTGAAAAATCAGCCGGGCGGCGGATGGCAAAAGGATGTTCGGGGTGTAGAATGGATAACGGATTGAGAAAGGGGGAGAGGACGTGGCGGTAAACGTACTGATCGTGGAAGATCAGGATATCCCGCGCGAGTTGTTTGAGATCTATATCAAATCGAGCGGACGGTTTCATCATCTCCTTTCGATATCCAGCGCTTCGGCGGCGCTGTCGGTTTGCAAAAGCAACAAAGTCGATTTGATCCTGATGGACGTGATGACCGAACTCGAGCGCAGCGGACTGGACGCGGCACAGGAGATCAAAAAGCAATTTCCGCAGATTAAGATCATCATTGTCACTTCCATGCCCGAGTATTCCTGGATCTCGCGGGCAAAGGCGATCGGCGTCGATTCCTTTTGGTACAAAGACGGACAGAAGGCCGGCATACTCGACGTCATGGAGCGCACCATGGCGGGTGAGCATATCTACCCGGACGATACCCCGCTGATCCGCATCGGCAACGCCACCAACCACGAATTCACCGAGCGCGAGCTGGACGTCCTCAAAGAGCTGACCACCGGGGACACCAACGCCGAAATCGCCAAGCGGCTCTTCATTTCGGTCGCTACGGTAAAAAGCCACATCCAGCACCTGATGGAGAAAACCGGCTTCAAAACGCGCACCGAGCTCGTAGCCGAGGCGCGGGGACTCGGGATCGTGATCAAAGACAACAAGTCATAATGGAGGGAAAAACAATGGCAAACGCAGACCTCAGCCCGGAAGAGATGCAGCGCTACCTCGAAGAGCAAAAGAAAAAGGTGGAAGCGATGCTTGCCGCCATGACGCCCGAAGAGCGCGCCGAGGCCGAAAAGAACTTTGCCGCCATGCGGGAAGCGGACGACGCCGCTATGCGCAAAACCCTCGACGACGCGCGGAAAGTCATGGAAATGAACACGGCGAGGGAGCATCATACGATCGCCAACCCCGGCGCGTACGCCCCCAAAACCGTGCGGCAGGGGGATGAGGCCCAGGTGCGTTTCTGCCCAAACTGCGGGGCAAAAGCCGGAAACGGGAATTTCTGCGAATACTGCGGCTCACCCCTGAAAAAGCAATAAACAGCGATTTTTTCAAACGATAACACTCCTTATCCCGGGCTGTTTGCCCGGGACTTTTCTTTTTTTGCGGCAAAATATCATCCTTTTGGCGGATGCGTGGCAAACAGATAACCGCTATGATAATGAAGGGGAACTGTATCAAAACGCAAAGGAGACAAGGAAAATGAAGAAAAGAGTATGCGGTTTATTACTTTGCGCGGTCATGCTCATCGGGCTTCTGCCCGCGGGCGTCATCCCGGTCGCGGCGGCGCCCGAGGTGGGCGAAGTGACGAACATCACCACCCATTTCGATATACAAAACAATTTACGCGTCACCTTTGACGGCGTGTCCACCGCCGTCAGATATGTCGTGACCGAAGGCGCCTCCTACGAGTATCATGATATTCACGTCAACGACGAATCGCAAAACGCCGGTACGATTTCAGACATTATCGCAAACGGTGAGTTTTTCCGTTACGGCACCGGCGGGGCGAAATACCCCTCCGGCAAAGTGCGGGTGCAGGCGTTTAATATGTACGGCGAAAAGATCGCCGAGGGGTATTCGGATTCTTTCAAATGTCCGTACGACGGGTTTATCGACAGTCCCGACAATCGATCCTACTACCTGTCGCCTACCGGCGTGTTTTACTTCGATCCGGTAGAGGGCGCCGCGTTTTATACGATCATTTGTCAGTATTACGGTACGCACATGAAAACCCAGAGCGCCTCGACGAGAAATTATATGGATATCAGCAGCTTCGCACGGGAAGGCGATAACTACACCTTCACGGTCTATACGTTTCCTGTAAACGATAAACTGCTGCCGTCAACCCATACGGAAAAAATAAAATACAGTGCCGAGACTCTGCTGAAAGGCGAGGTGCGGGTGAACGCCGACAAATCGGTCACCTACGGGCATTATCTGCAGTATCTCCACGCGCACACCGACGTGGCGCTTTCGCAGCAGTGGCAACGGTATGATCCGGCAGTCGAAAACTACGACGAGGCCTGGGTGGACATCACCGAAGCTGAAAAAGCGAATTATCCGGCGAACCAGCTTCGCGTGACCGTATCGGCGCAGGGCCATTCCGGCACGGTCACCAGCAGCGACCATCTCTATAACTCCCCGGAAGAAGCGTATGTCGCCACCGATTACGACGGGCTTCGCGCCGTGTTCAACCGCCGGCACGACGCCGGCACGACCACCTATATCAAGCTGGGCGAGGATATTTCGGCGTCCGGCTGGGGCCTGATGGCAAACGTGGGAGACGTGGACCTGGACCTGAACGGGTACACCCTCTCCTACGACGGCACAAACAAATATCTCATCGCCAGCGATTATGAGACCAATCGAGACAGCGTAGTGACCATCCGGGACTCCCGCCGACAGGAACCCGGAAGCAGCAAGTGGATCGACGGTAAGGTCGTCTTCAACCACAATCAGCAACGATATCATAACGGCGGCAGCCACCCTTATGAATCCGGGGATTATCTGGAATATTGCGGGCTTACCACCACGGTGCTGACGGGAAATATCACCGTTTACGGCGGCACTTTTATCAACGAATCCCATAAAAGCTATAACGCCGCCCCGAGAAAAGAATCCGGCCAGCTGCAGGAAAGAGTCTACGGCTATCAGACGGGATACGGCAACGGTGACGGGCTGAAACTGTACGCCGGCTCGTTTGAGGCGCAAAGACCGATCGAGCTGCAATGGAATACCGAAGGGAAGGAATTCGGTATTTACGGCGGCACCGTCCGCGTAACGTCAGATCAGCCGGCCGTATTTGTTCGGCCGCCCTTCGGATACGATGAGGGGAGTTTGCCGGTCCTCCGGGGCTGCAGGATCGTCAACGCCTCCGGCAATGCGCAGTCGGTCGCGATCCGTTTCCTACCCGGCGACTCCTCAACAAGCGCCGAGGCGTATGAGGCGTTCGGCCAATGCTTCTTGTCGGCGACCGCCTCGTATATCGACGGCGTCAAGCAGTCCTCTCCCTTCAACGGGACGGTTTACACCGCCGGTCCGATCCTCGGTCCGGTTTTCAGCGACACCTTTGTTCTGAAAACCGAAACCGAGCTGAAAAGTCTGGAATTCCAGATCACCGAGCCGGAGGTCGGCGCAATGCCGGACAACACCGTGACAGGCGCCGAAAGCGATCTTTACGACGTGGCGCTGACCTGGCAGTACGAGCGCACGCCCGACACCTTCCGGGACATGGATCCCGATTCGCCCTTCAGGACCGGTCTGTACTATCGCGCGAAACTCGAGATCAAGCCCAAGGACGGCGTGACCATCACCGATATCAAGGGTACTGCCACCATCGGCAGCAAGGTACCCGACCGGTCCGGCTTTACGTTTTACGCCAATTACTATCTGAAAGACACGTATTTCGACATTTATATCGGCGGCACCCGTATCGGCCGAAAGAACAAGGGCGACGTGCTGGGCGACGGCGGTTCGGTGCAGTTCTATGAAGCGGGCGAATACCCCGACGCGTTTTTCTCAAAAAGCCGCGTTCTCGTTTTCAACAATTTCCAGATGATCAAAAACGATTTTTCGCATTATGAAAACGAGTATTACGGCAACGGCGTCGCGCATATCCTCATCGAGGACGATATCGCGGTCATTGTGCACGGCGAAAACAGCATTGGCGGGTATTACAGCACCGTCAACGGCATCTGCGTCGGCAACAGCCATTACGTCGATTTCTACGGAGACGGTTCGTTTACCGTGGACGAAACCTGGTGCGATAAAGACGCTATGCTCGGCTTCGGCACGTCCGTTTCTTTCCACGACAGCGTACAGTTCACCCTGCGCGGCCGATACGGAGTGCGGCTGGAATTTGATCACGGCGACACGGCAGACTTGGGTTTATGGGATAACGCGAAGGTCACCTGTTGGGCGCACCAGACCGAGGACGACAGAGATTACCCGGCTTTTAGAGTCGGCGGCACCGTTTCCATCGGCGGCAATGCCGAACTGATCTGCGAGCAGCAGGATAACGAAGACGCGATGGATACCTGGGGCGATAACTTCCCGACAGAGTATTACGACGTCAAGATACTCAAAAAAGGCGAATTCGCAAATTCCCAAACCAACCCCGTAACCCCTTACGAACCTCCGGTCGGCTTTAACATGACGGGCGGCGTGGGTGAAGGCGAATGCCGCTATGTCTCGATAAAAGGCAAAACGGTCTACGCAACGGGAATATCGATCAGCCCCTCTTCCTTTACGCTGACGCCGGATAATAACAGCAGACGGGTCACGGCGACCCTTTTGCCGTCCTACGCGCCCGCTTTTTATGACGACCTGACCTGGGAATCGTCGGATGAAACCGTCGTTCAGGTTTCCAAAGACGGCAACCGATTCGCGACGCTCAGCGGACTCAAAAACGGCACGGCCACCATCACCGCGACAGCCCCCGGCGGCGCTTCTGGCACCTGTGAAGTGACGGTATCGGGCTTCAGCGAGGTCATCACCGAGATCTCTTCTGTCGAAGTCACGGTCAACGAGCCGGTCGCGGGCGACGTGCCCAGTTACGTCGCCGCCGTCCCCAAGGGCGCGGCATACAAAATCGATGATTTCAACAACGAATATTTCAAGCACGGCGTGTCGTGGAACTACGGCGATGAAACCAGCTCAGATGCCATACGCAACGACGATCTGTCTGCGTTCCGGGCCGGTGAGACCTACAGCGTGATCGTCACGCTGGTACCGAAAGATCCGACCGCGACCATCTTCGCCGACCAAAACCACTTCATCGCTACGGTCAACGGGGCGCAAGCCAGTCCGTATCCGAACGTTTCGAGAGTATTCGTTATCTATACCTTCACCCTGCCGCAAGACGGCGGCTTCCTCCTCGGCGACGTGGACGGGGACGGCGACGTGGACGCCGCCGACGCCCTGATGGCGCTGCAGGCGGCCACCGGCAAGATCACGCTGACCGTCGGGCAGACGCAAGCCGCCGACGTGGACGGCAGCGGGGACGTCACCGCCGCCGACGCGCTGGCGATCCTGCAGTTCGCGACGGGGAAGATCACCGTTTTCCCGGCTCAACAGGCAGAATAAGGATCCCAAGCCAACCCAAAAGGCGCTCCCGATCGGCTAATCGGGAGCGCCTTTTCACGCAATAATTCTGTTTTTTATCGCCATCCTATGGCCTTGAGAAGTCTCGCGCAACTGCCCGCGTCCGTGTGAGCGTGGCATTGCCGCGCGACCCGGCGGCGATCGTCCCGGTAGGGATCGCGGCCGGTTTTCACGTCCCGTAAAAACGCGTACAGCCGCTCTTCATCGGCAATAAACGCCCCGGGCATCATCGATTTTGGATCGTCGAACACAAACCCGCGGGAATCGCGATAGGCGTCCCAATCGTCTACCACAAACCCGATGGGGCGATCCAGCAGCAGATAGTCGATGTACACCGAGGAATAGTCGGTCAACAGGGCGTCGGCCTGTCCCACCAGACGGTACAACGCCCCGTCGTATTCCTTGATCCATTGGATGTGGGAAGCGTCCAGTCCCTGAAACGGGGTCAGATCCTGCATGGGATGCACCTTGATAATCAGCCGGATATCGTTTTGGGTCATAAAGGCGTTGAGCCGTTCGATGCCGTCCCGGTCGAGAAAAGCGATCCCGTTTTGGGGAGCGCTGCCGTCGATGCGGATATCCCCTTTGACGCTTTGGCGATAGGTCGGCATCCACAGCACCGTGGTCTCTTTTCCGTCCGGCGCCCCGTCAAACAGCAGGTCGTTGCGGGGCTGCCCCACGACCAGGCACCGGGAGGAATCGCAGGAAAACGCCCGGCTCATGATGCCGGCAAACAGGGGAGAAGTGGCGATGGTATAATCAAACCCAAACGGAGGATAGTCCCGATGCGCGGGATCGAGATCCATGATGGTTTTCAGCGGCATCCCGTGCCACAAGCTGACCAGCGTTTGCCCCCTGACCGGGATGTTGCCGAAGATCCCGTGGGTGTGGAAAACGACGCCCGATCGCCAAAACGCCCACAGTCCCCGCAGCGAACGCTTTTTGACCGCTTTGCCGACCGGCAGTTTTTCGGCGGGATCTTCCACCAGCCAGACAAGCACTCGCTCACCCAACGCCTCGGGGTGATCGCAAAGATAGGCGTAAACCGCGAAGGCGTTGTCGCTGCGGTCAGGAAAGGAGTTGAAGCAAACCAGCCGCGGATTTTTGGGAACGATCCGGTTGATCGCCGCGATCACCCGGTCCAATACGGGCGGCTTCATGGCTTCGCCTCCAGTCGCTCGGCCATTTTGTCGGCCAGCTGCACGGGATCAAAGGGATCGAAATAGGCAACGTCGCCGTATCCGTCCAAGATCTCGTGGGAAAAGGGTTCGTCCGAGGCGAGAATGGGTGCGCCGCTCAGCCTGGCTTCCAAAAGCGGCAGCCCGTAGGTTTCGATATAGGAGGGGAAAATCAGCGCCGCGCGGGTATACAGCTCCATCACCTCTTCACCGGGGATCGCCCCCGACAGGATCAGCTGATCCCGCAGTATCTCCTGCTCTGCGGTCAGGGGCAGCTGCTGGGGCGTAAGGGTGAACTGCACCCGGTAATCGGTGATCCCGCGCCGGCGTAGGATCAGCATCGCCTGCAGAATGGCCGCGTGGTTTTTGTAGGCGTAAGGCGCCGCCGGGAAGAAAAACAGGCGATCCCAACAATCATAATCAAATTGTCCGGCAACCTGTACGGCCGTGACCGGCGGCTCGATCACCACGCTGTCGCCGGTGATCCCGCACTTTTCGCAGACCGCCCGTTTCATCCATTCGGTCTGCACGATCACGGTGGACGCCCGGCGTACCGAGCGATAGATGCCGCGGGCGATCAGGTGCTGGTAAACCCAGAATTTCGGGTTTTGTTTGAGGGAAAACCGGTGGGGCGAAAAGGGGAGGGGCTGGTGCAGATACAGGGTCTGGGGCACTTTCGCACGGGAGACGAGGAGGTTTTGCAGGGACAAAATCTCGTCGGGCGCGAATTGCCGCACGGCTTTTTGCACCGTGACGTGGTCGAACCACAACCGGTGCAGCCACCCTTTTTTTACCCATGGAAACCGCTTGACCGATACGTTGGCCGTTTCCTCCAATTCGGGCAAACTGACGCAAAAGCCGTAGACGTTGTCGGTATCGGCGCACGCCTCGCGGTAAAACTGGCGCAAAATGGTCAAAGCGCCGCCTTCGTGCGCCGCCACGTCCACCACCAATATCCGTTTGCCCATGATCGATCCCTCCTATTTGGCCGCATCGGCCGAAAGCAGCGCCGTCAGCCGCCGCATAAACAAGTCTTCGGTGTAATTTTCTTCATAAAACCGCCGGCCGTTTTCGCCTTTTTTACGATACGGCGCGGGGTCGTCGATCAGCCGCTCCATAGCCGCGGCCAGGCCCTTGGCATCCCCTGCCGAAACGCATGCGCCGCAGTCGGCCTGCCGGATCATCTCCTGCCCGGCGCCGTCGATGGCGCCGAGAATGGGTTTGCCGCAGGACAGATAGCTTTGCGCCTTGGCGGGCAGGGTCTGCCCGATGATATCTCCGCCCCGCAGGGTCAACAGCAACGCGTCGGCCAACCGGTAAAACCGGGGCATGTCGCTTTTGGGATATCGTCCGTGAAAGATCACCTTATCCGCAAGGCCGAGTTGATCCGCCAGTTGCTGACAGTGTTCCTGCTCGCTTCCCGAGCCGACGATATGCACCGCAAAGGGCTTGTCCGGCGGTATTAACGCCGCGGCGCGGATGATGGTCTGCACGTCCTGCACCGCGCCGATATTGCCCGCGAAAAGAAAATCGGTGACGCCGTTTTCCTCATATCCGCCGCCCGCCTTTTCGTACAGATCCTCCGCGTGCTGGGGCAGATAGGGCATTTTCTTTTCCTCCACCCCGCAGACGTCCCGCAGATAGGGGATAAAGGGGCGGGAAGAGACCGCCACCGTTTCACAGCGGCGGTAAATAAACCGGCTCATTCGCAAGCTGAAACGGTAAAAAAGCGCGTTTTCGCCCACGTTCCACGCTTTGACGCAGGCCGGCCAGACGTCCAGACAATACAGCGTGACCGGTCGGCGCGCCAATTTGGCGTATAACAGCGCCGGCAGCGCCTGAAACACCGGAGACGTCTCGTACACCAAAACCGCGTCTACCCCCTTTTTCGGGGCAAACAGAGTGTAGATCAGCCCCGAAAGGACGTAGGAGGCGTAATTGAGCATCCGAAAGAAGACGCCCGACCGCCGGGCAATGATGGGCAGGCGTCGGATCTCCAGCCCCTCGCTCTTTTCGTGGCGACGGCGAAACCAGCGATAGTCTTTGGGGATACGGGAGGTGGCGTAATCCGGCAGACCGGTGACGACCTTCACCATGTGGCCCTGTTTGACCAGCTGAGCGACGACGTCGTTGATCTTGAAATCATCCGGCGCGTACATCATCGAAAAAACCACGATCCGCGTGCCGATCCCTCCTTTCGTCCGTCGGTTTTTGCCAGTATACCACAATCCACCGGTTTATTCAACCCGCCGGGCGGTTACAGAATTGACATTTCTCTCTATACAGCGTATAATAAACCCATCTTTTCAAAGGAGCGCTGGGTATGGCAAGAGATTGGAAAACGGAATACGAAAAACGGGTGGATTTTTTGAAAAACGCCCTGCAGACAACCGGAGCCAAAGGCTTCGTTTTCGGCAATTCCGGAGGCAAGGACAGCGCTCTTGTCGGGATTTTGTGCCATGCCGCGTGCGAAAACACCTTGGGGGTGGTGATGCCCTGTTCGTCCTCGCGCAACTACGGAGAGGATCGGGACGACGGTCTGGCGCTGGCGAAGCAGTTTGATATTTCCTGCGTTCAGGTTGACCTGACGCCTGCCAAAGAGGCGCTGGTGCAAGCGATAACCCCGGCGCAGGCCATCACCGATGCCGCCGCCAGCAATATCGCGCCGCGACTGCGGATGACCACTTTATACGCCATTGCGCAAAGCCGCGGCTGTCTGGTGGCCGGCACCGGCAATCGAAGCGAGCGGTTTGTGGGGTACTACACCAAATGGGGCGACGGAGCGTTTGATATCAACCCGATCGCCGATCTGACCGCTACCGAGATTTTTGACTTTCTGCGGTATCTGCAAGCGCCGGCTCACATCGTGGAAAAAGCGCCGTCCGCCGGTCTGTTTGAAGGGCAGACCGACGAAGGGGAGATGGGCTTTACCTACGCGGCGCTCGATCGCTATATTCTCACCGGCGAAGGCGATCCCGCCGACGTGGAGAAGATCGAGTCGATGCACCGGCGTTCGGCCCATAAACGGGTACCGCCGCTGACCTACGGTGAATAAACGCTGATAAAAAAAGACTTATTTGGGGCGCCCCAAATAAGTCCTTTTTTGCTATTTTTTCTCCTGCAATTCCCGGTTTTGGGTCAGCAGGGAATCGGTGATGATATCGAGTTGGGCGTGTTCCTCCACCCGGTCGGCCAGCGCGCTTTCCTGCAGATCGGAATAATCGTTTTTCTGCCGCTTGCGAAAGGAAAGCTTCAGCAGGATCGGCGTAAAGACCGCGCAGCAGACCACCGTGACGATCACCGGCCCGAAAAAGGTCTCGGGCAGCAATCCGATGCTCAATCCTTTGTTGGCGACGATCAACGCCACCTCGCCGCGGCAGGCCATCCCGACCCCGATTTGCAGACTTTCCTCATTGGAAAAACCGGACAGCCGGCCGCCCAGTCCGCAGCCGATGATCTTGGAGCCGATGGCCGTGATCACCATACACGCCGCGAACAGCACGATCATCCAGTTCATCGACGGCAGGGTGACCTTCAGCCCGATGTTGGCGAAAAAGATGGGGGTCAAAAACAGGTACTGCACTGATTGGAACTTGCTGGATATGTAGTTTCCCTTGGTGGTGCTCGCAACGATCAGCCCGGCCGCAAAGGCGCCGATGATGTCCGCCACGCCGAAAACGTATTCCGCCAAAAACGCCAGCATCAGGCACAGCACGAACGCCGCGATGGGATAACGATGCAGATAGGGCGTTTTGGCGCGCTTGGCGGTGTACCAGTTGAAGGCCTTGACCGCTACGAAGCCGACGCAGATAACGAAGATAAAGAACAACACGATCTTGAGCAGCACCAGCGCCACGTTGACGTCCTCACCGGCGAATCCGGTGACGATGGTCAACGCCACCAGTCCCAGAACGTCGTCGATGATAGCGGCGGCCAGAACGGTGTTGCCCACACGGGTGTGCAGCGTACCCATTGCCAGCATGGTCTCCAC
>JBMNVL010000050.1:0-13650 GCA_050946775.1 Acutalibacteraceae bacterium
CACCGGTCGCCGACCGCGGCACCAGCTTTTTGCTCGCTGTTCCCGCCCCCGGCGGCGCTCGCAAACGCTACCGTTTGCGGTGCCCGGCTCCGGTGTGGCGCTTTCGCGCTCACCGGTCGCCGACCGCGGCACCAGCTTTTTGCTCGCTGCTTCCGTCCCCGGCGGCGCTCGCAAACGCTACCCCTACTATACCACGGCGCGGCAAATATTTCAAGTCGCGCGCCCGCCGGGGCGCATATACTGGCGTGGGGTCGCTTTTGACATACGCGAAGGCGGCGCCGACCCTGACCGGCGGCCGGTTTTGGGCGCTTTCGCGACCCGGCGTCCGTCGCCCTGCCCGGTCGGCGCTCTTCGCGCCGGTCGGACGGCCGTTCGGCGCCGCCGGCGGCGTCCGGCCGGACGGGATCACGCCTCCACCACCCGGGTGACGATCCCGCCGGGCAGCAGATCCACCCAGCCCCAGGTTCGGGGGTACCCCTGACCCAGACTGCCGGGGTTGAGAAAATGCGTTTGGTCCTCGTAGGCGGTAAAGGGCTGATGGGTATGGCCGAAGAGCACCAGATCCGCCTGCTGTTCGGCGGCGGCCAGCGCCAGCCGGGTCAACCCGTATTTGACGGCGTACGCCTGTCCGTGGGTGCAGAAGATCCGGTATCCGCCCACCGTCAGCAGCCGGGTAAGCGGCCATTCGTCGGCGATCGCGCCCCAGTCGCAATTGCCCCGCACACCCCAGACCGGCAGCCCGGGGAACGCCGTTTCCAGTCCGGCCGCCTCCCGGCAGCCGTCGCCGAGATGGATCACGCCGGCAACGGTCTGCCGCTGACGCTCGACCAGCCGGCGCAGCGCGTCGGCGTCGCCGTGGGTGTCCGATACCACCAAAAGCCGCATCCCGTCACCTCCGTTTCATCATAGGACGATCCGTCCCCGGCATATACTGTCTCACACTTCAGAAAGGATGATCGCCATGAGTCAAAATCCCACACCCGCCCAGCTGCAGGCGCTGCTGCAATACGCCAGCCGAAGACTGGGCACCACTCCCGAGGCGCTGGTCAGCGCCGTCAACGAAAACGGCCTGCAGATCCTGGCCGACAAGCTTTCCCCGGCGGAGGCCGCCAAGCTGAAAAGCATCGCGTTCGACCGGGCCAAGGCGGAGGAATGGCTCCGCTCGCCCACCGGTCAGCAGATGCTGCGCCAGGCGCTGAACGGACGGGCGTGACCCGCCGGAGGTATGCGCATGGACGATCTGTCCCGAAAAATCGAATCGTTTTTGCAGTCCCCCGACAATCTCCAGAAGGTACAGGCCGCCATGGCGTCCCTGACCGCCTCGCCGGCGTCGCCGGGCGTTCCGGCTCCACTGAGCGGGCTTTTGGGCGACGGCGCGGGGTTGCTGTCCGCCTTTGGCGGCGACAGCCGGGAGACCGCCCTGCTCAAAGCGCTGCGCCCCTATCTTCACGGCGAGCGGGTCGGGCGGGTGGACGACGCCATCCGGCTGCTCCAGATCGCCCGGCTGCTGCCCTTGCTGGGGCTGACCGGGGAAAAAGGAGGTGACCGCGTATGACCATCGCCTACCGGCGGCGCACGCCCTCCTATACCGTGGCGGAGGCGGCGCGCTTTTCCGACGGCGCCCTTTTCCCGCTGACGCCGCCGCCGCTCAGTCTTCCCTATCCCACCGAGGGCGAGATCGCCGTTATCGCCGACGGGCCGTTTTCGCTCGCCCGCCTTCTGGAGGGCGCCAACGGCGACCGGCTGCTGATTCTGGCGCTTTTGTGGCTATTGTGGAAAAACCGCGCCTCCACCGAGCTGCTGCTGGCGCTGGCGTATCTGGCCGTTTAGTCGGCCGGGCCGGTTTCGTCCTCATCGGTAAAGGCGTCGGGATCCTGCCGGATCAGCGCCGCCGCCAGCTTCAGCGGATCCTCCTGCGCGATCCCGTCCCGAAAGGCGTCGGCCAGCAGCTCGTCGGGAGAATCCGCCTCCATCGCCTTTTGCAGCAGCATGGCGCAAGCCGGCGCGCCGATCAGCGTCAGCCCCTCGATCGCCGGGGCGGCGAACCGCGCCGACGGAGAGCGGCGAAACGCCTCCAGCGTGCCGCCGGTCAATTCCTTGACCGCCACCCAGACGCCGTAGACCGCCCGGCGCTCCGGCGACAGCGTCGCCGTGACGAAATAGGGATCGGGATCCTTCGGGTCGCACTTGGCGTTGAGATTGGCGACCACCGCCTCCACCAGCTCTCCGTCGGGCAGCTCGTCCAGCGTCTGCCTGGTCAGCCGGGCGTACCGCTTTTCCAGCTCGTCCGCCCGGGTGGCCGCCTTTTGCCGCCGCCCAAGGCGCAGCATGATCCCCACCAGTACCAAAAACACGACCAGCAGCAGGATGTATTCCAGACTGCCGACCTCCAAAAACGCCGTAATCATCCCGTTATTCCCCCTTGATCAATTCCCGGTAAACGTCCCCTTTTTTCAGCCCGGTTCCGGCCGCCGCCTGTTTGGCGGCCTCCGACGGGGACAGGCCTTTTGCCATCAGCGCCCGAGCGGCTGCCGCCGCCTGCTTGGGATCGACCGTTTCCTCCCGTTTGGGCGCGCCCTCGATCACCAGCACGAATTCGCCCCGCGGCTCCTCCCGCCGGTAACGCTCCGCCGCCTGCGACAGGGTGGTGCGGAGCACCTCTTCGTGCAGCTTGGTCAGCTCCCGCGCCAGCGCGATCCGGCGGTCGCCCAGCGCCGCCAGCAGCTCGTCAAGCGTCGCCGACAGCTTGTGCGGCGCCTCGTACAGCACGATCAGCCGCCGTTCGTTTTGCAGCTCCTCCAGCCGTTCGCGGCGGATCTTTTTGTTCGGGGGCAAAAACCCCTCGAAGACGAACCGTCCGCCCGGCAGACCCGCCAGCGCCACGGCGGTAGCGACCGCCGTCGGCCCGGGCACCACCGTGACCGGGATTCCCCGCGCCACGCACAGCGCCACCAGATCCTCCCCCGGATCGGATATGGCCGGCATCCCGGCGTCGCTGACCAGCGCGACGTTCTCGCCCGCCTCCAGCCGCTCGCAGATCTGCGGCCCGCGGTGGGCCTTGATGGGATCGTAATAGCTGACCAGCGGCTTTTTGATCCCGAAATGATTGAGCAGCCGCAGGGTGACCCGGGTATCCTCCGCGGCGACGAGATCGCAGCCTTTCAGCGCCTCGACCGCCCGGGGCGACAGATCCGACAAATTCCCGATGGGCGTTCCCACCAGCGTCAGCGTTCCGCTCATACTTCGTCCTCCTCGATCCATACGGGCTCGATCGTCAGTCCCGGCCGGGCGCCCTTGCGGGCTTCGCAAAGGACCAGCCAGGGCGGCGTATCCGCCCGGTTTTGCACCAGCCGCAGCCGTTTTGGCTCCAGCCGTTCCGCCCGCAGCGCCGCCAGCAGATCCGCCAGCCGTTCCGGCCGCCAGCAGCAGCATAGCCGCCCGCCGTGGCGCAGCCGGATCGCCGCCGCCGTTACCCATCCGAAGGGCTCCTCTTCCCATCTCGCCGCCTTGCGGCGCTCGTCCCTGGCCGCGCGGCCCTGACCGGCGGCGAAATAGGGCGGGTTGCAGACCACCCGGTCGTACCCCTCTTCCGGGCCGGGCTGACGCCAGTCCCGGCAGAAAAACCGCAGCCGGTCCGACCAGCCGTTTTCCGCCGCCGAACGCGCCGCCAGCGCCACCGCCTCGCGCTGCACGTCGATGCCGTCCACCGGCGAATCCACGCCGCGGGCGTACCAGGTCAGCGGAATGCATCCGCAGCCGGTGCCCAGATCGCAGACCCGCTCGCCGGGCGACGGCAGGGCGAACGCCGCGAGGCGCATCGCGTCGCTTTGAAAGCGAAATTCCGGCGCGGTATAGGCGACGAACCCGTTTTCCAGCCGCTCGAGCGTCATCGTTGTCGACTCCTTATAAACAAATGGCCGGGCAGGTCACAGGGACCCGCCCGGCAGGCTTACATCCTTTTACGGCGCCGTGGGAGCGCCAACAGGGCAAACGTCCGCGCACGCACCGCACTCGATGCAGGTGTCGGGATCGATCACGTACTTATCGCCTTCCGCGATCGCGCCAACCGGACACTCCGCCGCGCACGCACCGCAAGCGATGCACTCGTCCGAAATCTTATAGGCCATGAACAGCACCTCCTTTTCGTAGTATCTCTATCATAACACGATTTGTCGAAAAATCAAGTGTTTTTGCGATTTTACCCCGGATCAGTCCTCCTGCAAGGCCGCCGGCTCCTCGTCTTCGGGCTGCGCCGGGCCTTTGCGGTCGCGGATCACCTTGACCTGCTGGCGATCCATCTCCACCGGCGGCGAATCGGGCGCCTTGTCTAAGCGCACCTTGAGCTTGCCGGTCAGCAGATTGACGTCACTCACCACGCCCTTGCCCTCGTCGGTGGCCACCAGCGCGCCCTGCTTGGGGGTGATCCTGAGCAGCGACTCGTAGGCGTTTTGCTCGTATTTCAAGCAGCACATCAGCCGCCCGCAGCTGCCGGAGATCTTGGTCGGGTTGAGGGACAGGCCCTGTTCCTTGGCCATTTTGATGGACACCGGCTGGAACCCGTTCAAAAACTGGGCGCAGCAAAAGGGGCGTCCGCAAATGCCCAGTCCGCCCAGCATCTTCGCCTCGTCCCGCACCCCGATCTGGCGCAGCTCGATGCGGGTGCGGAAGATCCCGGCCAGATCCTTGACCAGCGCCCGGAAATCCACCCGGCCGTCGGCGGTGAAATAAAACAGGATCTTGCTCCCGTCAAAGGCGTATTCCACCTCGACCAGCTTCATATCCAGCTTGTGCTCGGCGATCTTCTGCTGGCAGACGGCGTAGGCCTTTTTCTCCTTTTCGGCGTTTTCCTCCCGGCGGCGGCGATCCTCCGCCGTCGCGGCGCGCACCACCGGCTTGAGGGGCTGCACCACCGCCTCGTCGGGCATCGCCTTGCGGGGGATGACCACCTCGCCGCACTCGGTGCCGCGGGCGGTCTGCACCACCACCAGACTGCCGATCGCCGGGTCGAGCTCGCCGGGATCGAAATAATACGCCTTGCCAGCGTCCTTGAATCGTACTCCGATAATATTGGTCATGGTTTCTCTCCTAATACAATCACTTTCCGGCGGCCTGCCGCAGCCGGGACGCCGCCACCACCGAAAACAGGGTGGGGTTCATATACCGCCGCCGGCAGCGCATAAGCTCGGTAACGGTGTCGATCAGCGCCATCGCCTGCCGGCCGGTCAGCCCGCCCAGCGCCGCCGTCGCCTCGGGCGAGGGCGACTGCGCCGCGGCGCCGCCGCATTTGTCCGCCGCCACGTCCCGCGCCGCCAGTTGTATGCCCCGCAGCACCCCGTCCCACAGATCCTTGTCCATGGTGGCGGTCAGCCGCGCCAGCTCCAATTCCTGCGTGCCGGTGATCGCCCGGGCAAACGCGGCGGTCTTATCGGTCACCGCCGTCAGATCGCCGTCCCGCAAGCCGCCGATCGCCTGCCCGATCACTCCGCCGAACAGCCGCAGCGCCCGGCGCGCCTCCTCTTCCCCGATCCCGGGGCGGGCGGCCAGCACCAGCGGCAGAGCCTCTTCCTCGCTCACCCCGCCCAGCGACACGCTGACCGCGCGGGAGCGGACGGTTTCCAGCAGCTGGGAGCGGTTTTCGCAGGTCAGCAAAAACAGCGCGTGCGCCGGCGGTTCCTCCAGCACCTTGAGCAGGGCGTTTTGCCCCGCCTCGTTCATATCCTGCGCCTCGATCAGCCCGATCACCCGCCGGGGCGCTTCGTTGGGCCGTATGAACACGTCCTCCCGCAGCGCCCGCACCGTTTTGACCGATACGGTATGGGATTTGCCCTCGCCCTCGGTCCAGGAAATATCGGGGTGAACGCCCGCCAGCGCCTTGCGGCAGTTGGGGCATTCCCCGCAGGGCTTTTCCCCGGCGCCGGTACACACCGCCGCGCGGGCGATCAGCCGCGCCAGCGTCCGCCGGCCGCTGCCCTTGGGCCCTTCGATCAGCAGCGCGTGGGGCATCCGCCCGCTGTCCACGTAATGGCCGACCAGCGCCACCGCCGCGGCGTTGCCGACAAAGCCGTCCGTACGCATTTATACCCTCTCGAAGCGTTCCACGTCGGTGACGAAGATGGTGGCGCCGCCCACCGTCAGTTCCATGGGGATGGCGTTTTCCGCCTGTGCGCCGTAAGCCGCGCTGGACACCATTTTCGTCCGCTTTTTGGAATGCTTTTCCACAATGGCGATGATCTCATCGACCCGGCTGTCGTCCGCGCCCATCAGCAAGGTGGCGTTGGGGGCCATCAAAAAGCCGCCGACCGACGCCATTCTGGTGACCGAAAACCCTTCCTGGGTCAGGGCGGTCGAAATGGCGTTGCTGTCGTCCTTGTTCACAATGGCGATGATCAGTTTCATACCGCTCCTCCTCTGCCTGGACTGCCTCACAGTAGATTATACACCATCCGGCGGGAAGATACAAGCGTTTTTGTTGATTTTTTCACCCCCGGCCGCCCGCGCATTTGCACAAACTCCCGGCAGGCGCGTCTAACGTCTAACGTCTAACGTCTAACGTCTAAAAAGGCGTTCGCCGCGGCGAACGCCTTTTGTCAGTTTTTTTGATAGGGCAGCGGCGCGGTGGACGGCTCGGGCAGGGCGACGCATTGGGCCAGATCCTTGCCGCGGGCCAGGATCTCCCGCACCTCCCGCTTGGTTTTGCCGCCGTACGAGCGCAGATCGGCCGACACCCCGACCGCCTCGAGCCCCAGTCTTTGCGCGATATACAGCGCCCGGTAGAGGTGATAGGTCTGGGTGACGACCGTCACCCGGCGATACCGCCCGACGGCCTGCGCCCGCCAAAGCGTCTCGTAGGTGGACATCCCGGCCCGGTCCAGCACGATGGCCTCCTCGGGCACGCCCAGCTCCAGAGCGCAGCGCTTCATCGCCGCCGGCTCGTCGTAGCCGGGATCGGCGCCGTCGCCGCTGAGCACCAGCACCTTGCCGCCGCCGGCCTTGTAAAGCGACACGGCGGTCTTGACCCGGTCCTCCAGCATCTCGCAGGGGGTGCCGTCGTCCCGCACCAGCGCGCCGAACACCACGATGGCGTCCGCCGGCCGTTCGGCGGCCTGCTCGATCGGCAGGATGTCCTGACCGCCGCGGACGACCACGTACCGGTCGGCGACCAGCGCCGGCAAAAGAAGCAGCCCCAGCGCCAGCAATCCCCGCCGCAGCCATCGCCGCCGGGACGGCCGTTTTTTCTCTTTGATGGGCCGGTCCTTTTTCGCCATGCCGCCGTCTCCTTTCCGAAGGGATGGTTCCAGTATACCACAAATCTTTTTTGGCGCAACCGCCCGGCGGCAATCGTACGAAAATCGTCAGATTTTGTTTTGGCGGCTTGTAATCCCGCCCGGCGGATGGTATACTGAAAAAAAGAGGTGCTGCGTATGCTTCCCTACTTCGAAAACCGCCCGGAGGCGTATTACTCCTTTACCTGGCGGGATCAAAAAACCTGGCCGATACACCTGCACGACAACGTGGAGATCGTCTGCGTTTTGCGCGGCTCGATCGACCTGATCATTGATTTTACCACCTATTCCCTGCGCGCCGGGGATGCGGCGGTGATCTTTCCCCATACCGTCCACGGCTATCAAACGCCAAAAAAAATCGAGACGACCCTGTTCAAGGGCGCCATGCTGATCCCGCCCAAGGGCGGCTGGGCGGCGGAGGATCTGGCGCGGTTCAGCCCCTCTTCCCCGGTGATCCGGGCGGCCGAAATAAACGAGGAAACGCGTTACGCGCTCGACCGGCTGCTGCGCGCCGACCCCGATAATCCCCGGATCGCGCAGGCGTATCTGCATCTGTTTTTGGGGCTGGCGTGGCCGCTGCTGAAGGCAGAGCCCCTTTCCAACGCCAACGGATCCAATACGCCCCGGCGGGTGATCGAATACGTGATCGCCCATTACCGTCAGCCGCTGCAGGCCAAGGACGTGGCCGACGCGCTGGGGATCAGCCGCTCCCATCTGGCGCGGCTTTTTACCCAGCATTTCCACATGAATTTCAACGAGTACGTCAACCGTCTGCGGGTGCAGCAGGCGCAGGAGATGCTGCGCACCACCGACCGGCCGGTCACCGACGTGATGCTGGAGGTGGGGTTTGACAGCCAAAGCACCTTCAACCGGGTCTTCCGGCAATACCGGGGACTCTCTCCCCGGGAATACCGCCAGCTTCACCGCCATCCCGACGGCAAAAAGGAGGCGCGCTGATGGGGTTTTTTGAGCAGCGCCGTCAGCGCAGGGAGGCGGCGCGGGTTTTGGCGGCGCTGCGGGCGGTGGACGGACGGCAGATCCGCTACGTCACCCGCCGGGAGCCGGACGCCGCCGGCAATCCCACCGAAACGGTGCTGGGAAAGGGCGGGCGGATCTGGATGCGCGCCGACGAAGCCCGGATCACCGCCGCCGACCGGGAGATCTTCGCCTGCCCGGCCGGTGAGCTGGAGCTGGGCGAGCTGTTGAGCGGC
This sequence comes from Acutalibacteraceae bacterium, assembly GCA_050946775.1. GTDB lineage: Bacteria > Bacillota > Clostridia > Oscillospirales > Acutalibacteraceae > UMGS1474. The sequence continues at coordinate 8,495 of JBMNVL010000050.1, forward strand.
GACGGAATGGTGTTCAAGGGCCGCAACCGCCTGACCGGGCAGGTCGAGACGGTGGTGGCGTATTATTTGTATTTTCGATAAAACGGGCCCGTTTGATAAAACGATCCCCGCCGAAGAGCGGGGATCGTTTTATCAGATATTAGCCGTTAGACGTTAGACGTTAGACCCGCCCGCCTTTGGTTTGTGCAAATGCGCGGGGTGCGTCTTGCCTCCCTCTGACGGGCAGCGTTTGCGAGCGCCGCCGGTTTACGGCGCGCGTCCTGCCTCTCCCAAAGGGAGAGCCAAGGGCGACCCAAAAGTTGGCGCAAACCGGCGGGGCGTTTACCGGCGAAGCAGGATCATCCGATCACGCCGCTGACGGTCAGGGTCGCCACGCCGGGCGCGGTTTGCCACGCCCCGGTGTCGGGATCCTGGGTATAGGTCGCCGCCGGCAGGGTGATCTGTCCCGCCGCGGTGGCGAACAGCCCGGTATCGGGATCGTAGGCATACTGCGCTCCTTCGCTCCAGGGCGCGCCGTCGAAGGTGACGGCCAGATCGCTCAGCCGGGGATCGAAAACGTCGGTGATGACGGCGTTGTCGGTCGCGTCGGCCGGCGCGTTGCCGGTGTTATGCAGGGTAAAGGTATAGCTCACCCGTTCCCCGGCCATCACCGGATCGGGTGAGATCGCCTTGCTGACGCTCAGCACCGGCCCGGCGGCCGCGGTGACGGTGGCGGCGGCGCTGACCGGCGCCGTACCGCCGACGGTCACGGTGTTGACCACCGTGGCGCCGGTCTCGGGAGACGCGAAGGGAGTCACCTGCGTCTCGTACACCAGCATGGCGCTGCCCGCCGCCGGCACGCTCAGCCCGGAAACGGTCATCGGCGGCCCGGCGGTCACCGCCGGCGCCGGCTGCAGGACGCCGTTGACGTAATACCGCGCGCTGCCGTCGACGTACGCCAGCGGCACGACGGTGCTCTCCCCGAAGGGATACCCGCCCAGATCGTCGGTCAGAGTGATCCCGGTCAACGGCGCGGTGCCGGTGTTGACCAGCGATACCACGTAGGTCTCGTTTCCGCCGACGGCGTAGGTGTCGGACAGGGCGGTCTTCGCCACGGTCAACGCCTCCAGCAATTCGCCGGCGGCGATATTGGAACGGGTCACGACGCCGTTATAAGAAAGGGTGGCTTGGTTAAAAAATGCGGCCATAAAAACGCCTCCTGTAGAATGTCGGGACGATAGGTCCAACCCATTCTATGCGCCAGAAGGCGGCGGCGTTCAAACGCCGTGACGCATGAAATATATCATGATTTTTTGTTCCGTTTTTGCTTTGCCGGCCTGCACGAGGCAATCAACACAACTCGAATGGATGTGCCTTGATCGTTGCGTGTTTTATACGTTTTTTGGCCTCTTTTGAATGATGTCGCCGCCTTAGGCGGCTGATGATGTTTCTCCGCTTCGCTCCAAAACGATGTTGCTCCCTGCGGTCGCAATGATGCGATGTTTGCCCTTCACGTCCCGCAGGACACATCATTGCCGAAGGCAACATCATGTGCGAAGCACACATCATTTGCCCGACAGGGCAAACATCATTCAAAAACGCCTCTTTTGTTTCCAAAAGAGGCGTTTTTGTTGGCTGGGATGGCTGGAATCGAACCAGCACGGGCAGAGTCAAAGTCTGCTGTCCTACCACTAGACTACACCCCAATATGGGGAACGGGACATAGCAAGCGTATGTCCCGTTCGGTGTGGGGTGGAAGATGGGACTCGAACCCACGGTCTCCAGAGCCACAATCTGGCGCTTTAACCAACTAAGCTACATCCACCATAAAAACTGGCGCGCCTGAAGGGACTCGAACCCCTGACCCTCTGCTTAGAAGGCAGATGCTCTATCCAGCTGAGCTACAGGCGCAGATCACATCCCAAACGGGAGTTGGAGCGGGTGATGGGAATCGAACCCACATGGCCAGCTTGGAAGGCTGGAGTTCTACCACTGAACTACACCCGCAAGGTGCTCTTAATCATACCACAACCGCCGCGGCGATGTCAAGAGTTTTTTTCGCCTGCAAAAGCCGCCCGCCGGAGGCTTGCGCCGGCGCGCGGCGTGCGCTCCCGCCCGTTTTCCTTTACAGCCGGTACAGGGCGATGGTGTAGTAGGTGGTGTTGACCCGCATCTCGTAGTCGTCCCAGACGGCGGCGTCGGCCGCCTGCTGGCGGATCAGATCGGCCAGCAGCTGCCGGTTGCTGATCAGCAGCTGCCCGTTGATAAAGGTGGGCGGATCGAACTGCAGATCGATCACCGGCTCGTCAGCGTCCATATCCCGGGCGATGACGGCGGCGATATCGTCCCGGTCAAAGCTGTTGATGAAATGATTGGTCCGCCGGTAATAATTGTCCTGGGTGGCGGTGCAGGTGTCCACCCCGATGGCGTCCTCGTCGATGGTATGGGTGCGGGCGATGGCTTCGGTCGTCACGTTGAAAAAGGTGTAGCGGATCCGCTCGTCCACGTCGTCCCAGGTGGGATCGAGATGGTAGTTGCGCCCGTTGATGGTGACCAGATTCCACATATGCGGCGCGTCGTTTTCGTTGATGCCGGTCACCAGCGAGCATTCGATCCCCGCCCGGTGGAGCAGCAGCTGCATCCCGCGGGAATAGCCCTCGCAGACCGCCTTGCCCTCCACCAGCGCGCCGTAAGCGGTAAAGGCGCCGGGATACATCCGGGTATCGTGCGACGCGCCGGCCTCGGTATAATAGCTGCACCGCTGCAGCAGCCGGTCGTGAAGCAGCCGCTCCCGGGCGAAATCGTCGCCCCGGGGCAGATCGCGGGTAAACTCGTCCAGCGCCTGCTCCAGCCGGGCGCCGGCGACCCGCCTCTCCGCCGCCGACATGGTGAAGGCCAGGCACAGCGACCGGCAGACCAGCTCGCCGGTCTTTTCGTTGCGATAGCCCTCGTAGTAATAGTCGTTGCTCAAAAAATAAAACTGGGGATTGTCCCAGGTAAAGGCCTCGTACAGCCGCTTGGCGTCCCGCTCGTTGTCCACGTGGACCGGCAGGGCGACCCGCACCCCCGGAAAGGTCATCTGGGCGCGGTCGAGCGGCTCGTCGGTGTTGGCCTGGCTGACGGTGACGACGCTGTCGGTGTTGACCGCCTGGCGCACCGCGTCGTACAGCGCGGCGTAGCATTGGCGCAGCGGCTGGGTCAGCCGGTCGTAGCACCAGTTGTCCCGGAATTCCGCCAGATAGGGCGATTCCCCGGCGGGCGTCGGCGGGGTGTCGGCCGGTGCGGCGGGAAAAAAGACGCTGCAGCCGCCGCAAAACACCATCGCGCCCGTCAACAGCGCGATCAACCGCTTTCTCACCCGAGGTCGCTCCTTTCCCACCGATTTTTGCCATGAATAGATATCCGATTCTATTATAACAGGAAATTTTCTCAAAACCGATAACAGTTTCGTTATTTCCGGCTACAGTCCTGTAACTTTTTTACCGCTCGCCCCAATATTTGCGATCGAGCCCCCGGTATTGCACCGCCTCGGCGACGTGGGGCGCGTCGATGACGGCGGCGCCGTCGAGATCGGCGATGGTGCGGGAGACCTTCATCAGCCGGTCCCACGCCCGGGCCGACAGTCCCATCCGGGCAAACGCCTGCTCCATCAGCCGGCCGGCGGCCGGCGTCAGAGGACACAGCTCCTTGAGCTCGCCCGAGGGGATCTGGCTGTTGCTGACGATCCCCATCCCGGCGAACCGCGCCTTCTGGATGGCTCTGGCGGCGTTGACCCGCTCGCGGATGGCCGCCGACGACTCCCCTTTTTCGGTGGAAGCCAGCTCGTCGTATTTGACCGGCGGCACCTCGATGTGCAGATCGATCCGGTCGAGCAGCGGCCCCGAGATCCGCGCCAGATACTGCTGCGCCGCCCGGGGCGAGCAGGTGCACGCCCGCTCGGGATGGCCGAAATACCCGCAGGGGCAGGGGTTCATCGCCGCCACCAGCATCACGTGACACGGGTAGGTCAGGGCGCTGCTGACCCGGGAGACGGTGATCTGCCCGTCCTCCAGCGGTTGGCGCAGGCTTTCCATCGCCGCCCGGGAAAACTCGGGGAATTCGTCCAGAAACAGCACCCCGTTGTGAGCCAGCGACACCTCCCCCGGCCGGGGAATGGCGCCGCCGCCCACCAGACCGGCGGTGGAAATGTTGTGGTGCGGGGAACGGAAGGGACGGGCGCGCAGCAGTCCCCGTCCGGCCGGCAGGGTGCCGGCGACCGAGTGGATCTTGGTCGCCTCCAGCGCCTCGCCGGGGGTCATATCCGGCAAAATCGACGGCAGCCGTTTGGCCAGCATGCTTTTGCCCGACCCGGGCGGGCCGATCAGCAGCACGTTGTGGGATCCGGCGGCGGCGATCTCCAGCGCCCGCCGGGCGGCGGCTTGCCCCATCACGTCGGCGAAATCCGGCGCGCCCTCGTCCGGCACGGCCGCCGGGTCGGGCGGCGACGCCGGGGTCAGCGGCTTCACCCCGTTGAGATGGGCCAGCAGATCGGCGATATGGGTCACCGGGTAAACGGCGATCCCCTCCACCACGGCGCCCTCGGCGGCGTTGGCCGCCGGCACGTAAATTTCCCGCATCCCGGCGTCCCGGGCGGCCGCCGCCATCGACAGCACCCCTTTGACCGGACGCAGCTCGCCCGACAGGGACAGCTCTCCCACGAACGCCTTGTGGCGCAGCGAGACGGACAACTGCCCGCCGGCGCCCATCAGCGCCAGCAGCAGCGGCAGATCGTACAGCGGGCCTTCCTTGCGCACGTCGGCCGGGGCGAGGTTGACGGTGATCCGGCTGACCGGGTAGGCGAAGCCGTTGTTTTTCATCGCCGAGCGCACCCGGTCGCGGGATTCCCGCACCGCCGCGCCGGGCAGGCCGACCACGTCAAAGCCGGGCAGACCCTGCGACAGATCGGCCTCCACCTTGACCATAAAGCCGTTGATCCCCATCAGTCCCATGCTGTTGACCCGGGAAACCATGCGATCACCTCGAATAGACGTTAGATATTAGACGTTAGACGTTAGACGCTAGACGCGCCCGCCGCCGGTTTGTACAAATGCGCGGGGTGCGTTGCCTCCCCTGTGTAAGGGGAGGTGGATCGTCGACCCTGAAAGGTCGACGAGACGGAGGGGTTGTAGCCGCCGCAG
>JBMNVL010000051.1:0-13490 GCA_050946775.1 Acutalibacteraceae bacterium
ATTAAAAACGACTACGTCGTCAACGTCGCCAAGGCCGTCGGCGCCGGCGTCGGGCTGGCGGGCTGTCACGGCGGGATGTGCGACGCCTTTCGCCAAAACACCGAGTGGCAGTTTATGACCGGCGGCCAATGGGTCAGCCATCCCGGCGGCGACGGGGTGGCTTACACCGTCAACATCCGCCACGGCTCCAGCCCCATCGTGGAAGGACTGGAGGATTTCCCGGTGTGCAGCGAGCACTACTATCTGCACGTCGATCCCGCTATCGAGGTGTTGGCCACCACCCGCTTCCCGGCGGTGAGCTATTACCACGTTTCCAACAAGCCGGTGGATATGCCGGTGGCGTGGACCAAATACTGGGGCAACGGCCGGGTGTTTTACACCTCGCTCGGCCACCACGACGACGTCTTCGACAAGGCCCCGTCGGCGGCGACGCTGATGGAACGGGGACTGCTGTGGGCGGCACAGGGCAAGGCCTACGCCGTTGAGCGGGGTCTGACCACCGAACGGTTTGAAAACAACGCAATGTATTGAGGTGATCGCCATGAACAAACCCATCCGCGTGGCCATGATCGGCGTCGGGTCGATCAGCGGCATTTATCTGCAGAACATCACCAGGGTATTTGGGGAACTGGAGCTGATCGGCGTGTGCGATCTCATCCGCTCCCGCGCCGAAAAAGCGCAGCGGGAATACGCCGTTCCCAAGCTCTACGAGACGATGCACGACGCCTTTGCCGACCCCGAGGTGGATATCGTCCTCAACCTGGCCCGCCCCTACGAGCACTACGAGGTGACCAAGGCGGCGCTGCTGGCCGGCAAGCACGTGTATTCCGAAAAGCCGCTGGCCGCCACCTGGGAAGAGGGCAAGGAGCTGGCGGCGCTGGCCGCTCAAAAGGGTCTGCGACTGGGCGGCGCGCCCGATACCTTTTTGGGCGCCGGGATCCAGACCTGCCGCAAGCTGATCGACGACGGCTTCATCGGCCGGCCGGTGGGCGCGGCGGCGTTTATGATCTGCCACGGACACGAGTCCTGGCATCCCGATCCCGAGTTTTACTACCGGCACGGCGGCGGCCCGATGATGGACATGGGGCCCTATTACGTGACGGCGCTGGTCAATCTGCTGGGTCGGGTCAAAGGGCTGACCGGCGTGGCCAAGGCCTCCTTCCCCACCCGGCTGATCACCAGCCAGCCCAAATGCGGCACGGTGGTCGACGTGGAGGTGCCCACCTATGTCACCGGTATCCTCGATTTTGAAAACGGCGCCACCGGCACCCTGTTCACCACCTTCGACGTCCACTACACCGATTCAGCGCGGTTTGAGATCTACGGCTCGGAGGGCACCCTGATCGTTCCCGATCCCAACGGCTTCGGCGGCCCGGTCAAGCTGCTTCGCCCCGAAACCGGCCATTACGTGGAAATGCCCCTGTTGTTCGACTACGCCGAAAACAGCCGCACGCTGGGACTGGCGGATATGGCCAAGGCGATTCAGACCGGCCGTGACGCCCGCGCCGACGTGCAGCAGACTCTCCACGTGCTGGAGATTTTGACCGCCTTTGAACGCAGCAGCGAGCAAAAGGCGTATCTGCCCCTCGAATCCCCCTATACCCGCCGTCCGCCGATGAAAAAAGCGGCGCTCAAAGGGATACTGGACGAATAACAGCGCAAAAACCCGCTGGTTCTGTGAACCAGCGGGTTTTTGATTGCCAAACGGGGAAAAATCAAAAGGCGGTGATTTTGCCGGTGGCGAACTGCAGGATCGCCAGCGCGTCGGCGGCGGTGACGCCGCTTTGCCCGTCCACGTCGGCCGCGGCGGTCTGCTCCGCCGTCAGATTGATCTTGCCGGTGGCCGCCTGCAGCGCCATCAGCGCGTCGGCGGCGTCCACGTCACGGTCGAGATCCACGTCGCCGGAAGTCACGTCCGGCACGTCGCTTCCGTCGTAGGTAAAGGAGCCGCCCTTCAGGATGAAAGCGTAGCCGTCTTCCTGCTTCTCAATCGCCGCCAGCAGGTCGTCGGGATCGACCGTTTCGTTGGGCGTCATGATATAAACCGGCATATCCTGCGGCATCTCGGGAATGAGCTGCATATCGTAAACGCGCAGCTCCATTCCCTCGTCGGTATAATATTCCTGACAGGCGTACTCATTTCCCTGAGAATCCACATAAACGGTATAATACGACGGTTCGGAATAAACCGGTTTTTCCGAATGGAACTCGACCCGCTCGCCCGCGCCGTTTGTGACAAAGGAGAAGGGAGTATCCGCCATCTCCTCCTCGGACAGCTCGAACTTGCCGAACTCATCCGCGTGCTCGGCGGCGAAGGCCATATCCTCCACATAGGCGTCCAGCGACTCGCTGAAAATCAGCCGCACCGGGTTGTAGACGGTGTACTCCCCGATGAAATTATAATCGTCGTCAAAGCTTCCGTAGGTGATCTCCCGCATGACGTACAATCCGTCGGGATCGTCGGCGTTTTTCCCCTGCAGGAAACTCCAGTAGGAGTATCCGTCCGCTTCCATATACTCATAGCCGAGGACGCTGCGTTCCCTATCGTAGTACTGCATTTCCCTGGTCACGTCAGCGGACTGGCCGTTGGCGAAGGTATAGGACATCTTCGCCGTCTGATCGTCCGGCACGTTGCAAACGCTCGCCACGTCCTGCTGGCCGCAGAGCGTCACCTTTACACCGGGTCCGAAATGTAGACCGACGTTCACGCCCTCGCCATAGAGGGTGACCGCCCGGTCAAAAATCCCCAGCTCGTTGACCGTCAGCGTGCCGCTGCCGGCGAAGGTGACCGAACCGCCCCAGCCGTCGCCGTAAGCGATGATCTCGGCAAGCTGACAATCACCCACCGCCTCGACGGTGAAATCGTCGCCCATCATGTTGGCGCCGACCACGTAGTGCGCGCCGTCAAAACCGGTCAGCGTCAGGGTGTTGGTATCCAGATCGTAAGCGACGCCGTCCGGCGCAGCCCCCACCGTATCGTTGGAAAACACCGAAAACGAATCTTCTTCAAGCCACACGCCGTTTTCGTCGACCTTGTTGAGGTTGAGAAACGCCGGATACCACTCGCCGTACAACTGCTCCCGGAAGGGCCCGTTTTCGGCCATCGCCGTCAAGGGCAGCACCGTCAGCAGCAACGCCACGGCCAGCAAAACGCCCAACCCGCGGCGGATAACGCTTTTTTCCTTCATAATAATCGCTCCTTTCTTACTGAAATGGTAACAAATTTGATCGATTATTGCCACAAAACGTCCGATTTGGCATTGACAAATCGGTTGTCCTTTGACGCAACGGCCGATCTTTCGGTATAATGGGGCTATGGATCACACGAAAGGACGGATGGATATGTCATTCGCGTCACGGTTGGATGACTATATGGCCGCGATTCCCTGCACCGCTGTCGAGCTGGCGCAGGTCAGCGGCCTGTCGGCGGCGACCGTTGGGCGGTATCGCAAAGGAGAACGGGTCCCGTCGGCTGACGGCGCGCCGCTGGAAAAACTGATTGCCGGGCTCCAGACGCTGATCGAAAGCAAAAGCGCCGCTTTGTCCGGCGACGAGATCCGCCAGACGCTGACCGCCGCTTTACGCGGCGGCGTAACGGTGGACGCCGCCGCCTACCGGCGCAATCTCAATGCCCTGACCGATGCGCTGGAGATTTCCAACAGCGAGCTGGCAAAAGGGCTCAATTACGACCCGTCTTATATCTCCCGCATCCTGTCGGGACACCGCCGGCCGGCGGATCCCGTCCGGTTCACCGCTGAGGTTGCTTCGCTGATCGGCCGGCATTACGTCTCGCCGCGCCGCGTCGCCGCCATTGCCGCGCTGATCGGGATCGACCGGGACGCGTTGGCGGATGAGGACGCCCGCGTCGCGGCGATCGCCGAATGGCTTGGCACCAACCGCCACGACCTTCCCGAGCAGCCGCTGGATTCCTTCCTGGAAAAGCTGGATCGGTTCGATCTCAACGAATTCATCCGCGCCATCCGCTTTGACGAGATAAAGGTGCCGACGATGCCTTTCCAATTCCCCTCCTCCCGGCGGTACGCCGGATTGGAGGAGATGATGGCGTCGGAACTGGATTTTTTGAAGATGACGGTGCTCTCCCGTTCCCGCGAGGACGTGATCATGTACAGCGATATGCCGCTGGACGAGATGGCCAAGGATCCCACGTTCCCGAAAAAATGGATGTTCGGCATGGCGACTTTGCTGAAAAAAGGGCTGCGTCTGCAGATGATCCACGACGTCAACCGCCCCTTTTCGGAAATGCTGCTGGGACTGGAAAGCTATATCCCCATGTACATGACCGGCCTGATCACCCCTTACTATCTCGACCGTTCTCAGGGGGACGTGTTCACCCATCTGCTCAAGGTGTCCGGCGCGGCGGCGCTGACGGGCGAAGCGATCGCCGGCCACCAGGCCGAGGGACGGTATTACCTGACCAACAACAAAGAGGAGCTGATCTATTACCGCCGTTTGGCCACCCGGCTGCTGGAAAACGCCCGTCCGCTGATGCAAATCTTCGACGCAAACCGTATGGAAGAATTCGAAGCGCAGCGCCTGCAATGGGACGCGCCGGAGGGCGACCGGCAATGGATCGGCAGCACTCCGCCCCTGTTCACCCTGTCGGCGGATCTGCTGGAGCGGATGACGGCCAAAGCCCAAACGACGGCTGACGCGGCGGCCATCCGGGCTTACGCCGCCAAACGGCGGCAAACGGTGGAAACATGGCTGCGAAGCGGACGGTTGACGCTGGAGGTCCCCGAGCTTTCCCCGGAGGAATTCGACGCGCACCCTCCGGCGCTGGCGCTGGCCGGGATCTTTTATCACGACGCGCCGCGGTACACCTACGAGGAATACCGGGAGCATCTCGAACTGACGCGGGCGTTTGCCGACGCTCATCCGGAGGCGACTATGCGGACCGACCCTCATCCGGCGTTTCGCAACATCGAGATCACCGTCTTTCCCGGCCGGTTCGCGCTGGTATCCAAAAGTCAGTCGCCGATCATCCATTTTCTGATCCGCCATCCCCGGATGGTGCGGGCGTTTGAAAACATGGCGATCCCGCTGTGGGACGAAAAAAGGCTTGACAAATCCCGGTAAACGCGGTATACTGTCACCCGATCAAACAAGAGCAAACAAGGGGTGCTGGTCGACACCGGCTGAGAGCGGACATCGCGTTCGCAACCCTCACACCTGATCCGGATAATGCCGGCGAAGGGATGGTTTGTCGGCGTTCGCGCGTCCCATCCCCGTTGCTTTGGCAGCGGGGATTTTGCTTTTGGAAAAAAGGAGTGTCGAATCTATGCAAAAAACCAACCGTTCGCTTTTGCTGACCGAAAGCGCCATCATGATCGCGCTGGGCACGGTGCTGAGCATCTTCAAGATCGTCGATCTGCCCTACGGCGGCAGCGTGACCATCGCCCATATGCTGCCGGTGATCCTGATCGCCTACCGCCACGGCACCGCCTGGGGCTTTCTGACCGGCGCGGTTTACGGACTGCTGCAAATGTTTTTGGGGATCAAGAACCTGATGGGCGCCGATCTTGTTTCGGTGATCGCCATTTTGCTGCTGGACTACGTGGTCGCCTATATGGCGACCGGGCTGGGCGGTTTGTTCCGCCGTTCCAAGTGGTCCCAGGGCGCGGCGCTGGCGGGCGGCGCGTTCCTCGCCTGCGCGGCGCGGTATCTCTGCCACGCGATCGCCGGCGCCACAGTATGGGCCAGCTGGGGCGTTACGGCCGGCGCGATCGAATATTCGCTGATCTACAACGCCACCTATATGATCCCCGAGACCATCGTCACGGTGGTGGCGGCGGCCTATATCGGCAGCACCCTGGACTTCACCGGGGAGTCGATCGTGCGGATGCAGGCCAAGGAGCGCACCGACGCCCAGACCGTCCTTTACGGCTTGGGCAAGCTAGCGCTGGCCGCGGCGGCGATCTTTGACGTGCAGGCGATCTTCGCCCGGCTGCAGGACGCCGAAACCGGAGAATTCACCGTTGCCGAGGTGGCAGGCGCGCCCTGGGCGCTCATGGCGGTGATCACGGCGGTCGCCCTGGCGGCGGCGTACGTTTGCTTCAAGGCGGCCAACAAGCAGGATCTCGGCGTGCTCTCCCGCGGACTGTGGATCGGCGGGGTGATCGGCGGCGCGGTCGTGTACGGCAACTATTTTATCGAAACGCTGACCAAGGCCGCGAGCAAGGCCGAGCTGGCCGACCCGATGACATCGGCGGGCAGCTTCTTCGGCGCCTTCGGCGCGCTGGGGGTCAAATACGGCGTGCCGGTGATCGTGGCGGGCGTTGTTTTCGTCCTCTTCGCCGTGCTGGCCGTCCGGCGGGTGATCCGATCCGCCAAAGCCGACTGACACACAACCGTAAAAAACGTCCCGTTTCGGAAAACCGAAGCGGGACGTTTTGCGTTTACTCAAAGATCGGCGACCAGGTCGGGGTGTTGCGCATGGAGGTGTAGCCTTCCTCGGCGACGATAAAATGGTCGATCAGGGTGATGTGGACCGGGTTGAGCGCCTCCCGCAGATAGCGGGTGGTGGTCACGTCCTCGTAGGACGGCACCGGACTGCCGCCGGGATGGTTGTGCGCCAGCATAATGGCGGTGGCGTTGTGGCGCAGCGCCGTTTGGAGGATCAGCCGGGTGTTGATCTCAGCGGCGTTGACGCTGCCGTGGGTCAAGATCCCGGAATGAAGCACCCGAAACCGGTTGTCCATACAGACCAGCAGCACCGCCTCGTGATCCAGTCCGACGAAAAAGGACGCCGCGTACTCCCCCATTCGCTGGGCGCTTTTCAAAACGACGGCGTGGCGCTGGCGGTCGCGGGCGTATTCGGTGCCCAGCGCCTTGGAAAAGCAGATCAGCACAGCGGCGTTTTCGGTGACTCCCTTGACCTTGATCAGCTCGTCGTAGGGCGCGTCCATGATCCCCGACAGGGATCCGAAGGCGTCCAGCAGACGGTGCGCCAGCTCGTTGGTATCCACCCGGGGAATGCCGAAAAACAGCAGCATCTCCACCACCTGATGGCGCTCGAAGCCGGCCAGTCCTTCCCGCAGAAAGCGTTGTTTGAGCCGCTGCCGGTGTCCTTCGTGTATCGGCTTGTCCGCCATACCGTTCCCCCATTTTTCGTCAAATCTCGCTTTTCAGTATACCACAGATAATTTGATTTGAAAAGAGGGGGAAATATGCTATAATGAGGAGGAAAGGCGGGACGAGCCATGCGCACCATCACCATTGAAAAAAACGACGCCGGTCAGCGGATCGACAAATTTTTGACCAAAACCTTCCGCGAGCTGCCGACGTCGATGATGTACAAATACATCCGGCAAAAGGATATTAAAATCAACGGCAAGCGCTGCGAGGCGTCCACCCGGCTGAGCGAGGGCGACGTGATCGCCCTGTACGTCAAGGACGAGTTTTTGACCCGGCAGGAGGCGGTCTACGATTTTCTGCGGGCCTCGAAGCGGCTGGACGTGATCTACGAGGACGATCACGTGATGCTACTCAACAAGCCGGTCGGTCTGCTTTGCCATCCCGACAAAAACGAGTACGGCGACACCCTGCTCTTTCGGGCGCAGCGGTATCTGTACGAAAAGGGCGCATACGATCCCTCGGCGGAAAACAGCTTCGCGCCGGCGCTGGTCAACCGGATCGACCGCAACACCGCCGGCATCGTTATCGTCGCCAAGACCGCCGCCGCACTGCGGATCCTCAACCAAAAGCTCAAGGACCGGGAGATCCGCAAATTCTATCTGTGCGTCGTCCACGGCGTGCCGAACCCCGAACACGCCCTGCTCAAGGGCTTTTTGCTCAAGGACGAGGAGCGCAATCTCGTCACCGTCAGCGACCGGCCGATGCCAAACGGACGGACCATCCTGACCGAATACCGGGTGCTGGAGGCCAAAAACGGGCTGGCGCTGGTGGAGATCGAGCTGCACACCGGACGGACCCATCAGATCCGGGCGCATATGGCGTCGATCGGCCATCCCCTGCTGGGCGACGGCAAATACGGCACCAACGCCCTCAACAAGGGCACCGGCTTTCACAAGCAGGCGCTTTGCTCCTACAAACTGCAATTCGCCTTTACCACCCCGGCCGACGAGCTGGAGTATCTCAACGGACAAGCCTTTCAACTGCCCCGCGTTCCCTTTGCGGAGGATTTTCGCGCCGGAAAGATCGGCGGATAAGGAGACGGCCATATGCTGCAATTGATTTTCGGGCGTTCGGGCTTTGGCAAGACCGAACGGATCTACGATCAGATCGACGCCTGGGCGGACGACACCTCGGCGCCGCGGTATCTGCTGGTGCCCGAGCAATTCTCCTTTGAAAGCGAACGGGCGCTGCTGCGCCGGCTGGATGCGCAGCGGGCCGATCGGATCCGGGTGGTCAGCTTTTCCCGGCTGAGCGAGCTTTTGTGCCCGCCCACCGGCGCCGGCCGGCTGGACGACGCCGCCCGGGTGCTGCTGATGAGCGAGGCGATCCACGCCTGCGCCGACCGGCTGACCCTCTACCGGCGGCAGGCATCCGATCCCGATACCGTCTCCTGTCTGCTCGATCTGCTGATCGAATGCCGCCAATGCGGCATTTCCACCGCTATGATGCGCCAGACCGCCGCCGCTCTGCCCGACGGCGCGCTGAAAAACAAAACCGACGAGCTGGCGTTGATTCTCGAAGCGTACGACGCGCTGGTAAGCCGGGCCTACCGCGATCCGCTGGACGATCTGGCACATCTGGAAGCGCATCTGCAAGCCCATCCTCTGCCCGAAAGGACCCGAATCGCCGTAGACGGCTTCAACGGCTTTACCGGGCAGGAAATGCGGGTGCTGGGACTGCTGATCGCCCAGGCGGAGCAGGTCACGGTGGCGCTTTGCGCCGACGGCGCGGCGGCCGCCGAGGACACCACCTCGCCCCTGGCGACGGTCAACCGCACCGCCGACCGGTTGATCCGGCTGGCGAAGGACGCCCGCGTCCCCATCGCGGCGCCCATCCATCTCAAGGAGCGCCGCCGCACCGACGATCCGGCTCTCAACGCGATTGAAAGCGGCTTATTCGCCCCGGTGGCGTCAGTATACGACCGGCCGACCGAGGCGGTGACGCTGCTGCGCTGCGACGATATTTACGACGAGTGCGAAACGGTGGCCCGGCTGATCCGCCGTCAATGCCGGGAAAAGGGCGGCCAATACCGCGATTTTGCCATCGTCGCCCGGCGGCTGGACGACTACCGCGGGGTGCTGGACGCAGCGCTGGAAAAGCAGGAGATCCCCTACTATCTCGACGCCCGGCGGGACGTGATGAGCGATTCGCTGTACGCGCTGGTGATCGCCGCGCTGCAGGTCGCCGGCGGGGATTGGAACAGCGAATACCTGCTGCGCATCGCCAAAAGCGGGTTGACCGGCCTGTCCGGCCACTCGGCGGCACTGCTGGAAAACTACGCCTATTTGTGGCGGATCAACGGCCGGCGGTGGCGGCAGGAATGGGTCGATCACCCCGACGGGTTGTCGGTGCGTGAGGACGACGACAGCCGTTTTCGTCTGCATTATCTCAACCTTTTGCGCCGGCGGCTGGTCGACCCGCTGGAGGAATTGTCCGCCGCGCTTCATCGCGGCGCGGTCGACGGCGAGGCCTTCGCCAAGGCGGTCTACCGCTATTTGCTGCGGGTAAAGGCCGACAAGCTGCTGCGCCTGCAGGTGGAGCAGGCCACCCGCGCCAATGAAAAGACCGCGGCGCAGCGTGCCGCCCGGCTGTGGCCGCTGCTGATCGACCAGCTGGATATGATCGCCCGCACTCTTAAGGAGCATCCCCTGCCGGCGCAGCGGATGATCGAGCTGTTTTTGATGATCTGTTCTCAGGCCGATCTGGGTGAGATCCCGCAAACGCTGGACGGGGTGCAGATCGGCAGCGCCGACCGGATGCGGTTTGCTTCGCCCCGGACGGTGTTCGTGCTGGGCGCCAACGAAGGTGTCTTTCCCGCTTATCCGGCGCAGGGCAATTTGTGGAGCTGCGCCGAGCGCACCCGGCTGATCGAAGCCGGGTTGCCCTTGACCGACAACGACGAGGACGTGCTGGCCGAGCGGTTTTACGTTTACCACGCCCTTTCGGCGCCGCATGAAAAGCTGGTCATCAGTTATCCGCAATCCAGCACCGCCGGAGAACCGCTGCAGCCGTCGATCGTCGTCAGCGGCGTGCAGACGATCCTGCCGGGGTGTTCGCCTGTGGACAGCCACCGTCTGCGGGACGCGGAATCCGCCGCCGATATGCTCGACCAGGTGGCGCGCGGATGGCACAGCGCCGACGTGGCGGTCGCTTCGATGCGGGAGGCGCTGCGCGACCGGCCCGCCATGCGCGACCGGCTGGCGATCATGGAAAGCGCCGCCGAAGACCGTCCCGCCGCTTTTTCTGACGAGGCAGTCGCACGGCGGTTTTTCGGGGACGATCTGTGGCTGTCTCCCTCTCAGGTGGAAAAATACCACGAATGCCGGTTTTCCTATTTTTGCCGGTACGGGCTGCGGGTGTTTCCCCGCCGGGTCGCCGATCTGGATCCGTCGGTTTTCGGCACCATGACCCACTATGTGATGGAACGGCTGCTGCCCGGATACGCCCGGCAGGGATTTGACAAGATCACCCGCCGGCAGATCGCCGCCGACACCGCCGGCGCGGTGGACGATTACGTGGCCGAGCTGATGGGCGGCACCGAAAGCAAGCCCGCCCGGTTCGCCTACCTGCTGACCCGGCTGAAAAAGCTTTGCGAGCGGCTGATGTGGCAGGTGGTGCGGGAAATGCGCCAAAGCCGGTTCGTCCCGGTGGATTACGAGCTGACTCTCAACAAAGCCGACGACGATCAGCCCCATATCGACCCCGTTGTGCTGACCCTGCCCGACGGCGTGCGGATCCGGGTCATCGGCAAGATCGACCGGGTGGACGTCTTCAAGCAGGACGGCACGTCTTACGTGCGGGTCATCGATTACAAAACCAGCCATAAGGAGTTCCGGCTGTCCGACGTGGTGCAGGGGCTCAATCTGCAGATGATGATCTATATGCTGTCGATCTGGCAAAACGGCGGCGTTCGGTACGGCGACGTCCGTCCGGCGGGACTGCTGTATCTGCCGGCCAATCTGCCGGTGCTCAATGTGGCGCACGGCGCGGACGACGACGCTCTGGACAAGGCCGATCTGAAGGGAATGCGGATGAACGGCCTGCTTTTGGACAACGACGCCGTTTTGCGGGCGATGGAGGCCGACGCGGGCGGTTTGTTCATCCCGGCGACCGCCACCGCGAGCGGACAAATCCGCAAATCGGACAGTCTCGCGTCGCTGGCGCAGTTCGGGCAATTGAAGGTCCGGGTGGAAAAGCTGCTGGGCGAAATGGCGCTCACCCTGCGCCGGGGCGATATCGCGGCACAGCCGGCTTATAACGCCGACCACGACGCCTGCCAAAACTGCGATTACAAAGCGGTGTGCGGATTTGAAAAAGGGCGGCCGGTGCGCGCGATCGCCAAAACCGGCGCCAAGGAAGTCTGGCAGGCGCTGGACAACGAGGAGAATCACGATGAGCAGAAATTGGACCGATGAACAACGCGCCTGCATCGACGCCAGAGGCGGCACGGTGCTGGTCAGCGCCGCCGCCGGATCGGGAAAAACGTCGGTGCTGGTGGAACGGGTGATCCAGCGGATCACCGACGATGAGCATCCCGTCGACGCCGACCGGCTGCTGGTGGTCACCTTCACCAAAGCGGCGGCCGCCGAGATGAAGCAGCGGCTGAGCGCCGCGCTGACGAAAAAGATCGCCGCCGATCCCTTCAACCGGCGGCTTCAGCGCCAGCAAATGCTGCTGCCGCGCGCCCAGATCAGCACCGTCCACAGCTTTTGCTCGTCGCTTTTGCGGGACAATTTTCATCTTTTGGGCATCTCGCCCCGTTTTCAGGTCGCCGCCGAAGCCGACGTCAAGCTGCTGCGGCAGGAGGCGCTGGGCGAGGTGCTGGAAGCCGCTTACGCCGAGAAGGATCCGGGATTCACGCGGCTGGCGGATCTGATCCTCGGCGCGCGAGGTGACCGGCCGCTGCGCGACGCGGTGACGCGGCTGTACGATTTCATCCAGTCCCACGCCTTCCCCGAGGAATGGATGGCGCGCCAGGAAGCCCGGTACGCCGATGCCGATCCCACCGGCTCCGATTGGGGCGGCGCGGTGCACGGCTACGTCCTCCAGGCGCTGCTTTACAGCCTCTCCCTGATGCGCGCCGCCGAGGAGATGGCGATCGCCGATGAGGCGATGAACGCGGCCTACGGCCCGACGTTCACGGCGGAACGGCAGATGCTGCAGGACGCCGCCGGGGCTTTTGCCGACGCCGATTGGGACACCGGGCGCGCGATCTGCCGGGGGATCGCCTTCGGCAGACTTCCCGGGTTGAGGAACTACCCCGATCCCGCGTATAAGGAGCGGGTGACCGATCTGCGCGGCAGGGCCAAAAAAACCGCCGAATCCCTGGGGAATCTGCTTTGCGGCACCGCCGCCGAATGCCGGCAGGACGTCGCCTCCACCCGTCCGGTCGTCAGCGCCCTGTGTGCGCTGGTGCGCGCCTTTTCCGACCGGTACGAGCAAAAAAAAGCCGAGCGGCGATGGGTGGATTTCAACGATCTGGAGCATATGGCGCTGCGGCTGCTGCTGACAAAAGATGAAAACGGGGACACCGCCCGCACCCCTCTGGCCAGGGAGCTGGCCGCGTATTACGAGGAGGTGCTGGTGGACGAGTATCAGGACACCAACGAAGCGCAGGACGCGCTGTTTCGCGCCGTTTCGCGGGACGAGACCAACCTGTTCATGGTGGGCGACGTCAAGCAGAGCATCTACGGCTTTCGTCAGGCGATGCCCGAGATCTTCCTGCGCCGGCAGGATTTTTATCTGCCGTACGACGGCCGGCATTTCCCGGCGGCCATCACGCTGGGGCACAATTTCCGCAGCCGCAAAGAGGTGACCGACGGGGTCAATTTCGTTTTTTCCCAGCTGATGAGCCGGGATCTGGGCGGATTGACCTACGACGAGCGGCACGCGCTGATCTATTCCGCGCAGGGCTATTCCGACGCGCCCGGCTACCAGACCGAGCTTTGCCTGATCGACGACGACCGGGAGGATCTCGACACAAAGGACGCCGCCGAAGCCCGTTGGATCGCCGGCAGGATCCACGAGCTGCTGCCCACCCTGCGGATCAAAAGCGAGGACGGCGACCGTCCCGCCCAATACGGCGATTTCTGCATTTTGCTGCGCAGCAAATCCAGCCACGCGGCGGCCTACGTGGAGGAGCTGAACCGTCAGGGGATCCCGGCGTGGACCGACGTGTCGGGCGGCTTCTTCGGCGCGCCGGAGGTGGCTTCGGCGGTGGCGCTGCTGCGGCTGTTGGACAACCCGACCCAGGACGTGTCGCTGCTGGCGGTCCTGCTTTCCCCGATCGGGAACTTTTTGCCGGACGATCTGGCGATCCTCCGTTCCCACCGGCG
>JBMNVL010000052.1:0-13043 GCA_050946775.1 Acutalibacteraceae bacterium
AGGGTAACGGTGCGGGTGGTGTGGCGTCCGCGTCCCAGCTTGCGGCTGATCTCCCCCGTCGCCAGCTCCAGATCGGGGTACAGCGCGTTGAGAAGGCTGGATTTGCCCACGCCGGAATTGCCGGTAAAAGCGCTGATCCTGCCGCTCAGAAGCGCCCGCAGCGGCTGTACGCCCTGCACGTCCAGCGCCGACAACGCCTCGACGCGCAGTCCCGCCGCCTTGTAGATCGCTTCCCACCGGCCGGTATCGCCGAGATCGCTTTTGTTGACCACGACGATCGGCTCGATCCCGTTTTTTTCGGCAATGGCGATCATCTGATCGATCACCAAAGGCACCGGCGCCGGATCGGCGACGGCGATCACCAGCAGCAGTTGATCCACGTTGGCGACAGGCGGGCGGATCAATTGATTGCGCCGCGGGCGGATCTCGACGACGAACCCTTTTCCCAGCTCCACCGTCGGCTCCACGACGGCGATATCCCCGACCAGCGGCGTCAGCTTTTGCTTGCGGAACAACCCGCGGGCACGGCATTCCAGCACCTCGCGCGCGTCGCCAATGGCGACCTCCACATAGTAGAAGCCGCCATTGCTGCACAGTATACGCCCTTCCACAGGCTTGTTGATCCCGCCGCTCATCAGCCGTTGATGGCGTAGGGGTCGTTGAAGGGATTGGACTCCACCTCGGTGGCGGTGCCGTCCGTCCCGTTGACCAAAAACCGCTTGTAAACCTGATAGGCGCCGGTACCCTCCGCGGCGATGCGGATGGTGACAGGATAGCTCTCCCGCTGAGCGGTCAGCGTCAGCGTCAGCGTTTTTTTATCCGACGGCAGCAAGCGGGTCAGCTGATCCACCCCCAGCTCCGACTCGGTCTTCAGCTCGCCGTCCACGTAGACCTGCAGATCGACCTGTGTCGAGGTCTGCGGCAGATCGACCAGGAGCTGAACGTCCTGATAACCCGAGCTGACGGTCAGCTTGACCTTGGTGCCGGGCTGCGCCATGGTGCCGCCCTCCGGCGTCTGGCTGACGACGTAGCCACGCTGCATCCCGGCGGCGTTGACCACCTCGATGGCGCTCTCGTCCACGATAAAGCCCTTTTCCTTCAGCTTGGCGATGGCGTCCTCCTGCGCGACGTTGGTCACGCCGGGCACCTGCACCTCCGGCACCGGTTCGGGTCCGTTGCTGACGTAAAGCACGATCGTCGTCCCCTTGGGCGCCTTTTCGGGATAGGCCGGTTCGGTGCGGATCACGAGATTCGCCGCCACGGTGCTGGAGGATTCGCTGACCTCCTGTACCTGGAAGCCGGCGGTCTCCAGCTCGGTACGGGCGGTGGTCTTGTCACGGCCCTCTTTGATCTGAGGCACCTCCACCGTTTGCGGCCCGCGGCTGACGGTCAGCTCGACCGTGCTTTTCATCTTGACTTCCTTGCCGCCGGCCGGCTTTTGATCCATGATCTCCCCTTCGGGGACGGTATCGTCGTATTTGCCGTTGACCTGGAAATTGAATTTGGCGTTGTAATCGGAATTGTTGGTAACGTCGGCGTACATCTTGCCCACCAGCTCCGGCACGGTGACGTTGTCCACACCCGGCTTGCTGATAAAGTCAAAGGCAAACCAAATGCCGACGAAGATCATCACGATCAGCACCAGCGCGCCGGCGATCGCCGCGAGGATGGGCAGCATCGAGCCGCGCGGCTCGTCGTCCTCGTCATCCTCTTCCTCTGCGACGGTCTCCGTCCGCGGACGCACCGGCGTCGTTTTGATCCGGGAATTGGCCGAGGCGTAGCGGGGCGTCGGGTCGGTCTGGTATTTATAGGCAAAATGAATGCTGGGATCCCGTTTGAACTCGTCGATGTCGTACAGCATTTCCGCCGCCGACTGATACCGCGCGCCGGGGTCCTTCTGCATCGCCTTGAGGGTGATCTCCTCGAGGCTCTCGGGAATATCCGGGTTGACCTCACGCGGCTTTTTGGGCTCCGACTGCAGCTGCATGATCGCCACCGACACGGCGTTGTCCGCCTCAAAGGGCAGGCACCCGGTCAGCATTTCATACAGCATCACGCCGACCGAATACAGATCGGCCTTTTCGTCGGTGATCTCCCCTTTGGCCTGTTCGGGGCTGATGTAATGCACCGAGCCGATCGCCTTGGTCTCGCCGCCGGTGCTGAAGCGGGCTTCCTGGCGGGAGAACTGGGCAATGCCGAAGTCCATCACCTTGATGGTGCCGTCGGGCAGCAGCATGATGTTCTGGGGCTTGATGTCCCGGTGGATGATCCCCTTGTCGTGCGCGTGCTGCAGCGCCCGCAGGATCTGCACCGTGAAATGAAGGGCTTCCTTCCACGGCACGATCTTTTGCTGGTCGATGTATTCCTTGAGGGTGATCCCGTCGATATATTCCATCACGATGTATTGGAACCGGTCGCCGAAGCTGACGTCGTACACCTTGACGATATTGGGATGCGCCAGAATGGCGATCGCCTTGGACTCGTTTTTGAACCGACGGGTAAACTCCTCGTTGGTCAGATACTCATCCTTGAGGATCTTGATCGATACGATCCGGTCGTCGATGGTGTCGTACGCCTTATACACACAGGCCATACCGCCCACACCGATGATCTCCCGGATCTCGTACCGGCCGTCCAACCGTTTGCCCAGATACTTGTCCATTTGCATCACTCCTCTTTCTCCTTGGGTGCCATCCACACCACCGTGATGTTGTCGTCGCCGCCGGCCTGTTTGGCCAGCTCGATCAGCCTTGCCGGCACGTTTGGCGGATCGGTCGATCGCGCGACCGACAGGATCTGCTCGTCGCTGACCATATTGGTCAAGCCGTCGCTGCACAAAAGCAGCCCAGTCGTCGGCGGCAGCTCCATCACCGCCAGATCGGCGGCCACCCGCTCGTCTACCCCAACGGCGCGGGTGATCAGATGTTTATGGGGATGATGCCGCGCTTCCTGCGGCGTCAATTGTCCGTTTTCCACCATATCCTGCACCACCGAATGGTCACGGGTCTGCTGGACGATGGTTTCGTCCACGCTGTAGATGCGGCTGTCGCCGACGTGTGCGGTGTAGGCTTGTCCGTCGTAAACCAGCGCCACCACGGCGGTGGTGCCCATACCGCGCAGTTCGGGATCGGCCATCGACTCGTCGTAGACCAGCGCGTTGGCGGCGGCCAGAGTGGTGTCCATCAAATGCAGCAGCGAAAACTCGGAAATGCCCTCCCGAAAGCCCTGCTGCAGCCGCTTTTCGATCATATCGGCGGCCAGATTGCTGGCAACGCTGCCTCCGGCGGCGCCGCCCATCCCGTCGCACACAATGGCGTAGGAGGCGTTTTGCGCCAGCGTTCCCAAGCGGAACGTGTCCTGGTTGTTCGGCCGCACACAGCCGACGTCGGTCTGTCCGTAGCTCGTCACAAAACTCCTCCTTTCCCAAAAATCAGTTCTGCTGATCCTCCTGCCGGCGCAATTGCCCGCAGGAGGCTTGTATATCGGCGCCCAGCGTCCGGCGTACCGTCGCGGGAATCCCCTGCTTTTCGATGATCGACCGGAAGGCCTCCAGCCGTTTAGCAGAGCTGCGCCGGTGCTCTTTTCCCTGCACCTCGTTGGCCGGGATCAGATTGACGTGGCACAGCATCCCTTTTAATCGCGCCGCCAGCTCTCTGGCGCAGGCGTCGGAATCGTTGACCGAATCCATCATGGCGTACTCAAAGGAGATCCGCCGCCCGACCGCGTCGATGTAATCCCGGCAGGCCTTGAGCAATTCCTCGATCGGCCAACGCCGGTTGACCGGCATCAGCCGGCTGCGCAGCTCGTCGTTGGGTGCGTGCAGCGAAACCGACAACGTCAAGGGCCACCGGTAGGCCATCAGATCGTAGATCTTATCCACCAGTCCACAGGTGGACAGCGAAATATGCCGCATCCCGATATGCACGCCGCCTTCCTCTGACAGCATCTGCAAAAACCGGGTGACTTCATCAAAATTGTCCAGCGGCTCTCCCATCCCCATCAGCACGATGGAGGAAACCCGTATGCCGCGATCCCGCTGCGCGGTTTCGATCTGGGAAAGCATCTCTCCGGCGGTAAGATTTCGGTGCAGCCCGCCCATACCGGTGGCGCAAAAGGAACAATTCATCCGGCAACCGGCTTGGGTCGACAGGCATTGCGACCAGCCGTGATGGTACTGCATCAGCACCGATTCCACCGTCTCCCCGTCGCCCATGGCGAAGAGATATTTGACGGTGCCGTCGATCTGCGAGACCAGTCGCCGCACGATCTCCACGTGCGGGATGGCGTACGCCTGCGCCAACCGCTGACGAAGATCCCGCGGCAGATTGGCCATCTGATCGAAGGACGTTACCCCGTGATCCAGCCAGTCGCGGATCTGCTTGGCGCGAAAAGCGGGCTGTCCCCATTCAAGGAGCCGCCGCCGCAATTCCTCCGGCTCGAGAAGGCGAATATCCGGCCGCTCCACCCGTGTCACCTCGTTCTTTGAAAACTCGCGATAAAAAACCCGTCGCTCCCCTGTTCATCCGGGAAAAGGGTTATCCGATGATCCGGCGCGATCCCGGCCCGGGCAAAGCACTCTTCCAGCGGCAAGACACGGGGCTGAAAATCGGGATGGGTCTGCAAAAACCAATCGGCGATCTCCTCGTTTTCAGCACGCCGCAGGGTACAGGTGGAATACTGCAAAACCCCGCCCGGCCGCACCAGCTCCGCCGAACGGTCGAGAATTTGCCGTTGAAGCGCCGGCAGATCCGCCCATGGCGCCGGGTCCTTGTAGCGGATCTCCGGCTTACGGCGGATCACGCCCAGCCCCGAACAGGGCAGGTCACAGATCACCCGGTCGAAGGCGGCTTTTTCATCCTTGGCGCAAGGTGCGGACGCGTCCCGCTGCCGGGTTTTCACCACCGGCAGGGACAGTTCCTCCGCCCGGCGACGGATCACCTCGCATTTGGCGGCGTACAAATCGCAGGCCACCACCTCGCCCTGTCCGTTCAGTGACTGGGCGACGGTGAAGCTTTTGCCGCCGGGAGCGGCGCAAACGTCGATAATCCTTTCGCCGGGTCGGGCGTCCAACGCCCGACAAGCCCATTGAGAGGCCATATCTTGATAATAATACCAGTTTTTTTGCAAGGTTTCAAGACTTTTGCCCAAAGAATTTTGGAAAATCGTAAGGGCGTTTTCCAGCCCGGGGATCTCTTCAAAGGCGACGCCCGCTTCTGCAAGAGATCGACGCACCTGATCGGCGTTGGTCGCCGCGGTGTTGATCCGCAAGGTATGGGGCGGGATATCGTTGGCGCACTCCGCCAGTTTCCTGGCGCGTTCGGCGCCGTAATCGGCGATCCACAGATCGATGATCGGCCGCGGACAGGAATAGCGGATCGACCAGCCGTCGGGATCGTCCGGCAGATCCGCAAGGATCCGCATACCGTCCCGGTCGATCGCCCGCAGCACCGCGTTGACCATCCCGGCGGCCTTGAACTGAGCCGACCGCTTGGTCAGCTCCACCGCCTCGTTGACGGCGGCGGGGGCCGGAATCTTGTCCATATATAGCAGCTGATACGCGCCGCACCGCAAAATTTGCAGCACCAGCGGATGCAGCCGCGACAACTTCGTTTTGCAAAAGGAGGAAAGTAAATGATCGAGCGTCAGCTGTCGTTCAATAACCCCGTAAAACAAACGGGTCGCCAGCCCTTTTTCCACCTCGGGCATGGCGGACTTGCGCAGCTCCTCCTCCAACTGGATGTTGGAATACCGCCTGTCCCGGTAAAACCGGTCAAGCTGATCCGCCGTCCAGCGACGCGCCGGCGACGCCATCAGTTGCGACGACTGCGGCTGGCGGCGATCAGCAGCAGCCGGATAAATTGCATCACCGACACCAGCAGCGCCGCCACGTAAGTCATCGCCGCCGCGGTCAACACCTTTTTGGCGCCCTTGAGCTCGTCCTCGGTCAGCATCTGCCCGGCCCGCAGCTCCGCCAGCGCCCGGCGGCTGGCGTCGAATTCCACCGGCAGGGTCACAAGCTGGAACAGCACCGCCGCGCCGAAGAAAAACACGCCCAAATACAGCAGCGGCTCAAAGGACAGCGCGATCCCGGCAATCAGCAGCCACGGCGCCGCCGCGGAGGCAAACCGGGTAACCGGGATCATCGCCATGCGCAGGCTCACCGGCCAATAGTTGGCGGCGTACTGCAGGGCGTGTCCGGTCTCGTGCGCCGCCACGCCGACGGCCGCCACGCTGGATACCCCGTAGACCGGTTCAGACAGGTGAATGCTCTGGTTGCGGGGATCGTAGTGGTCGGTCAATGATCCCGCCGTCGGCAAACACGCCAGCCGCATACCGTGCGCTCGCATGATCTGCTGAGACGCTGCCGCGCCGGTCAACCCCGACGCCACGCCGAGACGGCTGTATTTTTTGAAGGTGGTTTTGACCTTGATCTGGGCGAAAACGGTGACCAGCAGCGCCGGCACCACCAGGATCAAGTACCAGTAATCAAAAAAGTAATAGGGCATCGTTTCGCTCCCTTTCCAATATCAGTCCAACCGGTCTCCGACCGCCAGCGGATGTCCTCTCAAAAAGTCAGCCGCCGCCATCCGCTTAGCGCCTTCGATCTGCACCTGCTCGAGGATCAGCGCTTTGCGATCGCCGCAAGCGATCGTCAGCGGATCGACGCTGACCACCGTTCCGGGTGCCGCGTTCGTATCGCCGCCCACACGGGATGCGTGCAGCTTGAGGATCTTGCCGCGGTAATCGCACGTTGCCGACGGCCATGGATTGAGTCCCCGGATCTGGTCGCGCAGCTCTCTCGCCGGTTTATACCAGTCGACGACGCGCATGGATTTGTCCAGCATCGGCGCAAAGGTGGCCAGCGCGTCGTCCTGCGGCGTGGGCGTCAGGGTGCCGGCTTCCAGCCGTTTGAGCGTTTCGCTCAACAGCGCCGCACCGTCCTCGCTGAGGAGATCGAACAATTCTCCCGCCGTCATATCCTCCGGCAATGGCCGCCGGCTTTGCAGCAGCATATCGCCGGTATCCAGTCCCTCGTTCATTTGCATGGTGGTGACGCCGGCTTCGGAATCGCCGTTGAGCACCGCCCACTGGATGGGCGCCGCGCCGCGATAACGCGGCAAAAGCGACCCATGGACGTTGACGCAGCCATACCGCGGCAGCGTCAAAATCGACGCCGGCAGGATCCGGCCGAAGGCCACCACCACGATTACGTCGGGATCCGCCTCCCGAATGGTTTGCAGGGTTTCCTCCGCTTTCATTTTGGCGGGCTGAAACACCGGCCAACCGCGTGTAAGGGCGTACTCCTTTACAGGCGGAGGCGTCATGATCTGTCCCCGTCCTTTGGGTTTATCCGCCTGGGTGACCACCAGCGCGACGGTATGTCCGTCCGCCTCCAGTCGCCGCAGACTGGGCAGTGCGAAATCGGGCGTACCCATAAACACGATCCGCATTACGCCATCTCCTCCGGATCCAGCATCCGGGTGGCGTGCTGCTTGAACAAGATCCCGTCCAGATGGTCGTTTTCATGGCACATACACCGCGCCATCAAGTCCTCGCCCTTGAGCGTAAAAGGCTTTCCGGTGCGGTCCTGCGCCTGCAGGATCACCGTTTGCGGGCGGCAGACGATGCCGTATTCGCCGGGAGAGGACAAGCAGCCCTCCGGCCCTTCCTGATTGCCCTTGCGGGCGACGATCTTGGGATTGACGCATTCGATCACGCCCTCCCCCAGATCCATGATGAAGACCCGGCGCAGCACACCGACCTGCGGCGCCGCCAGACCGACGCCGTCCGCCGCGTGCAGCGTTTCGGCCATGTCGTCCAGCAATTGCCACAGCCGCTCGTTGAACTCGGTGACGGGACGGCTGATCTTATGCAGCGTGGGGTCGTCGTCCAGCAAAATATTGCGCAGTGCCATTGTCAACAGCTCCTTTTTCAGCGACTGGCCGGTTACAGCATACCGGCCGGATTGATATCCGCGTAGACCGACACCGATTTGTACGGTCCGGTGCGGCCGACGCTTGTCATCAGCGCCGCGGCCATCTGGCGGCAGCGCCTGGTGTTTTTCGTTTTAACGAGGATCTTGTAGCGGTATTTGCCGGCGGTTTTGGCGATGACGGCCGGCGTGGGATCCAGCACGATCACCGGCACGTCGGCGTATTCCCCGGTGACGGCGGTGCGCAGCTGGCGCAAAAACCAAAACGCGGCCTCTCGCACCTCCTGCTCCCGCGCGCCGGAAAACCCGAACAGCAGCAGATCGGCGTACGGCGGGTATTTCATCAATCGCCGGGAAGCGATCTCCAAATCAAAAAAGCCTTCGTAATCCTGTTTGGCCGCCAGATCGATCACCGGATTGTCCGGGGTATAAGTCTGAATGACCGCTTTGCCTTCGTTTTCCCGCCGTCCGGCGCGGCCGATCACCTGGGTCAAAAGCGAAAAGGTGGTCTCGTACGCCCGAAAATCGTCGCTGTACAGCGCCTGGTCGGCGGACAGCACCCCCACCAGTCCGACGTTGGGAAAATCCAGCCCCTTGGCCACCATCTGGGTACCGATCATGATCCGGTAATCGCCCCGCCGAAAAGCGTTGAATTTGTCCTCGTACGCATAGCGCGACATGGTGGTATCGGTATCCATCCGCAAAACCGGGTACTCCGGGAAAAGCTCGTTCAATTCCTGTTCCACCCGCTGGGTGCCAAGACCCGCGAACTGCAGTTTATCCGATCCGCATTCCGGACACAGGGACGGCGGCGGCTGCATATGGCCGCAGTAATGGCAGACCATCTGCCCGTTGGCGCGGTGATAGGTCATGGAAATGCTGCACGACGGACAGGTGAAAACGTAGCCGCAGCTCCGGCAGGACGCGTGGGTATGATACCCCCGCCGGTTGAGCAGCAGGATCACCTGCCGCCCGTCCTGCAGACAGGCGGTCATCTCTTCCTTGAGCACCTCGCCGATAGCGCCGGTATCCGCCGTTTCCAGCCGCCTGTCCGCCACCGTGACCCGGGGCAAAGGAGCGGCGCCGTACCGGCTGGTCAGCTTGTGCAGCGAATACCGCCCCGTCTGCGCCGCGTGGAAGCTTTCCACCGACGGCGTGGCGGAGCTGAGCAGCATCAGCGCGTTGTGCCGCGCGCAGCGGAACCGCGCCACGTCCCGCGCGTGATAGCGGGGCGAAGATTCGGATTTGTAGGTATGCTCCTGCTCCTCGTCGAGAATGATCAGCCCGATGTCGTCCATCGGGGCAAAGATCGCCGATCGGGTGCCGACCACGATGCGGGCGTCGCCCCGCTGGATCCGTTTGAACTCGTCCATCCGCTCGCCGATGGCCAGGCCGCTGTGCAGCACCGCGACACGGCCGCCGTACTTGTCCCAGAACAGATCCATCATCTGCGGCGTCAGCGAGATCTCCGGCACCAGCACCAGCACCCCGCGGCCGTCGGCGATCACCTGATCGATCAGGTTCATATAAACCTGCGTTTTGCCGCTTCCGGTCACCCCGTACAGCAGCGCGCCGGCCGATTGGCCGGTGCGGTAACGCTTGAGAAGCTGGTCAAACGCCGCTTGCTGCTCCTCGTTGAGCCGTGCCGACTGCACGGCGGGCATCGTCATCGGGCGCCGGTGAGGGGAACGCAGCACTTCGCTGTCGAAATACTCGGTCAATCCCTTCTTATCCAGCGCCTGGATCACCGCCGCGGTCACCGAGCAGAAATAGCCCACTTCCTTGACCGAAGCGCAGCCCACGTCAGCCAGCAGCCGCAAAACGCTTTTTTGCTTTTCGGTGCATTTTTCCCGCGCCAGGATCTCGTCCAGCTCGGCGGGATCAAACGTCAGGCGCACCATCCGCATGGTGGCGTCGCCCACCGTCCGGCGGGCGTCGTCGTCCCGCCGGAGGAAGCCTTTTTTGACAAGACTTTCCGGCAGATCGGGACGGTCCTTCGCCCCCAGCAGATCGAGCAGCTTTTCCTGATCGATCCCGCCCGCGCGCGCGGACACGATATCCCATACCCGTTTTTCCTCGGGCGACAGCACGCTGAGCGCCTGCTCTGGCAGATCGTCCGCCACGCGGTAGACCGGACGGATGCGCATATACAGCCCCGTCGGCAGCATCGCCCGCACCGCGTCGAAATAGGTGCAGAAGGTGCGCTCCTTAAGCCAATGGATCAGCTCGAGCATCTCCTCGTTGAAGAGCGGCCGGGCATCCAGCACGGCGATCACCGGTTTGAGCTTTTGCACCTCGCCCGCCGGTTCGTAAGACAGCACGATACCCTGCCGGCGACGGTTGCCGCCGCCAAACGGCACCAGCACCCGGCTGCCGCAGGGAACGGCGCCCAACCGGTCCGGAACGACGTAATCATACAGCTTGTCGAAATGAAACGCCGTTTGCTCGACGGCTATTCTGGCCACCTTTGGCAGCAACACGGCGTTCCCTCCCCTCAGCTTATACTCAGGCTTGCTCCTCGTATCCGGCTTCCATCACCAGTTTGTAATCCCCATCCTCAAAATCCTTGATCGCCAGAC
Source organism: Acutalibacteraceae bacterium (assembly GCA_050946775.1). Taxonomy (GTDB): domain Bacteria; phylum Bacillota; class Clostridia; order Oscillospirales; family Acutalibacteraceae; genus UMGS1474. The sequence continues at coordinate 10,513 of JBMNVL010000052.1, forward strand.
TCACCGGTTTTTCCAGCAGGATGACCGATTCGTCCTCCGCGGCCTGGGAGATCTCACGCGCCCGTTTGGCCACGCCGATCACCACCGCGTAACGGCTGTTTTTGCCCTGGATCTTCTCAATATCGTTCGGATTCAACATACTCCAAATACCTCCTTGAAATCGGCCATGCGGTCTGTCCGCATGGTTTGTGCGTGAACAATGCAGTCTATATCGGACGCGGCGGTTTCAACCTCACGGTTGACCACCACGTATTGATACCGGTCCACGTGCTCCAGTTCCCATTTGGCGGCATTCAGCCGGCCCTGGATCACGTCCTCGGATTCGGTGCCCCTCCCGCGCAGGCGCGCTTCCAGCTCGGTAAGCGACGGCGGCGCCAAAAAGATGGACACCGCGTCGGGACAGCGCGCCATCACCTTCAGCGCGCCTTGCACCTCGATCTCCAAAAAGACGTTTACACCCTTTTCGAGCTGCCGTTCCACGAAGGAACGGGGCGTGCCGTAGTAATTGCCGTTGTATTCGGCGTATTCCAAAAGCTGATCCTCCCGGATCATCTCCTCGAATTCCTCTCGGGAGCGGAAGAAGTACTGTACGCCGTCCTCTTCCCCCGGACGGGGCTTACGGGTGGTGGCGGAGATGGAGACCACGGCGTCCTGCCGGTTTTCCAGATACTTCCCCAGCACCGTGCCTTTTCCGCTGCCCGACGGGCCGGAAAAGATCACCAACAGGCCTTTTTTATTCATCCTCCGGCTCCTCTCCGTCGTCCCGGCCGCTGACACGGCCGCCCAGCGTTTCCGGCTGCAGCGCCGACAGGATCACGTGCTCGCTGTCGGTGATCAGCACCGCCCGGGTGCGCCGCCCGTAAGTGGCGTCGATCAGCGAGCCGCGATCCCGCGCCTCCTGCACGATGCGCTTGATGGGCGCCGATTCCGGGCTGACGATGGCCACCAGCCGATGCGCCAGCACCATATTGCCAAAGCCGATATTGATCAGTTTCATCCGTGCGACCCTCTTTCGTTTTTACTCGATGTTCTGGATCTGCTCGCGGATCTTTTCCACTTCCGCTTTGATGTCCACCACGATCCGGGCCAGCTCCACGTCCTGGCATTTCGAGCCGATGGTGTTGGCTTCGCGGTTGATCTCCTGCACCAGAAAGTCGAGCTTGCGGCCGACCGCCTCGTCACCGCCCAGCATATGCTCCAGTTGGGACAAATGGCTGCGCAGACGGACGGTCTCCTCCGCCACGGCGATCTTGTCGGCGTAAAGCGCCGCCTCGGTCAGCAGCCGCTGCTCGTCCACCACGGCGCCATCGAGCAATTCCCGCATACGCGCCTGTACCTTGTCCATATGCGCCTTGACTGTTTGGGGTGAACGCTCCTCCACCTTCTCGACCGCCGCCAAAATGGTGCCGGCGCGGGAGAGCACGTCGTCCCGCAGACGGGCGCCTTCCTTTTCCCGCATCGCCACGAACGCGTCCAGCGCGCCGTCGGCCACCTGGCGCACGGCGTTCCAGATGGCGTTCTCGTCATCGGGCGCCTTGCGCACGGTGAGAATATCGGGATAACGGGACAGCGCCAGCGCGCTGACGTCGTTTTGAAGGCCGTATCGCTCGCTCAGTTCGGCCAGAGCGTTGAGATAGCTCTCGGCGAGAGTGTAGTTGACCAGCACTTCGCTGCCGGGCGCATCCTGCGTCTCGATGGAAACGTAGACCTCCACCTTGCCGCGGGCGATCCGGTCCTGCAGATAGGACTTCAGCTTTTCGTCCAAAAACCCGTAGCCCCGCGGAAGACGGGACGAATATTCGTAATAGCGATGGTTGACCGATTTGATCTCCACCGTGATGGCCATACCGTCGACGGTCGCCTGCCGCCGACCGAAGCCGGTCATACTGCGAATCACACAATTTCCCCCATTTTGATTTTGTCCTTATATTATACCAGAAAAGCCCGCCGTTTGTCAACCAAAGGCGGGCTTTTTATCGGGATTTTCGGTCATTTGTGATCGTGGCCGGGACACGGCCGGGTAAAAAACGCGCCGATGGTGACGAACGCCTCGTTCTCATCAGCCTCGAATCCCTCCTGCAGCAGGAATTCGCGCATATCCGCAAGCGCGCAGCGCGCTTCCTTCACGCCGCGGCGCCAGCCGATATTCAGCGTCGCCCGCAGCAAAAAGTCCCGCAAAAACGGATCCTCCGTCCAAAAGCGCAGCAGCCGCATTTCCTGCGGATCCATGGTATACACCACTCCGCCGGTCTCGTTTTCATCCTCGCGCAGGATCAGAGCCTGCACCCGCGGATCGCCGAAACACTCCGCCAGTTCCTGTCGCCGGGACTCATCGACGCCCTTTACCGTCAGCACGCGAACCTCCCCTTTCCGGCCGCCGCCCTTTTTTGATATAGTCGGCCGCCACCTTTTGCGGCACCTGCGCCGCCATCACCAGCGCTTTGACCTCCTGCGCCGTCAGATCCCGCCATTTTCCGGGTGGAAGCATCCCCAGCTTGACGGTGCCGATCGCCACCCGCTTGAGCCGGATC
>JBMNVL010000053.1:0-12867 GCA_050946775.1 Acutalibacteraceae bacterium
CAACCGCTTTAGCGGTAGCTCGTGACCGCTTGCGGTTGGCAGACTTTTCAGAGGGCTTTTAGCCCCGCCAGTAACAGCGGCTTACAGCCGCAGAGCAAACCGCCGGCTTTGCCGGCGGTCATGATTCCCTTAAAATGCCGATATTTGCAATATATTTTGAAAAGAAATACAATGGCATTGTATATCGGACTATGCTATAATGAATTCAGAAAGCCATCGTTGTTTCTGGCGAAAAGAACGGGCGTTTTGGCTTGCATTTACCGGACGATCGGCTAAAATGAAGACAGAACCACGTCGACAAGGAGGTACCTTTTATGAAACTGCGTTCTGTGCTGCGCCGCACGGTCGCGTTGTCGCTGGCGCTGCTGCTGGCGATTCCGCCGCTGACGGCGGCCGCCGCCAACACCACGCGCACCATCGTATTCGTTGGGGACAGTCTGACCGCCGGCTCACACGCCAGCGGCAGCGCTTACTTTTACCCGCAGTTGATCGGCCGGTGGCTGGGGGACGGGTTTACCGTGCTCAACCGCGGCCGTTCGGGAAACGTCCTCTACGGCGGCGGCGCCCAGGCAGGCCGCCAGTATCCGATGGAAAATCTGCAGCAGGACGTCACCGGCGCCGACGCGGTGGTGATCATGCTGGGCACCAACGATACCAAGTACTGGACCGACGCGTCTTTGCACGACAAGTTCGTCGAGCAGTATAAAGCCACGATTGCCATTATGAAGGAATGGAATCCCACCGTCGATCTCATTCTGGCAACGCCGCCTACGTCCACCGTCACCGGCGCGACCGCGGAGTATGCCAATATCTTGCTGGAGGATATTTCCGCCCACATCCGGAATATGGTCGAGCAGGAGTACGCCGCGGACGCGCACATCCGGCTGATGGATATCAACGCCATGACCAAGGGTTGGAACGTGGATCACCCCGACTGGTACGACGATCAGGTCCACTTCAACAATACCGGCTACAAGCAGTTGGCGCGGCTGTTTTACGAGGAATATTGGGACACCACGGTGCACGCCTTGCGCATCGACGGCGACCCGACGGTGGTGATCGACAACACGGCGAACACCATCGGCATTTTGGCCGATCCGGCGTCTCTGTCCGGCAAAACCGCCGTCGTTTCGGTGGCAAAAAAATCCCAGGCGCCGGCCACCCTGTCGCTGAACCGCCTTCCCGCGACCCTGACCGTCAAGGCGCCCTACGACGGCATGACCCGCAAATATCGGGTCTTTGCCACCACCCAAACCCGGCAGGTGGTCGACCGGTTCGATCTGCTGGAAGCGGGCGCTCTCATCACCGCCACCAACGTCGACGGCGGCTACGTGGCCACCAACGCCTTTGACGGCGACCGCGCCAGCTTTTGGAACACCAAAAGCCACCCCGATAACACCTTCAGCGAGACCCTGTCGATCGACGCGCTGGCGCCGCTGACCGTTCAGCGGATGGTCTTTCAGCAAAAATCCAGTTGGGCGGGGCGTACCGAGGTGGTCAATCTGACCGCCAGCGTCGACGGCGAGACCTATTTCTCCGTTTTACAAAACGAGCCGCTGGCCTTTGATCCCGACGTCAACGGCAACGAAGTGGCGGTGACGCCAAACGAGCCGATCACCGCCCGGTACTGGAAACTGGAGGTCCTGTCCACCACCAACTACGAATGCCGCGCCCAACTGGGCGAATGGACGCTTTACGGCGGGCAGACGGTGCTCATCGAGCCCGACGAGGTGCCGGATTTCACCGGTGCGCCGCCGGTGCCCTGCGTCAGCAAGGTGGCGGGCACCAGCCACGACGCCGACTGGATCCATCTGCATACCAATCTGCAGGTGGGCGACGCGGTGTATACCAACGATCCCAACACCACCGCGGCGGTCATCGAGGATCCCGCCAACGACGTGATCGTCTCCCTGCCGGAGAAATACCGGGGTGCCGATCTGATTCGCACCCACCGCCACAACCGGGGCAGCGCCAAGTTCCTCACCGAGCGGGACATCGACGTTTACGCGGCGATGGACGACCGCTATGCGTCCTTCCCGTGGAGCGGCTGGCAGCGCACCGACGACGCTGTCGCGCTGGCCGACGGCACCACCTACACCCTGTACAAAAAGCGGTATCTGGCGGGGGTACAGGTCGATACCGGCAGCTTCGGCAGCAGCAAGGACAGCCAGAACAACGTTTTCTTTATTCTTTTGCCGGCCAACGGACCGGCTACCTCCAACGCTCTGACCCACGACCCGGTCCTGCCTGAGGGCGAGCGCGATCCCGCCCATTCGACCGACGGGGAGTATCGCCTGTACATCAACGACGTGTTCAACACCGAAACCGGCGACGGTCTTCCGACCGGCTACGCCGTGGTCGGAGGCAGCGGAACGGCGGGTATCAGCGCCATTCCCGAAAAGCCCGAACCCGAGCCCATCGTCCCGCCGGCGGCGGGTACCAACATGGCGCTGGGACAGCCCTTTACCGTCAGTTCCGACACCTGGCACGGTGAAAGCCCGGTCGACGGCGATCCCACCACCTATTGGCAGAGCCAGGGCAACCTGACCGCCGCCAATCCCGCCGTTTTGACGGTGGATCTGGGCTACGGCTGGAAGATCAACGAGATCAAGCTCAAGCTCTGGCCCCGGTGGGGCGACCGGGTGCAGAAGCTGGAGATCCAGGGCAGCGCCGACGGCAACGCTTTCACGACGCTGGTGCCCCTGGCGGACTATACCTTCGTGCAAAACAACAACGTGGTCACCGTCCCGGTGAGCGAAGCCACGGCGCGCTACCTGCGGGTGGTGGGGATTTCCAACACCGGCAACGGCGGCGTGCAGATCGGCGAGATCGAGGTTTACGGTCCCGAGCAGGACCCGGTTACGGTGATCCCCGAACCGGACGAGGATACCACCCCGCCCGACCGGACGCTGGACATGACCGGCGCGCTGACGGTCGAGCGGCAGATGCCAACCGCTCTGACCGGACGGCTGGTGATCGAGACCCGGGTGAAAGCGGGAGCGGGCGCCGCGTCGGTGGCGCTTTGCGATCCGGCCGGCGGCGAAAGCGGCCGGGTGGCGCTGGACGGCCTGTTCGAGGGCTGGCACACCGTCAAATGGGTGGTGGATACCGCCGCGCAAACGGTGCAGGTCTGGCGGGATCATCTGCTGATCGAGCGGGATCAGCCCTTTGCCGGCGCGGCGGTGGTCGCCGTCAGATTTACCGCCGCTGACGGGATGCGGATCGACACCCTGCGGGCGGCGGACGATACCGAGATCTATCTGGCACAGGACGATTTCAACGCCCAAAAAACCGGCGAACAGCCGACCGGATGGGACGGCGGCGAGGTGGCGGAAGTGCCCTTTGCCCAGAATAAGAGCTTGTGCCTGTCGGGCGTCGGGGCGACGGCGTCCCGCGCCATCCCGGCCACCCGGGGCGACCTGACGGTGGAGGTGCGGGTCAAGCCCGTCACCGCCGATTGGGTCACCGCGCCGCTGGTCACCGACAGCGAAGGACGGCTGGCCGCCAAGGTGGCCTTTTACCACAACAGCATCTTCATTAACGACGGGCCGAACTGGGCGTACGTCTGCGACCAGGTGCTGGCTTACGCCCAGTACGAGGCGAACAACTGGTACGATCTGCGGCTGGTGCTCAACACCGACACCCGCCGGTACGATCTCTACGTCGACGGCGCTCTGCGGTATCGCGGCGCGGCCTTTGCCGAGGCGATCGACGCCGTCGAGCGGGTCACCTTCCGAAACGACGAGGAAAACACCCTGTACGTCGACGAGCTGCGGGTGTTCGACAGCGCGTCGATCACCCGCGGGGTGACGGGGGATCTGGTTTTCAACGTGCGGGACTTCGGCGCCAGGGGCGACGGGGTGACCGACGATACCGCCGCCATCGACGCGGCGATCAAAGCCGCGGCCGGCACCGGCGGCACGGTGCTGCTGGAAAACGGCGTTTTCTACACCGGGCAGATCACCCTGAAAAGCGATATGACCTTCTTCGTGGCGCCCACCGCGACCATCTACGCCAACCACGACCGCCACGCCTACCGCAAGGTGATCCCCTCCAACGGCTACAACGGCAACCGTCAGCTCGGCCGGGGCATAATCTTCTTCCAGGGGGAGAAAAACGTGCGGATCACCGGCGGCGGCACCATCTACGGCAACGGGCGTTACGCCTTCGGCGAGAACGATCCCGGCGATCAGCGGCCGTGTCTGCTGTATTTCGCCCAGTGCGAAAACGTGACGGTCGAGGATCTGCGGATGGTGCAAAGCCCCTTCTGGACGGTGGTGCCCTACGAGAGCGTCGGAGTGACCGCCCGGCACCTGGATATTACCAACCAGCTCGGACCCAACCGGGACGGCATCGACCCGGTCAACACCTCCTATCTGACGGCGGAATACTGCCGCATCATCGCCGGGGACGACGCGTTTTGCCCGAAAAGCGGCAACCAGATCCCCAGCACCCATATCGAGGCGCGAAATTGTCTGCTGCAGTCGGACTGCAACGGCATCAAGATTGGCACCGATACCCAGGGCCCCTTCACCCACTTCCTGTTTGAGGATATCCTGATCAAACGGGTGGGGCTGTCGGGACTGACGGTGCAGTCGGTCGACGGATCGGATATCGAGGATATCCGTTTTCAGCGCATCGAGATGAACGACGTGGATAACGCCCTGTTCATCTGTATAGGCAACCGCTGCCGGCTGCCGGTGCCCGCCGGGGACGCGGTGAAGAAGCTCGGTTCTATCCGGGATCTTACCTTTGAGGACATCCTCTTCACCAACCCGATGGGCCGGCCCTACAACCGCAACGGAGGCGAAAACGTCCACGAGGCGATGATCATCGGGCTGAATCCGGAATACAACATCCTGAACGACGGCAAAGAATATTTTGTACGGGACATCCTGTTCAAGAACGTCCACATGGAGATGCCCGGCGGGGTGACCGCCATTCCGAACCCCACCTCCGGCATCAAGAACAACTATCCCGAACACGATTCTCTGGGTACTTCGTCGGGTTGGGCGTACACCCTGCGGTGGGTGGACAACGTGCGGTTCGTCAACTGCACCGACGTGATGCTCAAAAACGACGCCCGTCCCGAGATCGCCCGGCTGGAGGGCAGCGATAACGCCGCCCAGACCGCGCTGCGGCAGGCGATCGACGAGGCCGAGGCAACGGCGAACAATCCCTCTTTCGCCCAGCAGGACGAGTCGATCCGCCGCCCGCTGGAAGAGGCGCTGGCCGCCGCCTGGGCGACCTATGAAAACAACAACGCCACCGCCGCCGACTGCGCGGCGGCACAAAACGCGCTGCAGGAAGCGCTCGAGGGGCTGGACGTCACCATCACGGTGGACAAAACCGCTCTGCAGGCGGCCGTGGAGGATCGCCCGGACGATCCCGATCAGTATACCGCCGCGTCCTACGCCGCCTATCAGCAGGCGCTGATGGCCGCCATGGCGGTGCTGGCGGACGAAGACGCGACCCAGTATACCGTCAACGCCGCTCTCAAAGCTCTGCGGGCGGCCAAGGACGGGCTGGAAATCGACTGGGGCGCCGATCCCCTCAACGCCGGACTGCGCTTTACCGAAGCCGACGGCACCTATGCCCAGTTGCTTTACGGCTGGATGTATTACGTCGACTGGAAGACCGGCGACACCGCCCCGGCGGATCTGTCGGGCACGGCGCCCAACGGCGCCAACAAGAATCTGGTGCTGCGGGCAACCGTGCGGCCGGAAGCGCTCAAAGACGGCGTCGACGTGCGCACCGCTTGGAAAGAGATCGGCTTGCGGCTGCGCAGTGCCCACGTGGGCGATGAGGAGCGGGCCAGCGGATTTATCCACATCCCCGCCCGGTCGGTCGTGTGGAAAGAGGACAATTCCTTCGACATCGAGATCCCGCTGTCGGATTTTGCCACCGACAAGATCGACTGGTCGGCGGTGCGCCAGCTGCATATCGAATGCCCGCTGGCCGACGGATCGCCCTACCGGCTGGACGCCACCGGCAATTCCGACGCCCTGGCGCTGACGCTGGAAAACGTCCGCATCGAGGCCAAAACGCTGGTCGCCGACAAAACGGCGCTGCAGCAGGCGATCGCCGCGGCCGAGGCGATCGATTTGACCGGCTGTACCGCCGACAGCGCCGCGGCGTTGACGGCGGCGCTGGATGCCGCCCGCACCGTCGCCGCCGATCCCGACGCGCTGCAGCCCCGGGTGGACAAGGCGCTGGTGGCGCTCAACGAGGCGGTCATGGGCTTGACGGCCGACGATCAGCCGCTGCCCGGCGACGTGGACGGCAGCGGCGCCGTTACCGCCGCCGACGCCCTGATGGCGCTGCAGGCGGCCACCGGCAAGATCCTGCTGACCGAGCGGGAGCAAACAGCCGCCGACGTCGACGGGAAGCCCGGCGTGTCCGCGGCCGACGCGCTGCTGATTTTGCAGTACGCCACCGGCAAGATCACCGCCTTCTGAAATGGCTTAAACAAAGCCGCCTCATCCCTGCGGATGAGGCGGCTTTTGGCGTTTTTCACAGAATTTGCCGCTTTTTTTCGGCGAGTGAAAGGGGAAAGTCGCCTTGTCCTGCGACAGGGAAATGTGCTATACTTTCCTTAAGAGGCCACACAAAAAAGGAGGAATCCCTATGAACAAACACGGATCCGTCCGCCGGTGGATCGCGGCGGTCAGCACCTTGTTGCTGCTGCTGACGGTCATGACGCCTTTCGGGGCGCTGGCGGAACAAAACCCCGACGGATACGAGGAAGTGCTGCGCTTTTCCCGGTTTGAGCGGGAAACGGTCAGCGGCAACGTCGGCGATTTTATTTACGCCGACTGGACGCTGGCCGATCAGCAGCCCTTTGACATCACCGCAGGGCACGAACTGAAAAACCTGCGGCTGCAGCTCAAATTCACCCTGACCGGTCCCGAGGGTCAGGTGGAAATGTCCACCACCTGGAACCGCAACGGCTGGATCAAGGTGCGTTCGCAGGACGAAAACGGCGAAAACAACTACGGCTGGTGGCTGCGTTCCGGCTCCACCTATCCGCTGCACCTGCACAGCGGGGAGAACGAGCTGCTCATCCCGCTGGTCAACGTCCCCGGTGACGGGTACGACGTCACCACGACCGGCACCATCAACTGGACCAAAGTCGACCGGTTGCTGATGGCGGTGCAGGGAAGGGATATCCATAACGGCGTGAGCGACCATAAGATGAAGGTCACCTACGCCGCCATCGTCGATATCGGCGAACAGCCCGATCCCGCGCCCACCATCCAGCTGCCCACCATCTTCAGCGATCAGATGATGATCCAGCAGGGCAAAGCCCAAAAGGTGTGGGGCAAGGGCGTCGCCGGCGAAACGGTCGACGTCACGCTGACCAAACAGGGCGACACGACCGCCCTGCAGCACAAGAGCGCCACCGTCGGCGCCGACGGCAAATGGAGCGTGTCGCTCGATCCCATGGCCGCGGGTTATCAGGAATACGCCATGACGGTCACCTCCTCCGACGGCGGCACCGTGACCGGACGCACCGTCGTGTCCCATATCCTGGTGGGCGAAGTCTGGGTGGCGGCCGGTCAGTCGAATATGCAGATGCCGGTCGGCAACGAACTGTACGCCGACGAGTACGCCGTGCAGGCGGTGCAGTCGGCCAACGGCCAATACATCCGTCTGTACGAGGAACCGAATATGCCCTTCGGCAGCGCCGCGCAGCCGCTTGATCCCGAAGACGACGTTCCCGGCGCTTACTGGGGCGCCGGCAACAACGACGGCGACGTGCTGGCGGTGTCGGCGGTCGGTTACCATTTCGCCCAGGCGATGCAGGAAAAACTGGATATCCCGGTGGGCATCCTGTACACCCCGGTGGGCGGCTCGGTGATCGAGGCGTGGATCCCCCGTGAGGCGGTGGACGCCGACGCCGAGTACAAAGCCTTTTTGAAGAGTCTGAACAAATACTGCGACGAGAACAACTGGCCGGCACAGCCCAACCGGCAGAGCGCCTTCTACAACCAGAAGATCGGCCCGCTCAAGGGCTACAACGCCGCCGGCGTGATCTGGTACCAGGGCGAAAGCAACGAAAACGAGGGCGATATGTACGACCACGCGCTTGCGCTGATGCGCCGCACCTGGAACGACGTCTTCGGCTTCACCGGCGGGGAGAATATCCCCTTCGTTTACACCATGGTCGAGCCGTGGATCACCCATCTGGAGGATCCCCAGCATCTGGCCTATCTGGCCGAGGGAATGTCGGACGCGCAGCGGGACAACGACGCCGACATGGCGATGATCGGCATCTACGATCTGCCGCTGTATTTCCTGGACCGCAACGGCAATTCCTCCGACCCGATTCATCCCCGGGTCAAAGAGCCGGTCGGCCGCCGGTTTGCCGACGCGGCTTATAACCTGGTTTACGATGACACCGGCGCCGAATACACCGCGCCGCTGTACCAAAGCCATACCCCGGTCGATACCGACGCCGACGGGCTGAACGACGCCATCGACGTCACCTTCACCCACGTGGGCGACGGGCTGGACGTGATCGACCCGCTGTATGAGGACGATCCGTTCGGCGTCAACAAGGGCGACGGGCTGGAGGTAATCAGCGAGACCGACGACGTCCACGGCTTTGCCATCGCCGGCACCGGCGGGATCTACGTCAACGCCAAGGCGAAAATCATCGGCAAGGACACCGTCCGCGTCTGGAGCGACGGGTTGAAAAATCCCACCAACGTCACCTATAACTTCGTGTCCTATTACGTCGGCGGCACCCTGAAAAACTCTTTGGGCATTCCGGCGATCCCCTTCCGCAGCGACCGCTCGGATACCGCGGCTTACTGGAACGCGCAGGATTGGACCTACGCCGACGCCAATATCTGGACCTGCTACACCAAGACGGTCAACAACAGCACCCTCAACTGGGCGAGCTTTGAGGACGCCTGGAAGGTGTCCGGCGGCTCGTGGAGTTACGATCCCGCGATCAAAGCCGAAGGCCGCGCCTCCGTCAAGGCGGCGTATACCCCGGCCAACGGCACCGCCGGCATTGGCCCGGTGCTCGGGATGCGCAACGTCACCAATCAGTTTGAAAACTTCGACACCGTCAGCGTGGCGGTCAAAAACGGCGACGCCCGCGCCAAAACGCTGGCGCTGAACGTCACCTCCGCCGGCAAGGTCTACACCGCCGCCACGGTGGAAAACTTCGCGGCGCAGGCCGCCAAACAGGCAGATATTCCCGCCTCGGGTGATTTCGCTGTTTACACCTTCAGCCTGCGGGATCTGACCGACGACAAGGGCGCCGCGATCGACGATCCCGACGCCATCCTCAAAAACGTCGACGATCTGACCTTCGCGGTGGGCGATACCGCCGCCGGTACGGTGTGGGTGGACGACGTGTCCTTCGGATTCTTGTACGATCTGAACGCCGACAAGTCTCTGCTGAAAGCCGAACTGCAACAGACGGTGGACGCGTCGCTGTATACCGCCGAATCCCTGGCCGCTTATCAGACGGCGAAAGAGGCGGCGCAGAGCGTGCTGGACGACCCGGTGGCCACCCAAAGCCAGATCGACCGGATGACCCAAACTCTCAAACAGACCCGCCGCTCTCTGGCGGAGATCAGCGCCGTGGCCACCTTCTCGAAGTTCCAGAAAACCATCGAGATGGGCCACAACGGCATCCAGAGCATCTACGTTGACTGGACCTTCGGCGACAATACCCCCATCGATCTGACCCCGTATGATATGGAGCAGCTGCGGCTGCAGATCCGCTTCCATCTGGTCAAGCCCGACGACGTGGAGGAAGTCCCGTCGGTCTTCAACAATTACGGCTTCATCAAACTGCGTTCGGCGGACACTCCCGGTGAGAACAACTACGGCTGGCTCTTTTCCACCGCGGCGGACAACGCCATCAAGCTCCATTCCGGCGAAAACCAGCTGTCTCTGCCGCTGGTCAGCCATGCCGGCGACGGCTACTCCATCCTGCGCACCGGCGAGATGGATTGGTCGCAGGTCAACCGGATCATGATGATGATCTCCAGCCCGGTGATGAACGGCCGCACCGGCGAGTTTGCCGTCACCATCGAGGACGTCAAGGTGGTGGATCTGTCGGTTGTCGGCGCCAAAAAGGACGCGCTGCGCACCCTGATCGCCCAGCCGGTCAACACCTCCGGCGACGCCGATAAGGTCGCCGCCTACAACCGCACCAAGACCGCGGCGCAGGCGATGCTGGACGACGAGTTTGCCACCCTGTCCGACGTGGCGGCGATGATCGGCAAAATGCAGACCGCCATCGACGTGCTGGACGGCGCCGCTTTTACCGCGGCGGATAAATCCGCCTTGCGGGAGCTGGTCGACGAGCAGCTCAACGAAAGCCGGTATACGCCGGCCACCTGGAAGATCTACGCCGAAGCCAAAGCGGCGGCCGAGCGGGTGCTGGCGGACGATTACGCCGTTCAAAGCGAAGTCGACGACGCTTACGGCGATCTGCGGATGGCTCGTTCCGGGCTGGCGCTTAAGGCGCCGCTGGATACCGCCCGGCTGGAAGAATTGCTGGCGGAGACCATCGATCTGTCGCTCTATACCGATACCTCGGTGCAGACCTATCAGGAGGCGATTGCCGCCGGTCAGCGTCTGCTTGAAAATGACGACGCCACTCAGGCGCGAATCAACAACGCCGTCAAGGATATCGAGGAAGCCAAATCGCTGCTGAAAGTGAAACAGGCCGGCGATCCGACCGATATCCGCCTCACCTTCTCGGGCAACAACGGCACCTTCACCAGCTTGCTGTACGGCAGCCAGTTCTACACCAACTGGCACGTGGCGGACGGTTATCCCGCAAGCGGCACCGCCGGCGGCGGCGCGGATCTGTCCGGCTCGGCCGACAACGGCGCCAACCGCAACCTGGCGCTGAAAGCGACCGTTACCTTCACCGCTCTCGGCGGTCAGACGGTCGATTTCTCCACCGCCTTCACCCAGATGGGCTTCCGGCTGCGTTCCTCCCAGATCAAGGGCGCCAACCGGGAAGCGCAGTTCTATTTCCTGCGCGCCGCCGACGCGGTGATCAACGACGGCGTGATCGAGGTGGAGATCCCGCTGTCGGCGATCACCACCGCCAACATCGACTGGGCCGACGTCAAAGAGCTCAACGTCTTCTGCGAGGTCGCGCAGGCCTATCGCACCGACCCGAACGCCAACTGTCAGGCCTTCACCTTCACCCTGGCCAACGCCCGCATCGAGGCGATGAGCGATCTTCCGCCGGCGCCGGCGGTGGATACCGCGGCGCTGGAGCAGGCGATCGCCGCGGCCGAGGCGAAGCTGACCGACGATAAGACCTACACCGATGCGTCGCTGTCGGCGCTGAACGCCGCCCTGTCCGCGGCGAAAGCGCTCGGGGACACCGCCACGCAGGAGCAGGTGGACGCCGCGGCGCAGGCGCTTAACGCGGCGATCACCGGGCTGGAAGAAGTGCCCGCCGTCGTGACGACGCCCGGCGACGTGGACGGCAAGGACGGCGTCACCGCTGCCGACGCCTTGATGGCGCTGCAGGCCGCCACCGGCAAGATCAATCTTACCGATGAGCAAGCCGCGGCCGCCGACGTGGACGGCAAGGACGGCGTCACCGCTGCTGACGCGCTGGCGATCCTGCAGTTTGCCACCGGCAAAATCACGGCGTTCTGATCCATAGCTCCAAACGCAAACAGCCCGCCCGATCCAACCGGATCGGGCGGGCTTTTGCGGTGATAACAAAAAAGGAGCAGGCGAGCCTGCTCCGGTGCGTATTAAGAATGGTAGAGATTTTTGATTCTTTTATTCCGGCAATCAACAAACTTGATGCAGTTATCTTTATATAAAAGATACTCCTCCGGTGTTGCAGGAAGAACTTTAACACCGAATTCCTCAAATGGGTGCAGGAATTTAACGCTTCCATCGGGGTTAATCAAATCATTGAGCAAGAAGAAATCCACATATCCTAGAAAACTGCCGAACAAGTTGAAAAATGAGTCATATCGGGATAAGCATTCAAATAACGGGCTTTGTTCGTTACGATAGTATCTTCTGATGCATTCCAAAGTCAAATCAATTCTATCACGAATTTGACTGTTCATCCCTCGCGCACCGTTAATAGTTGGTTTTCCGTTGATTCTGTTTCTCGGAAAAATCAACATTCCGCCGATCGTATATGATTTATATTTAAAATCTTGGATAATCTTTGGATCAATCTGCTGAATTATGTATTGATAAAAATCCCAGCTGCTAAATGTATGAATAATTGAATCACTGGAAAAGTGAAATTCACCAACATTTGATGTATTGTTCAACTGGTCATCCAATATAAACATTCCACCGGTTGGGAGCTTTTTACTCCATAGATTTTGATGATATTGACGCAATGTTGGACTATGAGAGTCTGGATCTTTACCTTTCGAATCTGTCCTAAAATCAAAAGCAGTATCAATACGCATTTTATCACCTGGTTTTTATTCGTGTTGAGAATATTATATCATATACGGTTTCAAAACACAACCGAAGCAAAAAATACGAGTGGTCATAACTCGAATCCGTTATGACCACTCTAAATGGCAGGGGCAAAAGGACTTGAAGTTGCCCTCTTGCGGTGTCCGAAATGAAGTTTGCGCCTACGGCGCGAAGTGATGTTACGGCTATCGCCGTAGTGATGATTACCGCTAACGCGGTAAGTGATGAGATGTGTTCCTTTTCCACGCGCGATGCGCTCATCGCGTTCCGCAGAGCGGAACACATCGTTGAAAAAAGACACTTGCTTTAGAGTCGTACTCTAAAGGACAGTTCTTTCGCAGGATATGGCATAGCCCACACGGGCTATGCCTTTTTCCTTTATTCAAGCGGATTTCAGCGGTTTTTCTCGCATTTCTT
>JBMNVL010000054.1:0-12504 GCA_050946775.1 Acutalibacteraceae bacterium
GAGTGGCCTCGTCGTCCGCCTGCACGGCCTGCGCGTCGGCCAGTGCAGCCTCAACGGCGGAGAAGTCCTCGTAATCGTCGGCGTTCAGAGCCTCGGCCGCCGCGATAGCCGCCTCCAGCGCGGTCTTGTCGACCTCCGGCTCGTCGGATTTGAGTACCAGCGCGTCGACCGCCGCGTTCAGCGCGTCAGCCGCCGCGTCGACGTCGTCCTGGGTGGCCTCGTCGTCCGCCTGCACGGCCTGCGCCGCCGTCAGCGCGGTCTCAACGGCGGAGAAGTCCTCGTAATCGTCGGCGTTCAGAGCCTCGGCCGCCGCGATAGCCGCCTCCAGCGCAGTCTTGTCGACCGTGGGAGTGGTTTCCTTCTCGGTCAAAGCCTCTTTCAAAGCGGTCAGTTCCGTCACAGCGGCTTTAACCTGGCGAAGCGTGGTCGCGTCGCCAGCAGCCGTCACCGCCGCCTCAAACGCTTCCAGAGCCTCGTCGTCCTCGTACAGGGTGGTATCGGTGTTGATCAGCTCGGCCAGCTCTTCGTTGAGCTGCGCCGCGGTTTCGTTGACAATGCGCACGTTGTCGAGCAGGCAGTACACCGGGATGTCCACGTTGTTCGCGTCCTCGGCGGTGCGCAGATCCTGCGTCAGATTCACGAAAACGATGGCTTCGCGCACGTTGGTCCAGTCGACCTCGTGTTTCGCCTCGTCGGTGAACAGCGTCTTCATCTCATAGGTGATGCTGTCATCCGTCACGGTGGGCTCGTCGTACTCCATCACATAGGAATTGGTCCGTTTCTCGCCGCCGATATTGGTGCGCACGCGAATCTCCACGTTGCGCAGCAGCGTGCTCAAATCGTCGATCGTGATCGCGCCGGCATACGCCTTGTTGCGGCTGAGCGTCATGGTCATGGTCATATAGCGATTGGCGCCGACGCCTTCTTCGCCGTCGGTCAGATCACCGCCGACCTGATCCACGCCGCGCGCCCGCGACCAGTTGTAATAATACTGGTTGCGTCCAACGTCGGCAACTTTCTTGTTGTTGAGGTTGGGGAATTCCAGCACGACGGGCGACAGATCCCGCACGTTGCTCAGGTTGGCTTTCGCCGCGATGATGGCCGCCGTAGCGTCCCGCAGCTCGTCCAGCGATCCACCAGAGGTCAGCGCCGCTTTACCGGCCGCGACCGCCGCGTCGTAAGCCTGGGCCGCCTCGTCCTCGTCGAAGACGGCGTTCTCCAGCTCGCTGATCGCCGCTTCCAGATCCTCGTACACGCCCGCGATGGTCAAATCGGTGATGGTCACATTCTTGACGCTCGCCGTGAAAGCGGGGTTGCCGGGGTTGTCGTTGTAGTTGAAAATCAGCAGCTTGTCAATATCGGTCGCTTTCTCGATGTTGCTGAATTTATCCAGCGTAAAGGAGAAATGATACCAGGTGTCCAGCTTGGCGATAGCGCCGTTGGCCCAGCTGTTGACATTCATTTCGCCGCCGCCGACCTTGGAGAACCGCACCTGACCGTTGACGATCTTGGTGGGATCAAAGCCTTCCACGTCGCTGGAATACATCACGTCGAAGTCCAGGCGCAGCTGGTTGAGCGCCATTCCCTCGGTCATGGCGTTGACGGAGGGACTCGCCCAGGTCAGCATATTCGGCGTGTGCTGTCCTTCGGCATTGAAGACCGTCTGATCGTCCCATTTGGCGACAACCGACTGCAGACGGCCATCGCCGTCACGGCTGGTATCGACGATGCGGGCGTTTTCAAAGGTGAAGTCCAGGCCCACCGCGTCGTCATACACGCCGTTGTTGTCGATGTCCATCTTCCAGGTATCATTGTACATCCAGAAGTTGACACGGGTCAGCTCTTTGTCTTCGGTCTTGACCAAGGGATCGCCGTTGTGCGGGCTGACCGCCGTCCAGGGGATCATATACGTAATGGTCTGGCCGGCCTTGTCGCCGTAACCGGTGGTGAACGCCGTCAGATAGGGATTGCCCTGCAGCTGCATAACCATGGTGTCGCCGTTGTACAGCGCCAGCAGCTGGTTGCCGGTGCCGCTGAGTTTGCCGGCGCCGGTCTCCCCGTCCTGACGGGTGGTGGTGATATCGATCACGAAGGCCAGATTCGCCGCATCGTAGCCCGAAATGTCGATGGGCTCCGCCGCGTTGATATTGATGGCGCCGTTGGTGACTTTATTGGGGTAAGTCGCCGCGTCGTCACCCTCGTTCACGATCACGTCGGAACTGGAGTGTCCCGCCTCGCCTTCCGCCTGAAAGCGGCCAACCACGAAATATGGCTCCGCTTCCTCTTCCGCCGACACGGTCATCGGCAGAACGAAGGAGGGCAAGATCAGCAAAACGCTCAACAGAACAGCCAGAATACGCTTGCTAACTTTCATCCTTATCGTCCTTTCTGAAAATGGAATTCGCATAACCCCTTATGCAAATTCTATAATAACTCTTTTCAATCGTTTTGTCAACTGATCGAAATCACCAAAAATCCGCTCCTAAACTATTACATTCGCCCACTGCGCGCCGCGAATATTCTCGAAAGCGGATAAACGATACGAAAAAAAGAGGAGACGGGGTTGCCTGGCGTTCAAAAAGCGGGTATAATAGAACAAAAAGAAAGGAGATGAACGCATGGCGTCCAACAACCAAAGCGAGCTGACCCGTTTGGGCAAGCGCCGGGCGTTTTTGATCAATCTCGCCTATACCGCCGTGTGGATCGTCATCGCCGTGCTGGCGGTGGGGTATTTGCTGAAATGGATGATGCCCTTCGTGGCGGCGTTCATCGTGGCGGCGGTGCTGCAAAAGCCGCTGAAATTCCTGGTGCGGATCTCCAGAGGCAACCGCAAGTTCTTTTCGGTGATCCTGGTGGTGCTGATGGTGCTGCTGCTGGCCGGCGCGGTGGCGCTGATCGGTTGGCGGCTGATCGTCTGGCTGATGGGCTTTGTCAACGGCGACACCATCAAAACGGTGCAGTCGGCCATCACCGGCGCGGGCGACGCCATCCGGGACTTTTTGCAGGGACTGGGCGGCAATTTGCCGCAGTCGGCGGCCGATTCGCTGTCCAACGGCATCGACAGTCTGTCCCAGCAGCTGGTGACGCTGGTCACCACGGCGCTGAAAAACGTCGCTGCCGGCGCGGTGGAGCTGACCACCCATCTGCCGATGGTGCTGCTGAGCTTCATCATGTGGATCGTGGCATCGGTGCTGCTGACCATCGATTATCACCAGGTGACCGGCTTTTTCCTGCGGCAGGTGCCCGACCGGCACGCCGAGCTGGTGATGCACACCCGGGAACTGTGCCACAACACCCTGTTCAAGCTGCTCAAGGCCTATTTGCTGCTGATGCTGATCACCTTCGCCGAGCTGTCGCTGGGGCTGTCGGTCTTGCAGGTGAAAAGCGCCATTCCGCTGGCGGCGCTGATCGCGGTGGTGGACATTTTGCCGGTGCTGGGCACCGGCACGGTGCTGATCCCCTGGGCGCTGATCTCTCTGCTGTACGCCGATTTTCCACGGGCGATCGGGCTGGCGGTCCTCTACGTCGTCATCACCGTCATCCGCAACGTCATCGAGCCGCGGCTGGTCAGCTACCAGATCGGGCTCAACCCGCTGGTCACCCTGTTTTTCATGTATCTGGGACTGCGGGCGCTGGGTCTGCCGGGGATGATCCTCTTCCCGGTGATCGTCATCATTCTGGTGCAGCTGCAGGACAGCGGCTACATCCATTTGTGGAAATAAGCCGGCTATACGCCAAAGGCCGGGGGACGGCAATCGTCCCCCGGCCTTTGTTTTCTCTTTCTCTTTCTCCCGATACATTATGATAGCACAACCGCTTTTTTACGCAAGACGTGACGCCGATTTGTCACGGACAATGCGGCGTCACAGATCGTCCCGGATCACCCGCCAGGCTCCGATCAGCCGCTCGAGCGACCAGGCGGCGTTGGCGGGCGAGGTGGAGGGCAGTCCGACCGCCGGAAGGCCGACGGCGTCCCGCAAAAAGGCGTTGTAGTATTTTTCGGCGGTTTTACCGTTGGCGAAGATCCGCCCGATCGGCGCGCTATGCATAATCAAAGTCAGATCGTTGGGGCAGGCGTCGCGGATGGTGCTGTCGGCGCTGCCGGTAACGGTGCACCGGCCGATCACGTCCCACAGGGCGATCCCCGACGAAAGCAGCAGCGCCCGCTTTTGCTCGACCGACACCGGCGCCGGGCGTTCCAGCACCCCGGCCAACACCCGCCAAAAGCGGTTTTGGGGATGGCCGTAGTAAAACCCCTGTTCCCGGGACTTGACCGAGGGAAAGCTGCCCAAAATCAGCACCCGGGACCGCTCGTCATACACCGGCGGAATGGCATGGATCACCACGCGGAAAACTCCTTTCCGAAAAAAGCGAAGCGATCGTTACAGCTCGTTTTTCGACAGGTATTCCTCGATTTCCCCGATCAGCTTGTCGCCGTCGAAATTATGGAAGATCCTCGTCATGCAGCCAGCAATCATCGGGTTGAGATCCAGCCCCAGCTCCACCGAGCGGGTATCGGTTTTGAACCCGTAGCACCGCTTGCCGGAGGCGTAGGCGATCCCCAGCTCGACGCAAGCCCCTTCGTCCGGCACCCGGCCGTCCAGATTCATAAAGAGGATATCGGCTTTTTTCACCTCGCCGGCGTCCAGCGAAAAGATCATGTCGACAAGCTCCTCCTCGGTCTTCCCCTCCAGCAAAGCGGCCTCGATGCCGTCCCGCTGGGGCAAAAAGACCTGGTAGCCGTGATCCTCCAGCACCTTGGCGAGCCGCGCGTTGAAATCCTTTTCCGCCTGGTTGAACAGCGGGCCGGCGAAATAGACCCTTTTTCCGGCCTTTTCGCTTTGGTTTTCTTGCGGGGCCGGCGTTTGCGGCTCCCGCCGGCTTTCTCCGCCCGAACAGGCGGACAGCAGCAAGGCCGGGCACAGGATCGCCATGGCGATCAGCGACAGACGTTTTTTCATCGGATCACCCTCTCCTTTTGCGTCAGCAGAAAAAGTCTTTGAGCATATAATAATTCTCCGGCGCGCGCTCCCAAAGCCGGCCGTCGGTCACGCTGAACAGCAGACAGGCGGCAACGGTCACGCACAAAGCGCCCACGAGGAAGAGCTTGAGTCCCCGTTTGAACGCCGGGCCGGCGCGATGGTAAAGCGACAGGAACACCGCGATGGCCGCCAGATACAAAAGCGGCAGAAAATCGCCGGTGTACCGCCACAGGATGCCCGCTATTTCGGTATCCGCCGCGATGACGGCAACGGCGGCGAGGGCGCAGATCCCCACAAAGCCCCAGAGCCGTTTTTGCCGCAGCACCCCGCGGGCGCGGCGGGTAAACAGCAGCATCCACAAAAACACGTGGGTGATCAGCACGCCGCCGAACATGGGTTCGCGTATGGTCATGCCGACGTAGGGCGAACCCGTCGACGCGGCGTGGATGAAGGGGAACTGCAGATCGATATTCGGCAGCCGGAAGAGGTATTCAAAAAACCCGTCGGGCAGCCGCGACCACTTCCAGCCGCGCAGGGGCATATTGTTGGTGGTCAGATTGTAGTTCGCGCCAAAGTCGAACACCGAGCCGAACCGGATGGCGTTGTAATACATCAGACACCCGGCGACCACGACGTACGGGGCCGCGAAGGCGGCCGCCTTGACCAGTATGTTCTTTTGGCGCCATTCCCGCTTGGCCGCGCCCCAGAAGATAGGCAGCGCCAGCAGGGAGAAAACGAGAAACTGCGGCCGGCATCCGGCGACCAGCGCGGCAAAAACCGACCCGATAGCCACCCGCGGGACGACCCCTTGCTGCCCGCCGTCCCACCGGCGCGCCGCCGAAAGCCACAGTCCGAGCGCCCATAGCGTGAAGGCCGTGGCAAAGGTGATCGGAATAATGTAAAAACTGGCCACCAGCGTATACTCCGCCGCGCAGGTGCCGTTGCCCAGCAGCAGCGAGAGCATCACGTACAGGGCAAACGGCGTGTCGGGAAAATACCGCTTGACAAACGCCCGCATAAAGACGAACGCGCCGGCGAGTATCATGGCAAAGGTGACGACCGCCAAAGAAAACGTCGGCAGATCGTTTCCCGTCGCCAGGTAATACGGCAGATAGGCGACCACCACGGGAACGACGCCAAAATAGACGTAGAGGTGCCCGTTGTAGTAGGCCGCGTCCCATGGGACGGCCGCGTGTTTTTCGTCAAACAGCGCCTTTCTTGCCGCGCGGTCGTAAGGATCGTCAAGCTCGGCCAGATACACCAGCTCCCGCTGCTCCTGCTCGGGCGTTTCGATATACGTTTTGCCGTCCGCGAGCGCCCGCGCCAGCTTGGCGTACTGCTGGTGATGCTCCCATACCGGGTGGACGAAAGCGTCGTTCAGCCCGGCAAAGCAGCCCAGCAGCACCACGTTGATCGCCAGCAAGAGCGCCACACAGCCCCGCCGCGCCGCGCGAAAGCGATCCCAAAACGCGTTGCCGTAGATCACCGACGAAGGCCGCAGCGCGTAAAGCAGCGCAAAAAGCAAAAAGAGAACCAGCACGCGGGCGGGCGAAACGAACAGCGGCACCGATCCGTTGATATCGGCGGATTCGAGAGTATACGTGCCGCCGCTGCCGGTATCGAACTGGACCTTGATATCCTTCACGGCGCCGTAGGCGTTGATCCGGAAATAGGAGCCCTTCGGGTGTTCCTGGGTATAGGAGGCCGTACCGGCGCGATAATACTCCGCGTTGCCCTGATCGCGCAGGTATACCGTCAGCTCGGTCGGACGGGGCTGGCCGTGGCTGTCCTTGACGGCGATATTCAAATGGACGTACCCGACCTCACTGTTGATATCGTGAAAGATCAGCGTTTTGGCCGAAGAGGTACCGCCGGCCGTCTCGGGCTCGCCAAGGGATTGCCAGCGGGAGCCGATGGTGGTCACGGCCTTGAAATTGAATACCAGAAACTCGCACAGGATGGTCGCGATGAGCGCGATCAACAGCGCGCGGATCGTTTTTTCCCACTTAATCATCGCTTGATCCTTCCGCCTTGCGTTTTTCGTCTTCGGAGATGGCGATCAGCCGCGCCTCAAAATCCTGCCTGTCCTTTTGCCGCATGGTGTTGAGGATCAGCCCGGCAAACAGGGACTGCAGCGCGGCGACGGCGGCGAATCCGCAGCTGATCAGCGTCGGGAACCGCGCCACCATGCCGGTTTGGAAATATTCCACCAGCACCGGGATGAAAAAGCCGATCGCCAGCAAAAACAGCAGCAGGGCGATCAAGCCGAAAAACGCGAACGGCTTGTAGCTGCGGAACAGTCTGGCGACGGTGCGCAGCACCCGCAGCCCGTCGGAATAGGTGTTGAGCTTGGAGACGCTGCCCTCGGCGCGGTCGCGGTAGTCGATCACCACGTTTTCAACGTACATATTTTTGTCGATGGCGTGGATGGTCATCTCGGTCTCGATCTCAAACCCCTTGGACAGCACCGGAAAGCTCTTGACGAACTGGTAGTTGAACGCCCGGTATCCGGTCATGACGTCCTTGATCCGGCTTTTGAAGATGGTGTTGATCGACCCGCGCACCAGCGAGTTGCCGAAATTGTGGAAAGGCCGCTTGTTCTCGGTGAAATAGGTGGACGAAAGACGGTCGCCCACCACCATGTCCGCCTGTTTTTCCAGCACCGGCGCGACGAGCGACGGCGCGCATTCCGCCGGGTAGGTGTCGTCGCCGTCCACCATCAGATAGCACGCGGCGTCGATCTCGCGGAACATCCGGCGGATCACGTGCCCCTTGCCCTGCCGGTACTCGTGGCGCACCACCGCGCCGGCGGCCGCGGCGATCTCGGCGGTGCCGTCGGTGGAGTTGTTGTCATAGACGTACACGGTGCATTCCGGAAGCACCCGGCGAAAATCGCCGACCACCTTGGCAATGCTCACCGCCTCGTTATAACACGGGATAAGAACAGCAATTTTATCCATGGTCGTCCCCCTCTTTTTTTAGACGTTCCCCGCCGTAACGTTGCCGCAGGCAACTCATAACTTGGCGAAGCCCATCATAACTCTAAACTCGCCGAAGGCGATCATAACTGCCGCGCTGTGCGCGGCTCACTCCCATTCAATAATAGCAATTTGGATTCTACGTAATATGGTGTCCTGTAATGTAAAAAACCCGCTAAATATGCACGTATTATCGGTATTATATGTGTTTCTTGCAAAACGATTGGTCAAATATTGGTCAAGGAGAGCATCTTTTAAATTTTGACTATGGGCCAAAGAAAAAAAGGGAAACTTAACTTGATTTTGATTATACACCACCAAAAGGCATATTTCAATAGGATATCCCATAGAACCTGTCAAATAATGGGAGTGATTAAAATTTTTTGCTGTAATCGTCTAATCTTCTATAAAATATGTATTTGTAAAAGAAAAGGACGACTCGCCAAAAGACAGTATGCCTGCCCCTCCGCATAGGAGGGGCAGGCATATAGAAAAGAGATAAGCGAATATTATTCTGCTCCTTCAACCGGGAATCGGGCAATCTTCTCCGTTGCGTACTGCAAAATCATCAGCGCATCGTTGGCGGCAACACCGGCGGTACCGTCCACATCGGCTGCCTGCTCTTGTGCTGCGGTCAATCGGATCTTGCCGGTGGCGGCTTGCAGAGCCAGCAGAGCATCGTTGGCTTCTACCTTGCCGTTGCCATCCACATCGCCCGGCATGTAATCATCGGTCAGTGCATCGATGGCGGTCTGCAATTCAACAATGACTTGGTCAATATCCTTTTGTGACGCATAGGGGTTGGTCAGATACGCTTTAGCCAGGGTCAGGGCCCGATCAAACACCGCAACCGATTCGTCAGAATACAAACCGGTGTCGATGTTTTCCGCTTTGTCGATAGTCGCCTGCAAGGCGGTGACGTCGGGATTAACAGGCTTTTGCGTATTGTCCACGATATACACGTTTTGGATATCCATGTAGTGATCGATGGATTCCGGCTTATACTGATCGTACATATAGCATTGGATGATGATACGGTTCACCTGTGACCAATCCATCTCACCCTTAGCGTTGGTGGACTTCGTATTCAGCGGGATGGATACGTGGATCACACCGGGATCTGCAAAGCTGGTAGCCTGCAAATTCCATCCGTAATTGTGTTCCTTGTCACCATTGTTGATATTCGGATCCGACCGTTCTGCCGAGCGCAGTTTGATCACCAGTTCCCGCCACAAAGCAGACGGATCGATATCCTGCGCCGAACCGAAGGTAATATCCAGCTCCAGACTCAGATCGGCACGGTCGCCATATTTTTCCTCGGACAGGTCAATCACCGTTTGATCGCTGTTTGTCCAGTTGGCATACAACAGGTTATTGCCGTTTTGCAACACCCGGAACTTACCGCTCATACGCGAGAAGGAACCCACCACACCGTGCGGAATCACCTGCACCGCATAAGAGGCGGTCTTCCCCTTGTAGGCAACAACCAGATCCTGTTGTCCGACGCGCAGCCAATCGTAGCCACTCACCATATCCTCGGTTACCGGCACCGTTTCGCGGGTGCCATCGGTATACACCGCATCGATGGTCGCGCCGGTGGTATCCAGTCGCTCACCCAACAAATAGTCGGTCTTGCGCGACGGCGTAAGCAGAGTAATTTTGGCAACCGCAGCCACCGGCGATGCCGTGACGGTGACGGTATAGGTCTTCGTCTGTTTCCCGTAGGTCGACATGACGGTGTACGGAATGGGATTGGTGAAATCCTGTGCACCAGTCTTGTCCACGGTCGCACCGTCTGTCAGCGTAATAATCGGCTCTAACGCTGTAAGATCTGTTTTGTAGGGCAAATTCAACGTTACCGTACCGGTTTCATCGTCAATCACCCCATCTACTCCGTTGATAGCGAAGCCTTTAATACGGGGGAAAATATCCATCAGTCCGTCGTAGAACATCCGGGCCAGTCGCGCATAGCCCTCATCATTAAAATGAACGCCATCGGCAAAATACGGTTCCATATTATCCGTTAGGGTGTGAATGTCAATCAACGGACAGCCCATTTCGGCAGCTACCCGCTTTTGAAGCGGCACGATCTCGTTAGGGATCATCTCTTTGCCGGAAAGAAGCATGGTGGGGGTAGTTGCAACAATGACCACCGGGTGCGACTCCAACGCTCGATAGGTTTCGATCAGATCCCGCAGATCGGACGCAAATTCCTGCTTATAGGAATTCCAGTTTTCGGTTTTGGAATCGTTGGATCCCAGCATGATGATGACATAATCGGGCTGGAAACTTTGGCTGTTCATATAGGCGGTGTTGTTGACATTGTTTGAACCGCCGCCTGTATAAGGCATATCGCCGTTTTTCAGCAGGCAGCGACCACCCACCCCGAAGTTGCCCACTTCGTATTCATCGCCCAGCAGGTTTTGCAGTTGACTGGGATAGGAAAACGCCTTGCTTGAGGCCATACCGCCTTCGGTAATGCTGTCTCCCACGCAGGCAATTCTGATGGGTCGATCCGTCGGGGCGCTCTCGCCAAGCACGGTAACCGCAAAAGACACGGCATGATCCCCATACCGGACGGTTATGATTTGTCTGCCGGCTACGGTGGGCGAATACCCGTTTATGCGGCAATCCGCGAGATCGATTGTCTCTTGACTGCCGTCACCGTAATGTGCCGTGACCGTCAATCCCGACAGATCCAGTTCCTCGCCAAGTGCATATGTAGTTTTAGCGGGGCCCTCCACCGAAAGGGAATCCAATGACACTTCAACACCCAAATAACGTTGTTCCAGATACTCGTTGACGCTGCTGATCTCCTCTTCGGTCAAGGCCCGATCATAGATCAGCACTTCGGAGATTATACCCTTGTAGAATTTATCTTTTCCGCCGCTGATACTCTTACCTAAATACAAGGTCGTTCCGTTATTGGCGGTTTTTTCAAAGCGGTCGGTCGATTCACCGACTTTTTCACCGTCCACGTAGATATATTCTGTTGTCCCATTCTTCACCGCAGTAGTGATGGTCGAACTGCTAATGACAGAGGGACGAATGTACCGATTAAACCCGTGTGACTGACCGGCGCCAAAGCGGGTAATCACCTGATCGTGATACGGTGACACAATGACACTGCCCCAAGAGTCTGTTTCGGGCACAAACAACGCGGAATATTGATCGCCATAGCCCCCTAATCCATTGGATGGGCCACTGTATTTCGTGACCAAAATGATGGTCATTTCGGATTTATCATTGAAATCCACACCATCATATGAGAGGGCATCGTCTATACCGTCGAACGTCAGGGTGGGGGCACCGTGTTCATTGACTGACAACTGCGGTGCCGTATCGGCATTGGTCGGTTTCAAAACAGCATTCGTCCACTGGCTTTCCCATTCCAACACGGATTTGCCATCATCCGCCAATGTCACGCCATGATCTGCCGAAAGCCAAATGCCCAGGCCATCCACCGGCACTTTGTTGGTCGCAACCTCTCTTACCGATACTCTCGCATCCGATTGGCTTTCGATCTTACCCTCGGCATTCACGACGGTGAGGCAATAATCGCCAGCCACTTGCGGCACCGTCATCTCCACATCGTCCCCATCGGCTTTCGATTGGGTGGGGTCGTTCTCGTCAAAGGCCGTCAGTCCAGACGGTGCCAACCAAATGGTCTTGGTAGGATCATTCAGCGGCGCGGCAAAGGTCACGGTATCGGTATTCGTCACCGTCACATTCTGCGGCAATAACCGATTGGCCGCCGTGACAGACGTGGTAAAGGTAATGGTACTGCCACTGCCGCCGCTGCGGGGCGTGGCGGTCAGCACCCAACTGCCCGCCGTATCGATCACTGCACCATCGGCGACCGACTTGCCGTTCAGGGTGAACTGATAAGTATCGGTATCCAAAGCCAGCGTCAGCGGACGAAGTAGGCAGACATCGTAGTCCCGTCCGTTTATGACATTGGTCATATCCTTGGCATTGCTGACCGTCAGCATGAAGGGCGACACGGCGGTGGTTCCGTCCGCATACCGGATATACAGGGTGTATTCACCCTGCGTCTCGGGGATTGCCATCTCTTTGGCATCGCCGGCCGCTTTGGTCATGGTAGGGCCTTCGGCAAAGGTGGTGGTGTTTTTGGGTGCCAGCCACACTTCGTCCTCAGCGGCCAGCAAGCCACGGCGATGCAACTTGTTGCCAGGAGCCAATTTCACATTGGAAGCCAGTTCGTAGTAACTGTCCGGCAACACATCCTGAGTGACCATATAGGTGTATTCATCCTCCAGACCAGAGTAGAGCACCACATCACTGCCGGCTTGCGGCCACACCGAATTTTCATTAACATATTGCTCCAAAGAGCAGTTCGGCGCGGCGGTATTGCTCTTGCTACTGTTGGAATAGCCGTTCGTGACGATCAGATCATGCTTGCGCTGCCAATCGTTCAGCTCATACACAGTGCTGGGGGCATTGGTAGTCACATTGCTGTCGAACGTGATGTAGGCACTGCCCTCATCGGGATGAAACGCATGGACAGCATTGGTATTGGCTTT
>JBMNVL010000055.1:0-12446 GCA_050946775.1 Acutalibacteraceae bacterium
GACCAATTTATGATCAACGACAACATGATCGTTCCGCCGGCGGACGAGGCGGATATGGACAAAGTGGAGATCCTGCGCGGTCCCAACATCAAGCCCTTCCCCCAGACCGCGCCGCTGCCGGAAAGCATCACCGCCAAGGTGCTGCTCAAGGTGGGCGACAACATCACCACCGACCACATCATGCCGGCCGGTGCCAAGATTCTGCCGCTGCGCTCCAATATCCCCGCCATTTCCCAGCATTGCTTCACCCGCTGCGATCCCGATTTTCCCGCCCGCTGCCAGAAAGAAGGCGCCGGGATCATCATCGGCGGGATCAACTACGGGCAGGGCAGCTCCCGCGAGCACGCGGCGCTGGCGCCGCTGTACCTCGGGATCAAGGCGGTCATCGTCAAATCCTTCGCCCGCATCCACGTCGCCAATCTGATCAACGCCGGCATTCTGCCGCTGACCTTTGAAAACGAGGCGGATTACGATAAAATCGCCTTCGGCGACGAAATCTCCCTGCCCGACGTGCGCCAAAAGCTGATCGACGGCGCGCCTTTGGAGCTGGTCGATCACACCGCCGGCGAGCGCATCCCGCTCAAGTCCGGTTTTTCCAAACGCCAGATCGCCATGCTGCTGGCCGGCGGTCTGCTGGACTATACCCGCGAACAGCAGGGCAAATGAAAAGAGGTCACACGCATCATGGATAAATCGCAGTCGATCTCCATGTCGGTCATCCGCCGGTTGCCTCGCTACTACCGCTTTTTGTACGATCTCAAGCAAAACGGCGTCGTGCGGATCTCCTCCCGCGATCTGGCCGAGCGGATGGGGTTGACCGCCTCGCAGATCCGGCAGGATCTCAACTGCTTCGGCGGTTTCGGCCAACAGGGCTACGGCTACGCGGTGGAGCCGCTTTACGACGTGATCGGCCATATTCTCGGGATGGACACCCCCGCGCAGGCGGTGCTGATCGGCGCGGGCAATCTGGGCAGCGCCATCGCCAACCACATCCCCTTTGAAAGCCGCGGCATCCGGCTGATCGGGGTATTTGACGACGCGCCGGCCCTTTCGAACAAAGCGGTGCGATCCCTGCCCATCCGGCCCACCGAAGAGCTGGAGGATTTTTGCAAAAAGCAAAAGCCGGCGCTGGCGATCCTGTGCATCCCCAAGGAAGCCGCGCCCGCTTTGGTGGAACGGCTGCTGGCGCTGGACGTCAAGGGCTTCTGGAATTTCAGCCACTACGATATCGCCCATCATCATCCCGACGCCATCGTGGAAAACGTCCATCTGGGCGACAGCCTGATGACGCTGGCGTATCAGCTCAAGGCGGAATAACCGCCCGCCATTTGACCCACATTATTCTACGGGAACGATCCCGACAAACAGAAAGGATGGTTGCATCATGACGATCACCAAAGACACCCTGATCGGCGATATTCTCGACGCCGACCAGACCACCGCCGTTTATTTCCTCGAAATGGGGATGCATTGCCTGGGTTGTCCCGCTTCCCGCGGTGAAACGCTGGAGCAGGCCTGCCAGGTGCACGGTGTGGATTGTCAGCCGCTGGTGGACAAGATCAACGCCCATATGAGCAAATAGTCTGCCGCGAAAGGATCCCCGCCACGTCTGGATGGGGATCTTTTGTCATTTTTTGGGAAAGGAGCGTTCGCTATGGACGATCGGCTGCGCCGTGTGGCCGCGCAGGTACGCCCCGGAAGCCGGCTGGCCGATATCGGCACCGACCACGCCTACCTGCCCATCCATCTGGTATCCGCCGGGATCTGCCCGTCGGCCATCGCATCGGATCTGCGGATCGGGCCGGTGGAATCGGCGCGGCGCCACGTTGCCGCCGCCGGGCTGAGCGAACGCGTGCAGGTGCGGCTGGGCGACGGGCTGGATCCCGTCGCGCCGGATGAAGTCGACGATATCGTGATCGCCGGCATGGGCGGCGAGACCATCGCCGCCATTCTGGGCGCCGCTGCCTGGATCCGTGACGAACGCTACCGGCTGATTTTGCAGCCGATGACCCGCCCGGAGGAGCTGCGGCGGTATCTGCTGACCAACGGCTTTTCCCTGTTGCGCGAATCCGTCGCGCGGGACGGCGGGCATCTGTACACCGTGATGACCGCCGCCTTTACCGGCGCTGCGCCCGTCACCGACGAAGCGGCCTATTACCGCGGCGCGCTGGGCGTCGACGGGCGGGAGTATCTGCAAAAAGAGATCGACCGGCTGAAAAAGAAGGAACACGGCTGCCGGCTGGCCGAAAAAACCGACGAGGCCGACCGGTGGCGCGATTTGATCGAACGATTGGAGGGATCGCTTTGAAGATTCGGGATATCATGGATTTCTGGCAGCAAAAGGCTCCCCTGGAAACCGCCGAGGAATGGGACAATCCCGGCCTTTTGGCGGGTGATCCCGACGCCGAGGTGACGGGGGTGCTGACCGCGCTGGACATCACCCCGCAAGCGGTGGAAGCGGCGACAAAAGCCGGCGCCAATCTGATCATCAGCCATCATCCGGTGATCTTTTCCCCGCTCAGGCGGCTGGCGTTCGACGGCGTCCCCTGTCGGCTGGTCAGGCACGGGATCGCGGCGCTGTGCCTGCACACCAATCTCGACAAGGCCGACGGCGGCGTCAACGACGCGCTGATCGCCCGGCTGGGCTGGCCGAAGGGAGTCGTCGCCGAGGATGGGCTTTGCCGGGTCGTCACCCTGCCCCAAGCGGTTGAGCCAAACGAGCTGGCGCAGGCGGTTTCATCCGCGCTTGGCGGAGCAGTGCGTGTTCACGCCGGGGATCATCCGGTGCGCCGTATCGCGGTGTGCAGCGGTGGCGGCGGTGAAGACGTGCTGGCGCTGGCTGAACGGGTCGACGGGGTGTTGACCGGCGAGATCAGGCATCACGAATGGCTGGAACTGGCGGCCGCCGGGGTCACCGCCCTGGACGCCGGACATTACGCCACCGAGATCATGGCGGCCGACGCGCTCGCCGCCGCGACCGGCGCCGCGTTCCCTATGCTGGCGGTGACCGCCTTTGCGCAGGACCCGCCGTATAAAACGATAACGGAGTAATCAACCATGGCACTGGACGGATTGTTTTTGCGGTGCGTTTGCCGTCAGCTGGAAGAGCTGCTGACGGCCGATCCGCGGATCGATAAGATCCACCAGCCCTCCCGGGAGGAGCTGGTGATCGCCCTGCGCACCCGGCAGGGGCACCGGCGGCTGCTGCTGTCGGCGCGGGCCAATTCCCCGCGGGTGCATTTGACCGGCGTCAGCCCCGAAAACCCCGCGGCGCCGCCGATGTTCTGTATGCTGCTGCGCAAGCGGCTGACCGGCGGACGACTGGTCGCCGTCCGTCAGCCGGGGCTGGAGCGGGCGCTGTATCTGGATTTTGACTGCGTCAACGAACTGGGCGATCCGGTGCGGCTGACGCTGGCGGCGGAGATCATGGGCCGCCACAGCAACGTCATCCTGGTCGGGCCTGACGGGCTGGTGCTGGACGCCATCAAGCGGGTGGACTGGGATATGTCCTCGGTGCGTCCCATCCTGCCGGGTCTGCCCTACGCGCCGCCACCGCTGGCGGCCGGGCGGATCGATCTGTCGGCGAACACCCCCGAGGAGCTTTGGCGCGCCGTCAAAAACGGCCCGGACGGCCCGCTTTCCAAGGCGATACTGGGCGTATCGCAGGGGTTGTCGCCCCTTTTGTGCCGGGAAGCGGCGCATTACGCCACCCGCGGCGCCGATTCGCCGGTTTCGACGTTGGGTGAAGAACAGAAAGACCGCTTTTTGTTCTTCGCCGGACGGCTGAAGGCGATCGCCGACACCGGCGAGGGCGCCGTTCCCTATCTGCTGGAAAAGGACGGCGCGCCGCTGGAATTCAGTTGTCTGCCCATCGCCCAATACGGTCTGGCGGCGATCGGCCGTCAAGTGGAAAACTTTTCGGTATTGCTCGATACCTTTTACGCCGATAAAGACGCCGCCGAACGGATGCGGCAGCGTTCCCACGACCTGCTGCGGCTGTTGACCAACGCCAGCGAACGGGTATCCCGCAAGCTGGAAAACCAGCGGCTGGAGCTGGCCCGCTCGGAAAAGCGGGAGCAGCACCGGCTGTACGGGGATCTGATCAACGCCCATCTGGGCACGATCCCCAAGGGCGCGTCCGCCGCCGAGCTGGTCAACTACTACGACCCCGACTGCGCTACCGTCACCGTGCCGCTCGATCCGGCGCTGTCGGCGGCGGCCAACGCCCAGCGGTATTACAAGCTTTACCGCAAGGCGCAGACCGCCGAGCAGGTTTTGCAGCAGCAGATCGCCGCCGGCGAAGAGGAGCTGCGGTATCTCGACTCGGTGTTCGACGCCCTGTCCCGGGCGCGGACCGCCCGGGAGCTGGAGGAGATCCGCGGGGAACTGGCCGACGGCGGCTATTGGCGGCGGTCGGGCGGCAAGCAAAAGCCTCCGCCTCCGATGGGTCCGCTCGAATTTGTCTCCGATGACGGATTTCCCATTCTGGTGGGACGCAACAACCGCCAAAACGACCGGTTGACCACCCGCGTTGCCAGAGGAAGCGACGTCTGGCTGCACGTCAAGAACGTCCCCGGCTCCCACGTCATCGTGGTATGCGAAGGCCGCACCCCGCCCGACCGGACGGTGGAACAGGCGGCGATCCTGGCGGCGACCCATTCCCGCGCGGCCACCTCCCGGCAGGTGCCGGTGGATTATACCCCGGCGCGTTTTGTCAAAAAACCGAACGGCGCCAAGCCCGGGATGGTGATCTACACCACCAACCAGACCGCTTACGTCGATCCCGATCCGGCGCTGGCCGACCGGTTGCGCAAGTGAGCGATCTGTGGTATACTTTATCAATGCGAAAGGCGGGAGAACGTGGACATTCAAGTAGGCGACCGGCTGATCATGAAAAAGCCGCATCCCTGCGGCGCCGACGCCTTCGAGGTGCTGCGGGTGGGGATGGATTTCCGTCTGAAATGCGCCGGGTGCGGCCACGAATTTCTCGTTCCCCGGCTGAAGATCGAAAAACGGATCAAATCCATTTCACGATAGGAGGCGTACGGCCGTGTTTGATCAATTGGCACAAGTGGAAAAGCGATACCGGGAGATCGAACAGCGGCTGTGCGATCCCGCCGTGATCGGCAATATCGACGAATACCAAAGCTGTATGAAAGAACACCGGCGGCTGGAGCCGCTGGTGGAGGAATACCGCCGTTATCAAGCCGCCGCGCGACAGGGCGAGGAAGCCCGCGCCGTGCTCGATGGCGGCGAGACCGACCGGGAGCTGCGGCAGCTGGCGGAGGAAGAACTGGCCGACAGCAAAACCGCTCTCGCCCAAAGCGCCGAGCGGCTCAAGATCCTGCTTTTGCCCCGCGATCCCAACGACGAGCGGAACGTGATCGTCGAGATCCGCGGCGGCGCCGGCGGCGAGGAATCGGCGCTGTTCGCGGCCTCGCTTTACCGGATGTACACCATGTACGCCGAAGCTCATGGCTTTCGCACCGAAATGGTGAACGCCAACGAGACCGAGCTGGGCGGATACAAGGAGGTCTCCTTCACCGTGTCGGGTGAAGGGGCTTACAGCCGGCTGAAGTTTGAAAGCGGCGTCCACCGGGTCCAGCGGGTGCCCGAAACCGAATCGGGCGGGCGGATCCACACCTCCACCGCCACGGTGGCGGTCCTTCCCGAAGCCGACGAGGTGGAGATCACCATCAACCCCGCCGATCTGCAGATCGACACCTTCCGCTCCAGCGGCGCCGGCGGGCAGCACATCAACAAAACCGAATCCGCCATCCGCATTACCCATCTGCCGACAGGGCTTGTGGTGGAATGTCAGGATGAGCGCAGCCAGTTCAAAAATAAGGACAAAGCCATGCGGGTGCTGCGCAGCCGCCTGCTTGAGCGGCAGCAGCAGGCGCAGGCAACCGCCATCGCCGCCGACCGGCGGGCGCAGGTGGGCACCGGCAGCCGCAACGAGCGGATCCGCACCTACAATTTTCCGCAGGGACGGGTGACCGATCACCGCATCGGGCTGACCCTGTACAAGATCGACGCGGTGATGAACGGCGATCTGGACGAGATCATCGACGCGTTGATCACCGCCGAACGCGCAAGACAACTGCAAACGGCAGGTGAAAGCGAATGAGATATACCACCAAACTGCTGACCGACTCCCCGGCCGATATCGCCGTCGCGGCCGAACTGCTGCGCCGGGGCGAGGCGGTGGGCATTCCCACCGAAACGGTTTACGGACTGGCCGCCGACGCCACCAACGAGGCGGCCGTCGCCAAAATATTCGCCGCCAAGGGTCGACCGCAGGACAACCCGCTGATCGTCCACGTGGCGGCGTTTGAAGAGATCGAGCCGTTGGTCGCCGCCATCCCCGACACGGCGCGGCGACTGGCCGACGCCTTTTGGCCGGGACCGCTGACCATGATCTTTCCCCGTTCCTCCCGCATCCCGGCTTCGGTCTGCGGCGGGTTGGACACGGTGGGCATCCGGCTGCCGGCGCATCCGGTGGCGCGGGCGCTGATTCGCCAGAGCGGACGGCCGCTGGCGGCGCCGTCGGGCAATCTGTCGGGTCGTCCCAGCCCCACCACCGCCGCCCATATGCTGGAGGACATGAACGGGCGGATCCCGGCCATCGTCGACGGCGGCGAAAGCGGCGTGGGATTGGAATCCACCGTCATTTCTCTGACGGAGGACGCCGTGCGGATCCTGCGTCCCGGCGGGATCACCCCCGACATGCTGAAAAGCGTAGTCACAACCGTTGACGTCGACCCGGCGGTGACCGCGCCCCTGGAAACGGGCGCCAAAGCGGCCTCCCCCGGGATGAAATACAAGCATTACGCGCCACGCGCCAAGGTCACCCTGCTGCGGGGCGGCGCGGCGGCGTTTGCCGCCTACGTCAACGCCCGCGCCGGCGAGCATCCGACGGCGCTGTGCTTTGACGGAGAGGAAGGCGCGCTGACGGTGCCGACCCTCACCTACGGCAAGCGGCGGGACGCCGCCGAGCAGGCGCACCGTCTGTTTGACGCCCTGCGCCGGCTGGACGAGGAGGGCGCCACCCGGGTCTACGCCGCCTGTCCGGCGGCTGACGGAGTGGGGCTGGCGGTGTACAACCGCATTTTGCGCGCCGCGGGATTCGAGGTGATCGACCTTGACGGGTAAGCTGTTCGTCATCGGGCTGACCGGCCCGACCGGCGCCGGCAAAACGCTGGTAGCCGACCGGTGGCGGGAACAAGGCGTACCGGTGATCGATTCCGATCAGATCGCCCGGCAGGTGGTCGCGCCGGGCGAGCCGGCGCTGGCGGCGCTGGCCGACGCCTTCGGGGAGGATATTCTTCTTCCCGATGGGACGCTCAACCGCGCCGAGCTGGCCAGGCGGGCGTTTTCCTCGCCCCAAAGCACCGCCCGGCTCAACGCCCTCACCCACCCCGCCGTTCTCGCCCGTATCCGGGCGGAATTGACCCGGCTGGAACGCGAGGGCTGCCGCCTGGCGGCCATGGACGTGCCGCTGTTGTTCGAAAGCGGGCTGGACGCGCTGTGCGATCGCACGGCGGCGGTCCTGGCGACCCCCGAAAACCGGATGGAGCGGATCCGCCGGCGGGACGGTCTGACCACCGAGCAGGCGGCGGCGCGGATGGCGGCGCAGCCGGACGACGGCTTTTACCGCGCCCGTGCCGGGCGGATCATCGAAAACGACGGCGATCCCGACGCGCTGCGGCGGCAAGCCGATCAACTGCTGGAGGAATACCGATGACCCGCGTGCAAAAACGAAAACGGGACCGGCGGCACACCCTGGCGGCGCTGCTGGTACTGGCGGCGCTGGCGGTCGGATGCGTGTTCGCCCTGAAATGGGGCTACGACCGGTTCACCAAAACCGCGTATCCCCTGCCCTACCGGGACGAGGTGGAGACATGGGCCGCCGAATACGAGGTGGCGCCGTCGCTGGTCTACGCCGTGATGGCGACCGAAAGCTCGTTCGACCCCGAGGCGGTGTCGGTTGCCGGAGCGATCGGGCTGATGCAGCTCACCCCCGACACCTTCCATTGGGCACGGATGCGGATGGGAACGCTGGACGAGGATCTGTCGGTCGACGATCTGTTCGACCCGGCGGTCAACATCCGCTACGGCACCTACGTTCTGCGGCTGCTGCGGGACGATTTTGAGAGCACCGCCACCCTGTTGGCGGCTTACAACGCCGGGCGCACCACGGCGATGCGCTGGCTGGACGACGAGCGCTACTCGTCCGACGGCGTGACCCTGCGGGATATTCCCATCGCCGAGACCCGTCAATATGTGCTCAAGGTCCTGCAAGCGCAGGAGACCTATCAGGAACTATATGGATTATCATAAAGGAGGAGTTTCCCATGAGTGAAAAAAGCAAAACCGACCGGTTGAAGGAGGAGCTGTTTTACCAGCCCCGCCACGCGGCGCAGGTGATGGACGGCGACGAGATCGCCCGTGCCGACGCCTACTGCGAGGATTACAAGGCGTTCCTCGACGCCGCCAAGACCGAACGCGAGGCGGTCATCGAGGCCGTCCGGCAGGCCGAAGCGGCGGGATTCGTTCCCTTTGACCGGACCAAAAAGCTTGCCGCCGGAGATAAGGTGTACCTCAACAACCGCGGCAAAGCGCTGATCCTGGCGGTGATCGGCTCCCGGCCGGTGACCGACGGCGTCTCCATCGCCGCGGCGCACATCGACTCGCCCCGGCTGGATCTCAAGCCCAACCCGCTGTATGAGGACAAGCAATTGGCGTATTTCGATACCCACTACTACGGCGGCATCAAAAAATACCAGTGGACCGCCATCCCGCTGGCGCTGCACGGCGTGATCGTCCGCAAGGACGGCACCACCGTCACCGTCAAAGTGGGCGAAGACGAAAGCGATCCCATCTTCTGCGTGACCGATCTGCTGCCTCATCTGGGCGCCGAGCAGATGAAGCGCACCGCCTCCGAGGTGGTCAAGGGCGAGGATCTCAACCTGCTGATCGGCTCCCGTCCGCTTACCGACGAGGAGGGCGCCGATTTGGTCAAGCTCAACGTGATGAAGCTTCTCAACGAAAAATACGGCATCGTGGAAGCCGATTTCCTGTCGGCCGAGCTGGAGATCGTGCCCGCCTTCAAGGCGCGGGATCTGGGCTTTGACCGCAGCATGATCGCCGGCTACGGCCACGACGACCGGGTCTGCGCCTATCCGGCGCTGACCGCCGTGCTGGGCACCGAAAAGCCGGCCTACACCGCCATCACCCTGCTGGCGGACAAGGAGGAGATCGGCTCGGAGGGCGCCACTGGGATGCAATCGGCGTTCTTACAATATTTCGTGGCGGATCTGGCCGCCATGAGCGGCGAGGAGGGCCGTCACGCTTTGTCGAATTCCCTGTGCCTGTCGGCCGACGTCAACGCCGCGCTGGATCCGATCTATCCCGAGGTGACCGAAGCGCGCAACTGCGCCTATCTCAACAAGGGCGTCGCCATCACCAAGTACACCGGCTCCCGCGGCAAATCCGACACCAACGACGCCTCGGCCGAGCTGATGGGCCGCATCCGCCGGATGATGGACGAGCAAGGGGTGCTGTGGCAGGTCGGCGAGCTGGGCAAGGTGGACGCCGGCGGCGGCGGCACGGTGGCCAAATACATCGCCGATCTCGACGTGGACACCGTCGATATGGGAGTGCCGGTGCTGTCGATGCACGCGCCCTACGAGGTGGTCTCCAAGCTGGACGTGTACAGCGCTCACAAGGCGTTTTACACCCTGCTCAACCGTTCGTAAACCCGTTTTATCCCCTGCCGCCGGACGGCGGCAGGGGATCGTCAAATAAGGAGCGCGCTATGGGAAAACTGCTGATCGTGGTCGATTACCAAAAGGATTTTGTCGACGGGTCGCTGGGATTCGCCGGCGCCGAAAAACTGGAGCAGCCCATTTTGGACAAGATCGCCGCCTATCGCCGCGCGGGCGATACCGTAGCCTTCACCTTCGACACCCACGGCGAGGATTATCTGTCCACCCAGGAGGGACGGCGCTTGCCGGTTCCCCATACGCTCAAGGATACCGCCGGATGGGCGCTGTACGGCAAGGTGGCCGACGCCCGGCGGCCGGAGGATCCCTGCTTTTTCAAGCCGGCGTTCGGCTCGGCGGCGTTGTTCGATTATCTGCGGGAGCATCCGTTTGAGTCGATCGAGCTGGTGGGTCTGGTCAGCTCGATCTGCGTAATCAGCAACGCGGTGCTGGCCAAAGCCGCCCAACCCGAAACGCCGGTTTCGGTGGACGCCGGATGTACCGCCGGAGGCGACAGGCACCTGCACGAGGCCGCGCTGGACGTGATGACCGAACTGCAGATCGACGTGATCCGCCGCTGATCGTCCTCTTTATCGAGCGGGCGGGTTTTATAAAAAATCCCGGGAAGTTTTTTGCATTTTTCTCTTGACAACGGGAAAAAGATAGTGTATGATAGTCAAGCGGTTTGAACGAACCGCTTATATGCGCCATTAGCTCAGTTGGTAGAGCACCTGACTCTTAATCAGGGTGTCCCGGGTTCGAGCCCCTGATGGCGCACCACTCGGCCCGTTGGTCAAGCGGCCTAAGACTCCGGCCTCTCACGCCGGCAACACGAGTTCGAATCTCGTACGGGTCACCACAGTTGGTGTCGATGGCGGTGAGGGTACACCCGTTCCCATCCCGAACACGGCAGTTAAGCTCACTTGCGCCGAAAATACTTGGCTGGAAGCGGCCCGGGAAGATAGGCAGACGCCAACACAAATCAAGCGATCCCCCGCGGATCGCTTGAATACATTCCTCCATAGCTCAGTCGGTAGAGCACGCGGCTGTTAACCGCGGTGTCGTTGGTTCGAGTCCAACTGGGGGAGCCAAAACGAAGAGGACGCGAAAGCGTCCTTTTTGTTTTGGCTTTTCCGGCCGGACACGGATCAAAACGGCACAAGGTTAACAGCCGCGTGCGGCTGTTAACTGCAACGCCTGCGAGCGCCGCCGGGGGCGGATACAGCGAGCAGGGGTTGGCGCCGCGGTCGGCGAACGGTGAGCGCGACAGCGCAACACCGGAGCCGGGCACCGCAAGAGTGGTGTCGTAGGTTCGAGTCCTACAGTGGGCGCCATGATAATCACCCTTCAAATCTGAACCATTCGTGTTCGATTAGAGGGTGATTTTTTTATATAAACCCAGTAATTATGCGGTTTTGCGCAGACGGTGCTAATCGAACACGTTTTACGAAATAGCTCAAATCGCGTGCACAAAACAAAAAATACTTTCAATCCGAACCATTGGTGTTCGATTGCAAATCCTGCAAAGCCGCTTGCTGCTTGAAATAATCCGATTCATATGCGTCAGGTGTTCGATAATTGATGACCGAGTGCGGCCTTTTGGAATTATAATAATGAACGTAATCTTTGATTGCCTCCCGTATCTCCCGCTCTGATCGAAAGTCAGTACGGTAGAGTTTTTCGGTCTTCATTGATTTGAAGAAAGACTCCATAACGGAATTATCGTAAGGCGTACTTGCCCGAGAAAAAGATTGTTGTATTCCAAAACCTTTCAAATATCCCATAAAAGCTCTGGAAGTATAGTTTGCCCCTTGATCGCTGTGAAACAAAAGATTGGTCGGCTGACGATATTCATAAGCATTTTTGAAAGTTCCCTTTGTTAACTGTGTGCTGTTAGATTGTGATACTCTATAACTAACAATTTTTCGAGCATATAAGTCAAGAATTACACATATGTAATAAATCTTATTATTGTAACGGAAATAGGTAACATCGCTGACCCATACTTCGTTTGGGCGGGTTACTTGAAACTGCTGGTTCAGGATGTTCTGCTTTCGCTCTTGACTCATTAAGTACAATTTCTTCGCTCCGCTGACAATAGCAAACCACCCGTTTTCGTGCATAATATCAGCAACGGTTTGCTGTCCGACCTTGTATCCTCGATCTTTGAGTACGGCATGAACTTTGCTTGCGCCGTATATTTGATTATTATCATGGAAGATTTTCTCAATGATCGGGGTGAGTTCCTTTTTCTTTTGCTCAAATATTGTGTTTTCATTTTTGTTTCTTAGGATATGGTTATAGTAACTGCCTTTAGCAACCTTCAACGCTTTGCAAAGCAGATTTACACTATATTGATCGGAAAGTTGTTCAATTGCGTCATATCTTTCCCGAAGCGGCGCACTTATCGTGCAGGGAACCGATTGCAGAATCTCGACCATCATTTCAAGCTGAGCGCATTTTTGTTTGAGATCAAACACGTCGCGCATATTGATTCTTTTGAGAGCTTTTTGGACGGATTTGCTTTTCTTGATCCAAGAATATATAGTGTTCCGAGCAGCGCCTGTCTGCTTGGACAAATCTGAAGCAGACACCCCGGAAAGATACATCTCGACGAGGACTAAACAATTCTGTTTATAGATTTTTGCTTCTCGTTAGTCCTGCTTTTTTGATTATACG
>JBMNVL010000056.1:0-12375 GCA_050946775.1 Acutalibacteraceae bacterium
GATTGAGAACAGTATCGCCTTTGCGCCGAAATATCGTAGACAGGTGATATACAAAGCCATCAAGACAGACATAGGGAAAATATTGAGAAAGCTGTGCGAACAGAAAGGAGTAAACATCATCGAAGCGGAAGCGTGTCCAGATCATATACACATGCTCATAGAGATACCGCCCAAATACAGTGTGGCACAAATTATGGGGTTTCTCAAAGGAAAGAGTAGTCTAATGATTTTCGACAGACATGCCAATTTGAAGTACAAATATGGGAATCGTCATTTTTGGGCAAGAGGGTATTATGTCGATACAGTAGGACGCAACAAAAAGCAGATAGCGGAGTACATAAGAAACCAATTGCAAGAAGATGAGTTGGCAGATCAAATCAGCCTTCAAGAGTACGTAGACCCGTTTACGGGTAGCAAGACAAAGTAGGCAAAAAGCCACACCCCTTTAGGGGTGGCCCGAAGAAGTAATGCGGTTGGCAGAACCTTTCGGAGCCCCTTTAGGGGTGTGGCCTGTAACAAGCCCTTCTAGGGCTCACTCAAGCCTCCGGCTTAGCCGGAGGTTGTGACTATTGTTTATAAGGTAACATAATGAGACGATCAAACCTGACCGCCAGAGGGCATATGCCTGAGCGGGATTGTCTGTTTTGACAAATAAGCCCATGCCTTGTTGGCTATTATGACGAATCGCTTGCCACAAACGGAAAAAAATCAAAGATTTCGGAAAAAAGTCGATATTGTTTTTCTTTACATACCACTATATAATGGAATCGGATAGAGAAGGCGGCGTCGTTTGCCTTCTCCCGGAAAGAAAGGGGTTTTGCAGAATGAACGTTTTGCGAAAACTGACGGCGCTGCTGTTGTGCGTGCTGCTGGCGGTGCCCACCCTGGCGTTGCCCGCGGCAGCGGAAGGGATCGACGATTACGTGATCGCCCGGTTCCAGTACACGGCGCTGGGAAGCGGGGTGGAAAAGGGGGTCGGCAGCGGCACCAATCAGCAGTATTATCTGGCTGAACCGCTGGATCTGACACCCTTCGGCGTGTCGGAAAGCAACAAGGTGATCACCGCGCCGGACGTCTACCTGCAGATGGACGTCAACGCAACCTACAATGGCGCCAACGGGATCGTCTTTTTGCAGCCTCACAGCGGCTCGTCTCTGGTCAATACGTCGGCGTCGCCCGCCGAGAAAACGGCGATGGACAAATCGGCCGGCAAATGGTACACCGTGACCGCCCCGTTGGCCATGACTTACGGCGGCGGCAACGACGGCATCGACGTGACCGATATCCGCTGGATGACCTTTTTTATCCCGGCGGCGGATTCCATCCAGATGAAAAATCTGCGGATCGTCAAGATGACGGCCGCCGAGATCCGTACCGAACTGCAGGCGCTGGTGGACGCCGGACTGCCCGCCGGCGCGCGATACGCGACGTTGAACGACTACAACGCGGCGCTGGCTGACGCCAACACCGTCTTGGCCAATGCCAACACCTCCGGTCCGGATCTGATGACGGCCTGGAGCCGCCTGCGGTGCGAAAAAGAGGCGCTGGTCGATTTGAGCGCCTTCGATACCACCTATTACGCCATGACCTCTCCCTACAACGGCGGGGTGGACGTGGTGGATTACAGCGGCACGGTGGCGTGGCGCGACGTGATTTATCCGGCCGCGCCCGGCACCAACACCCTGGCGGATCACGCCGATCCCGCCAATCTGCGGATCGAAGTGGACGTGCTGTTTGACGAGGATCCCGGCGCGGACTTTGCCCAGTTCTTCTTCCAGACGCAGGGCGCCGCCTTTACCAACGTCAACGTGGCGGACAAATTCAACGCGGTGCGCACCCAACCGGGGGTATGGCACACCATCTCCTATCCCTTGAGCAGCGTCACCTCTTCTCCTCAAGACGTTACCGGACTGCGTTTTCATATGAACAGCGCCGATCAGTCGGCCGTTTATCAGATCCACTTTAAGGGGATGCGGATCGTCGACGGATACGACGACGCCATCCGTGCTGAGCTGAAAGCGGCGGCCGAACAACGCCCGAGCGGTGAGTTTACTGCCGATACTCTGGAGGCGTATCACGCGGCGCAGGCCGCCGGCCTGGCAACGCTGGAGGACACCACTGCCGATTACATTACCTATACCGCGGCGATCGAGGATATTGCCGCGGCGAAAGCGGCACTGGTCGATACCGCTTATCTGGTGGGGATCATCCCGGCGGTCAGCGGCGGGGATTACGATTCGGTAGCCACCTGGAACATGACGGGCGGCGCGTGGGGATCGCCCGTGTTGAGCGAGCCGTTGGATCTGTCGGCGCACAAAAAGGAAAATCTGCGCTACCGGGTGGATCTGCGGGCGGTCAGCAACGGCGACAAGGTCAACATGATCATCACCCAGCCCCGGATGAATACGCTGAGCAATTTCCGCAACGAAGTCTATTATAACCAGGGCAGTGTGCTGGCCGACGGCGAATGGCACACCTACGAGCGGAATTTTGTCGGGAGTTATACCGACGCGCCGGACACCTGGCACCAGATCAACTGCGGCTACTTCTTCATTTCGCTGTCGGAAACCGCCAACGTCACGCTGGAGATCCGCCGACTGCGGGTGGTGGATATCACCAACGAGAAATCGGCGGCCGATCTGCAGGCGCTGATTGCCACCGATCTGGGGGATACCACGGTGTATCCGGCTGCTCTGACCGACAATTACACCGCCGCAAAAACGGCCGCTCAAGAGGCGCTCACCGACGGTACCGCCGAGGCGATCACCCTGGCGTATTTCGATCTGGAAAGCACCATCCACGCCTTCGGCTCCCGGGTGGATTTGGTCGCGGCCATCAACGCCGGACTGGATCAAAGCAAGACCTACTCCGCTGCGTCGCTGGCGGCGTACAACGAAGCGATCACCGCGGCGCAAGCCGTGCTGGCGGACGCTTCAGCCGACGACGATGCGGTTGCCGACGCCGTTGCCGGGATCGCCGCGGCCAAAGCCGCGCTGGTGAATATCACTTATCTGGTGGCGCAGTATCCGCCGGCGGCAGGCGCGGATGAAAACGGCGTGACGACCTGGGCGATCAGCGGTCCTCTCGATTT
This sequence comes from Acutalibacteraceae bacterium, assembly GCA_050946775.1. GTDB lineage: Bacteria > Bacillota > Clostridia > Oscillospirales > Acutalibacteraceae > UMGS1474. The sequence continues at coordinate 3,092 of JBMNVL010000056.1, forward strand.
CGGCGGCTCGGCGCTGCCCCAGTCGATCGATATGTCGGATCACAGCCCCAGCAAACTGCGCTTTCGGGTGGATTTCAAACTGGTCGACGGCGACGCCTCCCAGTTGGGCAGTCTGACGCTGCAGCCCCGGGATATCGACAACCAGCTGAACAACGTTTGGGACGCGTCTCCCAAGAACGTGCTGGGCGACGGGGAATGGCACACCTTTGAGCGGGATTTCACCTCGCAGATGCAGTTTGAAAACTGGGCCAAACTCAACCGCTACACCTTCCATTTCCAGACAAACGCCCCCGTCACCCTGCAGATCAAGAACGCCCGGGTGGTGGATATCACGGCCGAGGAGGCCCTCGGCACCGTGACCACGGCCGGTATCGGCACGGTGGATATCACCGGCGGGATCGAGAGCGGCACCACCGACACGCTGGTTGCCTATCCGGCGGCGGCGTACACGCTGGCCGGCTGGACGGTCAACGGCAAGTGGACGACCGATGAGACGGTGAACCTGCCCGCCGATGGCAAGCAGGACGTAAAGGCATACTTTGTTGGTGGGAATGAGATCGCTGCGGTTTTCCTTGGCAAATACAACGAGACCGTCGCCGTCAAAAAGGCGACTTCGGCCGCTGAACTGGCCGCACTGCTGGAAAACACCACCGCCACCGCGCTGGGCGGTTATCAATTCGTCGGCTGGACCGAGAGCGCCCAAAGCGCTGATCAGCTGTACAATACCGCTGTAGCGGGCAACGGGATCGTTACGGTGACCGCCGTGTACGAGCAGGAACCGGCCGCCAAGGGCTATCACCTGACCGTCGGCGCCGGCGTGACCGCCAAAGACGGGCTGAACAATGCCGTGGACGGCTCGACCGATCTCGGTTTTGACCAGCGGATCACCGTCACCGCCGAAGGCGACGTTGCCTACTGGGTGCTCGACGGCGCCAAGGTGGGCTTTGGCAAGAACAGCTACACCTTCTACGTCAGCGGCGACAACGCCATCGCGGCGATTCTCACCGCCGACGCCGAGCCGATTGCTCCCACCGTGGTGCTGCAGCAGGCGACTTACGCGCAGGGCAGTGAAACCTTTACCCTGACGGTGATCGCCCAGACCTCCATCCCGGCCGGCAGCACCGTAAGTGAATACGGCGTGATCTTTACTTCCAAAGTACCGACGGCGGCGTTTTTGAACGATCCTGCCAGCGCCGTTGTCAAGGTGAAATCCAGTAAGACCGGCGCCAACCAGCAATACATGGCGCACCTGCTGAACGTGAAGACCGATCGTACCCGCTACGCCCGCGCCTACGCGATCGTGGACGGCGTTACCATCTACAGCGCCACGGCGGTTCAGTTCAAGACCGCCGCTTCGGGTGTGACGACGGACGTCCGCGCGGTGGCATAAAGGAGGCGGCTTTATGAAAAAACGCTACGATCCTCCCTGGGGAAAATGGCAGACGATTGCGTTTGACGACGTGCTGACCACCAGCGGTATGGGCACCGGCGACGCCGGGCTGGACAACGACGACGATCCCGGCGAGGACTGGGGTACGCCGTAATCGAAAAAAGTATACCAATTGTTGCACGGTGTCCGTCTGAACAGGCGGACACCGTGTCGCAACGGTTCAACAGGAAAGGGGTACCAATCATGAACGTTTTGCGAAAACTGACGGCGCTGCTGTTGTGCGTGCTGCTGGCGGTGCCCACCCTGGCGCTGCCCGCGGCAGCGGAAGGGATTGACGATTACGTGATCGCCCGGTTCCAGTACACGGCGCTGGGAAGCGGGGTGGAAAAGGGTGTCGGCAGCGGCACCAATCAGCAGTATTATCTGGCTGAACCGCTGGATCTGACACCCTTCGGCGTGTCGGAAAGCAACAAGACCATTACCGCGCCGGACGTCTACCTGCAGATGGACGTGCTCGCCACTTACAAAGAAAAAAACAACATCGTCTTTTTACAGCCCCATTCGGGTTCTTCTCTGCTCAACGCGCAGGCGTCGGCGGCCGAACGGGCGGCGATGGACAAAACCGCCGGGCGGTGGTATACCGTCACCTCGCCGGTGGCTTTCCCCAAACACGGCGGCAACAACGACGGCATCGACGTGGCCGATATCCGCTGGATGACCTTTTTTATCCCGGCGGCGGATTCCATCCAGATGAAGAATCTGCGGATCGTTAAAATCGCCGACGGCGATATGCGGCAACTGCTGACCGACGCGGTCGCTGCGCCGTTGCCCAACGGGGAGGACGGCTACCTGTCGCTGACCGATTACAACGCCGCCAAGGCCGATGCCCAGGCGCTGCTGGACAACGCCTCGGCCACCGGCGGGGATATGATGACGGCGTACAATCTGCTGAAAACCGAAAGAGAATCGCTGGTGGAAAAACCCACCGGTGTGGACAAGACCGCCTTGCAAGCGGCGGTGGACGAGGACGAGCCGCAGGGCAATTTCGGCCGTTTGGCGGTGCAGGCGCTGCGTGACGCCAAGACCGCCGGCCAGGCGGTGCTCGACGATCCGATGGCGGATCAGTTCGCCGTCAACGACGCGCTGCAGGTAATCCTCGACGCCAAGGCGGCACTCAAGGATACCACCTACCAGGTGGCGGCCTTTCCGCCGTTTGCCGGCGCCGATGAAAACGGGGTTTACACCTGGTCTATCAACGGGGCAATCAATTCTCCCACTGCCCAGTTGGATCAGGCGGTGGATCTGTCGAATCACGCGGCGGACAAACTGCGTTTTCGGGTGGATATCCGACTGGTCGACGGAGATATCGCCAGTGTGGGCAATCTGACGCTGCAGCCCCGGGATATCGACGGGCAGATGGAAAACGTCTGGGACTCGTCCGCCAAAAACGTGCTGGGCGATGGCGAATGGCACACCTTTGAACGGGATTTCGCCTCCAATATGAAATTTCAAAACTGGGCGCAGGTGCTGACCGGCGGATTCCACTTTCAATCTTCGGCGCCCATCACGCTGGAAGTGCGCCGTATGCGTATCGACGACGTGACGGTCGAGGAATCGATGGCCATTCTGCGCCAGAAAATGGACACCGACGTCGGCGACGAAAGCCTGTATCCCGCCGGCGTCTGGCAGACCTACCAGGCGGCGCTGGCCGCGGGGGAACAGGCGATGATCGACGCCGCCTGTGACGAGGACGTCTGGCAGGCGATCGATACCCTGCAGGCCGCGCTGGACGAGCTGGGCAACCGCGGGGTGCTGATGGAGGCGCTCAAGAAAGAGCCCGATCCGGCCAAAACCTTCTCCAAGGAATCGCTGGCGGCGCTGGCCGCGGCCAAGGCGGCGGCACAGCAGACCCTGACGAGCGAAACGGCGACCGACGCCGATATCGACGCGGCGCTGGCCGCGCTCAACGCCGCCTGGGACGGGCTGGTGGAAACCACTTTCCTGGGAGGGCAGTTCCCCATGAGCGATTTTGCCGAGCAAAATTGGCATTCCGGCCGCGGCCGGGTGGACGGCGGCACCTTTATTTACAACGGCCCCGCAGCCCACGTCAACAGCCCGGTCGGCTACGCCGTGACCCCGCCCGATCTGGAAAAGCACGATCCCACCAAACTGTATATGCAGTTCGACGTGTATTTCGAAGAGGATTCGGCGGCGTCCTTTGACACCTTCTTCATCCGCCCGGCGAACAGCCAGGGCGTGGCTATCCTCAACCACGACGCCACCGTGGCGGTCAACGCCGCCGGCAAACAGCCGGGGCAGTGGCACACCGTATCGATCCCGATGCAGACCACGGTGGACTTGAGCAAGATCGGAGGAATGTCGTTCTATATGCTGGATAACGATCAAAGCCACGTCTACGATCTGCGGGTCAAGGATTTCCGCATCGTCGATCTGTCGGCCGAGCCGGTGCTGAACAGCCTGTTCGCCAACGGGATGATGTTCCAGCAGAACAAACCCGTCGCGGTCTTCGGCCAGGGCGGAGAAGGGCAAACCGTCACCGCCGCCCTGTACAAGGACGGCCAGACCGAGCCGGTGGGCACCGGCACCGCCGCGGTGGACGCGAACGGCAGCTGGCGGATCGATCTGCCGGCGCAGCCGGGCGGCTACGATACCTACACCCTCACCGTGTCGGGCGGCGCCATCACCTATACCTTCACCGATATCCTGATCGGCGAGGTGTGGGTGGCCGGCGGTCAGTCCAACATGGAATACCGCATTCAGCACGACGTCAACAACACCGCTATCCTGGCGCGCAACGATCCTTACGTCCGGGTCTTCTTTGAGCCGTCGCTGATCTACAACAACGACGTCGATCAGCCCCTGACGCCCGATTTCAACGTGCGGGGCTCGGTGTGGTTCGACGGCACCAACACCTCCCGGCTCAACGGCACCTCCTCGGTGGCCTACAACATGGCGCTGGCCCTGCGGCAGGAGCTGGACGTGCCGGTCGGGTTTCTCAACGTGCCGCTGGGCGGCACCTACATCGAGGCGTGGATCTCCCGCGAGGGGATCGAAAGCAGCGCCGCGGTCAAATCCTATCTGCAGGAGCATGGCCGCTATTTTGACGAGAACAACTGGCCGCAAACCTTCAACCGGATGTCGGCGCTGTACAACCAGAAGATCGGCGCGTTGAGCGGCTACAACGTGGCCGGCGCCTTGTGGTATCAGGGCGAGACCAACCTGGGGGCCGGCGATATCGGCATTTACACCGATCTGCTGGAGCTGCTCCAGCAGGATTGGGGACGGACGTTCGGCTTCGGGGAAGAGGAAATGCCCTTTGTCTTCGCTCATATCGCGCCCCACACCTACGGCGTGAGCGGCATTCCGCAGGACACCGTGATGGCGTATTTCTGGGAGGCGATGGCCGACGCGTGGGCGCGCCATCCCGCTTCCATGGCGCAGCTGCCGACCTACGATCTGCCGCTGACCCATTACTTTGTGAACCTCGACGGACAGGAGCAATCCAACGGCCCGATCCATCCGGCGGATAAGATTCCGGTGGCCGAGCGGTTCACCGCGGCAGTGCGAAACATGGTTTACGGCGGCCAGGACGGGTATTCCGCTCCGGCTTATAAGAGCATGACGGTATCCGGCAACCGGATCCTCGTCACCTTCGATCAGGCGGGTTCGGGTTTACGGATCAAGACGGGGGATACCCTGCACGGCTTTGCCATCGCCGGGGAAGACGGACGCTACGTCAGTGCCGACGCGGTGATTGTGTCGGCTGATACCGTGGCGGTGTCCAATCCCCACGTGGCCGAGCCCAGGAACGTGACCTACGCCTTCGCCACCACGGCGACCGGCGCCAATCTCACGGGTGGTTCGGGTATCGCGGCGGCGCCCTTCCGCACCGACCGGAACACCGTCGACGCCCTTTTGTACCGCCCCAAGGATTGGCAGTACGCCGACGGCCAGGTATGGACGGTCGGCGGCAGCAACGACAACACCAAGTGGGACGACGTCTGGCAGTCGGACAAAGCGACGTTGAGTTTTGATAGCGCGACCAAGGCCGAGGGCGTCGCTTCTTTGAAGATCGCCCAGCCCTCCGGCACCGTCACCGTCGGCCCGGTCTACGGTCTGCGCAACGCCGACAATTCCTTGGCGGGATACCGGTATCTCACCGTGCGGATCAAAAACCCCGACGACCGGGATAAGACGATGCGCCTGCGGTTCACCCAGGGCGCCGGAAACGTCTATCACGCGGCGCTGGCGGATTCCGCCGAGAAGGAGACCCGCGTTACTCTGCCGGCCGGCAGCGATTTTACCGCCTACACCTTCGATCTGGGGCAGTTGCTCAACGCCCGCAGCCAGTGGATCAGCGACGACGCGACGATAGACAGCGTGCTGGCCAGCGCCAATCTGTCCTTTGTGTTCAACGACAGCGAGGCGGGCACGGTCTATCTCGACGGGGTGCAGTTCGGCATTACCCCGGCGATCGGGGAGGATACCCCCGATTTGACGGCGCTGGCGGCGGCCGTCGCCGCGGCAAAAGCGGAGGCGGCCAAAACCGACGTCTATACCGCCGAGAGTATCGCCACGCTGAACGGGGTCATTGACGCGGCTCAAGCGGTGCTGGCGGATCCCGCCGCCACCCAGGCGCAGATCGACGCCGCCAACGCGGCGCTGGATCAAGCGATCGCCGCGCTGGAAAAAGCGGAGCCGGCGCCGACCGTTATTCCCGGTGACGTGGACGGCAGTGGGGAGGTGACGGCCGCCGACGCGCTGATGGCGCTGCAGGCGGCGACCGGAAAAATCGATCTGACCGGCACCGAGGCTGCGGCCGCCGACGTGGACGGCAGCGACGGCGTCACCGCTTCGGACGCGCTGATGATCCTGCAATACGTGACCGGCAAGATCGAGTCGTTCTGACACTTCAAAAAGGCTGACCCGTGATAAGGACAGCGGGCTGAGGAAACTCAGCCCGCTGTTTTTGTGCAAACCGGCGGCTCGACAGGAGCGGCCGGTCATTTTTCCGAAGGGAACCGGGGACGGTTTTGGCGACGGTCGATCTCCCGGGGCAGTTCCACGCCGATCAGCCGGGGCAGACTCATCAGCAGACGGGTGGGCGCCGGCAGCAGCTCCAGTCCGTCCTCCAATACGTCGTCCAGCGCGGCCGGATCCCATTGCAGCAGCGCCCAGCCCTGCAGAGGATCGCCCCGAAACGCCGTCCGCCGGGTGTTGATATCCGCCGTAAAAAAGCCCAGTGCCGTCAGCGGCGGGATCAACGCCGCGCAAAAAGCCCCCAAAAACCGCGTCCAGAATCGTCGGCGCATCGGTCATCCTCCTTGTTTGTAATCGGCCAATACGGCGGCCAGCGTCTGTCCGACCAGTCCCCCGGAATAGACCGCCTCGGCGACGGTGTTGGCGTCGGTGCCGATTTCGATGAGCAGCGATCCCCGGGTGAGATGCTCGTTGTACCGGCTGGCGACCGCCGAAAGCGGACGCGCCAGCCCGGGATAGCGGGTCGCCAGCCCTTCCTGCAGCGCCAGCGCCAGACGGAGATTGTCCCGCCAATGGGGATGGGACGCGTCGGGATCATCCACCACCCCGGCGATGATCATCACCTGTGCCGCCTTGCGGCCGTCCACCGTCACGGTGGGCTTGATCTTGGTGGTGTCGTCGGGCATGATGGCGTCCCGGTGGATATCCAAAACCACCTGTATGGTGGGATAGGCTTTGAGATTTTTTTGGATCGTCTGGGCGGCGCGGTCGTAGGCGCCGGTGTATTGGGGACTGTCGTGAACGGTCCTGTCGTGGATCACTCCGATTCCGGCGTCCCGCAACCGGGCGGCGATCTCCTCGCCGACGGCGACCACGCTGTGGGCGGCGTCTTTGGTGCGGGTCACGTCGGAATCGTTATAGTAGCCGGAGTAATAATCCATATAGCTTTCGGTGGTGTGGGTGTGAACGATCAGCACCTGCGGCGCGTCGGTGCCAGTCAGACGGATAGCCGGCGTTTTGCCGAACTGCCCGACAACGTCCACGTCGGTGCCGCTGCGGTTTTGCCAGGCGACGTGTCCTACCGCGATCTTGCCTGCCGGCAGCGCCTGTTCCACCACCGTGCCGCCCTTTTGGGAACGGGGCGGCGCCGGCGCGTTGGTCAGAAGAGTGACGGGGGCAGAAGCCGTCGTCGAGGTCGACGCGGTTGAAAAGGTCGTCGTTCGCGGTGCCGGCGATCCGGCTCGCAGCCGTTCGCTGAGCGCCGCCGCCGCTTCCCGGGGCTGCCGCAGTCCCGCCGACAGCACCGCCGCCTTTTTGGTGACGGCACGCAGATCCTGCCAGATCCCCGGACAAACGACCAGCAGCGCCGCCGCCGTTACCAGCGCCGTTGTCACCTTCAAAATCCGGCTGATCCCGCGCATACCGCATCCCCCCGAAAAAGGGTATGCCGAAAAGGCGGCGGTTATTCCGCCAGCGCGATCAGCTCCAGCGGGGAATAGTCCGGTTGCAGCAGACGGTTGATGGTCATGGCGACCAGCCGGGACGCCCGGTCGATCAGCAGATCGATCTCCCGCGGGGTCACCATCATGGCGTGTCCCGCGGGAAAGGGATCGCCGTCCTCCTGCCCGGTCAACTCCATGGCGATGGTGGCGGCGTCCACCACCGTCGGCACCCCGACGGCGATCACCGGCACGCCGAGGGTATCGGCGCTCAGCGCCGCCCGGTGGTTGCCCACCCCCGATCCCGGCGCGATGCCGGTATCGGCGATCTGCACTGTGCGCCCCAGCCGCCCCAGATCCCGGCAGGCCAGCGCGTCCACCGCAATCACCGCCGCCGGGTGGACCGCCGAGCAGACGCCCCGGACGATTTCGCCCGCCTCCACGCCAGTCTGCCCCAGTACACCGGGGGCGATTACCGCCGTCGGGCGCAGATCGCTCAGCCCGGCCGCGCGGGCAAATTCGCCCCGGATATGGCGGGTCGCCAGCACCATCGAGGCGACCTTGGGACCCAGCGCGTCGGGGGTGATCCGTTCGTTTCCAAGCCCTGCCACCACCACCGGCCCGGTTTGCGGAAGCAGCGCCTCCAGATACGTCGCCAACCGGCAGGCGGTGTCTTCCATGGCGCCGCCGTGATCGGTCAGCGTCGGAAATTGAGCGGTCACGTAAGTGCCCCGGGGTTTGCCCAACACCTGTTCGGCGCGGTCGCTGTCGATGTGGATGGTGGTCACGGTCATATCGCCGTCGCGGATCTGTTTTTGGCGGACGTCCCGTTCAGACAGGGGCTGTCCGGCGGCGCTTTCCACCGCTTCGGCGGCCAGATCGGATCGAAAAGGCATGGCGAACTCTCCTTTTTTGAGGCGTTTGGAGTAGTATTTGAAGAAAAAATCCGGTTATTCTGAAAAAAACAGTTGCTTTTTTGAAAAGAAAGTGGTATTATATTTCAGCGTGATTTAGAAAAACCAGTTTTGCGAAGGAGGTGTGACCATGCCCAACATTAAATCCGCGAAGAAGAGAGTGAAGGTCATCGCGACCAAAACCGCTCGCAACAAGGCCACCCGTTCGGCGCTGAAGACCGAGATCAAGAAGGCCAACGAGGCGATCGCGACCGGCGCCGCCGACAAGGACGTCGCCGTCAAGCAGGCCGTCAAGAAGATCGACCAGGCCGTCGCGAAGGGGATCCTGCACAAGAATACCGCTGCACGGAGAAAGTCCGCCCTCGCGAAAAAAGCCAACGCGTAAGGACCTGTAAAAAGCCACCCGCGGGTGGCTTTTTTTGTTTGCAAAAAAAAAGATCCAAACGCCGCGGCGTTTGGATCTCTTTGGTTTGTTTACTTTTGCGCCAGTTCGCGTTCCAGCCAGATGGCACCCACGTCCATGGCGTTGTAAAGCCCGAT
>JBMNVL010000057.1:0-12292 GCA_050946775.1 Acutalibacteraceae bacterium
CCCTTGCGGGTGGCTTTTTGCTTGGCGGAGAAGGAGGGACTCGAACCCTCGCGCCGGTTACCCGACCTACGCCCTTAGCAGGGGCGCCTCGTCACCAACTTGAGTACTTCTCCATCTATACCATATCCAAGGCGTTGTGAGCAATGGATTGGCTATTCCGTTATCTGTGAGGTGGCGGAGAGGAAGGGATTCGAACCCTTGGCTCTTGCGAGTCACCGGTTTTCAAGACCGGCTCCTTAAACCGCTCGGACACCTCTCCGTGTAGCGACATTTGATATCTTACCATTTTTCGTCGGCAATGTCAACACTTGCCGACGGTTTTTTTCTGCAAAAATCCGTCACTCCCCTGCCCTGCCGGCATACAATACGAATGAAGTGAAATCCATTCACTACCTTTTCAACAGGAGGATTTGCGTATGCCTGAAAACAAACATACCCATGGCTGCCGGGACGCCGTATGCATCGACGCCGGTCGGGTGTTCGATTCCTGTGGAGACCGTGATTGTCTGGAGGACCTGCGGGTGTGCTTTACCGAGCGGGATCAAGCGCTGGTGGACGACGCGCTCAACCTGCGCGCGCGGGACGTGGAGGTGCTTACCGTTTACATCGACGTGGAGCCTATCCCCTTTAACAAAGGGTATTATGCCTGCGATCTGACCTTCTATTTCCACGTGCGGATGGACGTATACACCGGCCGCAGCTCCGCCGGCGGGTCGGTCAACGGTCTGGCGGTTTTCCGCAAACGGGTGATCCTGTACGGCGGCGAAGGCAACGTCAAGGTGTTTTCCAGCGAATACCGCCCCGACGGCAACGATCCCCAGCGGACGCCGACCCGCAATCTGCCGCGGTGCAACGTGCAGGTGGCCGAGCCGGTGGTGCTGGACTACCGCGTTACCGACTGCGGCGAGATCACCGTCAACGAGGAGTTCGATCTGGAATACAACAACGTTCCCGGCGGTGTGGCGGAGCATTTTGACGGCACGCTGCAGTTCGGCGGCGACCATCGCCGCGTCTACGTGACGGTCGGGGTGTTCACCATCGTGCAGTTGATCCGCAACGTGCAGATGCTAATGCCGGCCTACGACTACTGTATGCCCACCAAGGAGTGCACGCCGCAAAACGAAAGCGCCTGCGATCTGTTCCGGCAGATGAGCTTCCCGGTGGATGAATTTTTCCCGCCCCGCGTGGAGCAAAACGGCGCCCAACCCGGCGGCAGCGCCTCTCCCAATCGCTGTTCCTAATTGCAAAAGGCGGGTCACCTTCGCGTGACTCGCCTTTTGATCCATTGAGATCAGGACAGGCTGTCCAGATAGTTTTGCAGGATGATGGTCGCGGCGACGGTGTCGATCACCGCTTTGCGCTTTTTGCCGCGGGTATCGGTCTGGTTGAGCACGCCGATGGCCGAAACCGTGGTCATCCGTTCGTCCCACAGCTTGACCGGCAGGCCGGTTTTTTGCGCAAGGACGTTGGCAAACTCTTCGGCCCGCTGCGCGCTTTCGCCCCGGCTGCCGTCCATATTTTTGGGGTGACCCACCACGATCTCGGTCGCCTGCCGCTCGTTGGCGATGGCGGCAATCTTGTCCGCCAATACCGTAAGATCGTTTTCGTTGACGGTGCAAACAGGCGACGCCAAGAATCCGCTTTCGTCCGAAATCGCCAGTCCGGTACGCGCCAGTCCCAGATCCACAGCCAAAATCCGCATATCAATCACCATCCACCAGTTTATTGCCGCGGCAGGTCAAATGCGCCTGCTGCCCGATCGTCAACCGTTCGATCAGCCAGGGCGGCGCGTCAAAACGGCGCCGCTTTCCGTCGATCTCGACCGTGACCGAGCCGTAAAGCGGCCGCTTGGGATTGAGGGCGCCGAATCGTCCCTCGTACAGGGGCTTAGCCGGCATTTCCTTATCGACGATCCGCCCTTGCACGGTACGCGGCCGACGGCGGCTTTTCACAAAAGCGCCGATCAAGTACACGGTGAAAAGACACGGAAGGGATATGCCAAATACCAATTGGAAATAATACCAAAAATGCGCCCAGAAGTTCATCGTGTTTCCTCCGGCCACCAGTCGTCCTCCAGCGAAGGCTCGCCGGTTATCCGGATGGCCTCGCCGTCAAAATCCAGTTGGCAATACCCGGTGTTGTCGATCCATCCGATCTCGCCCAGCCGTTCGATCGGCCAGCCCTTGGCAAAGCAGATGGCGTTGCGGATGGCGCAGCCGTGGGAGACCACCGCGATCCGTTTGCCGGCGTTGGCGGCGGCGATATCGGTGATCGCGCGGCTCATCCGATCAAAGACCGAGCGCATGGGCTCGCCTTTTTCCGGCTCAAACAGCCACGGCCGCCACGACCAGACGTCGCAATGCTCGGGATCGGTTTGCATCAGTTCGTTCCACGGCTTGCCTTCCCAAACGCCGACGTTGATCTCGATCAGCCGTTCGTCGACCGTGATGTCCAGTCCGTGGTAGCGATCGACTGCCTGGGCGGTGCGCATCGCCCGGCCGAGCGGACTGGAATAGATCCGGTCCAGCGCGATATCCCGAAACCGCTCCGCCAACCGCTGCAACTGGCTTTCTCCCTCGGCGCTGATCGGCATATCGATATGGCCCTGAAAGAGCCGCTTTTTGTTTCCCTGCGTTTCACAATGGCGTATCAGATAAATGGTGGTCATGGTATGCTCCCGTGTTTTTCAATTTCCCGTTTATTGTACACCATTCGCGCCCAATACGCAAGAAAAATCGGACCCGTCGGCAAACGGGTCCGATTTTCAGCCTAAAAACGCTTTTAGTTTTTCGATGTTGTGCTCCTCGGTATCCAGCAGCTTTTGCCCCAGCCGTTCGGCGTTTTGGCCCACGCCCTCGTACAGCTTGAGCTTTTTGGTGATCTCGATCACCCCGTTGGTGCTGCCCTTGATCATCATCTGTGCCACGTGAGAGGGCGTGTTGTCGTTCATCATTTTCATATCCACCATCATTTTGGCGGACATTTTGGCGACCGGCCCGACCGTTTGCATCTCGCCGGGAAACTGATCGTGTGCCTCGTGCATGATCGAGCGGTATTCCTTTTGCTGGGTTTTGAGATGCTGGCGCATCCGGGTGTCGGTGACCCGCTCCAGCAGATAGCCGATGCTTTCCTCGCCCATCTCGGCGTTTTTATAAATGAAGTTGAGTAATTCCTCGCGGTCAGAATAACGGTCGGTGTTCATCCTGTTCGCCCCTTTCGGGATTAGGGTGTCCCGGCAAAAGGGGTTTATGCGTCTTCCTCTTGAAAATGCTCAAAAACCGCCTGCGCGGCCGGTTTGGTCATCCCCTTGATGCCCTGCAATTCCTCCAGCGACGCTTCCCGTACCGCCTTGACCGATCCGAAATGCCGCAGCAGCGCTTTCGCGCGGGTCTCGCCTACTCCCTCGATCCCGGTCAATGAGGTGCAGATGCGGCTTTTGCCCCGCTTTTGCCGGTGATAGGAGATGGCGAACCGGTGAACCTCTTCTTGAATGGTTCCCACCAGCGTAAAAGCGGCGCGTTTGGCGTGGATGGCGATCTCGCCACCGTCGGCGGCGATGGCGCGGGTACGGTGGTGGGAATCCTTGACCATGCCGAACACCGGAACGGTATAGCCCCGCGCTTCCAGCACGGGACGCACCGCGCCGACCTGCCCCTGACCGCCGTCCAGCAGGATCAGATCCGGCAGGCGGCCGAAGCCTTCGCCCGAATCCTTTTGTTTCTCGTATTCGTCCAACCGGCGGGAGATCACTTCCCGCATCGATCCGTAATCGTCCTGGCCGTCAAAAGAACGGATCTTGAATTTGCGATAAGCGGATTTAAGAGGACGGCCGTTGTAAAACACCACCATGCCGGCGACGTTGTCGGCGCCGTCGGTGTGGGAAATATCGTAGCTTTCGATATACGCCGGCGGAGCGTCAAGCCCCAAAAGCCGCGCCAATTCGTCCAGCGCCGCGGCGTCCCGACCGCTGATCTCCTGCAGCCGGGCAATATGCTCGGCGGCGTTGTTGCGGCACATCTCCACCAGATGAGCCTGTTCGCCTCGCTGCGGGATATGGAGCTGCACCCGGCGTTTCGCCTTGTCGGTGAGCCACTGCTCCATCAGCGGGGCGTCTTCCACTTCCCCGTCCACCGTGATCTGCGGCGGAATGGGATGGCGCACAGTATAGTATTCCCGCAAAAACTCGGCCCGCGCCGACGCGGGAGAATCGAACTCGTCGATCAAAAAATGCTCCCGGTCGCTCAGCCGGCCTTTGGTGAAGCGGAACACCTCGAAGCAGATCCGGTCGTTGCCCCGCGCCATGGCGACGACGTCTTGCTCGCGCACGCGGGACATCACCACCTTTTGCTTGTCGCTCAACCGCTTGATGGCGGCGATATGATCCCGCAGACGGGCGGCTTTTTCAAATTCCAGCCGTTCAGCAGCCTGCTCCATCCGTTCTTTCAGCAGCGAAAGGGTGCGGGCGCTGCCCTGAGTCAAAAACTCCACCGCCTGATTGACCTGCTCGGCATACTCCGCTTCGCTGATCCGTCCGGTACAGGGCGCGCAGCATTGATCGATGTAGTGGTTCAAGCAGGGACGGCCGCTGGCCTTGCGATACCCGAACGGCCGGTTGCAGGTGGCCAGCTTGAAGATCTTATGGGCTTCCTCGACCGCCTGCTTGATGATGAAGGAGCTCATATACGGGCCGATGTAGCGGGCGCCGTCGTCCAGCTTTTGCAGCACCGCGTCGATCCGGGAATAGGGCGGCGGCGAGATACGGATATAGCTGTATCCTTTATCGTCCTTGAGCAGGATGTTGTATTTGGGCTTGTGCTGCTTGATCAGCGAGCATTCCAGTACCAGCGCCTCGAATTCGCTGTCGGCGACGATATACTCGAAATGATCCACCTGGCTGACCATCTGGCGCACCTTGGGCGGATGCTGATTGCCGGCGCCGAAATATTGGCTGACCCGGTTTTTGAGCGCCTTGGCCTTGCCGATATAGATGATGTGATCCTGCTGATCCCGCATGATGTACACCCCGGGCAGCAGCGGTAGCGCCATCGCCTGCCGGCGCAGATCGGGAAGCTTTGGATTGGTCTGCATAAAGCGGCGCTCTCCTTTCCAGAAAATAAGACAAAAAGCGCAGCCGTGAAAACGGCTGCGCCTTTTTCGATACGCGTTTTATTCGGCAAAGCCGGATTCGACCAGAGCCACCAGGCTGTCCACAGCCTCCTGCTCGTCCGCGCCGTCCGCGATCACGCGGATGTTGGTGCCGCCGACGATGCCCAGGGACAAAACGCCCAGCAAGCTTTTGGCGTTGGCGCGGCGTTCTTCCTTCTCGACCCAGACAGAGGACTTAAACTCGTTGGCCTTCTGAATGAAAAAAGTCGCCGGTCTGGCGTGCAGACCAACCTGATTCTGAACCAGTACATCTTTTACGTACATTGTCAAAACTCCTCTCTGATGGTTAACCATTAAGAACAAACAAATTATATCACAAATGGTCGTTTCGTCAATCGGTTTTGACCACATAAACCGCCAAAAATCGCAATTTTGGCGGTCTGCCCTATTGAAAGCAATACCGCTTGCCTCGGTTTTGTCACTATTGACGATTCTGGTGAACAAATTTTAGACAGAAAAACCGAAGAATGGCGTTTTTTTCCATTATATGATTGGTTTCCACGGGTCGTTCAATCCGTTTTGCGCGGCGTAATCCGTCAAAAACGCGCGTTCTTTTTCGCTTAACTCCGCCCGCGCAAGCAGATCCGGCCGCCGAAGCAGGGTGCGGATCAGCGATTGCCGCCGACGCCAGACTTCAATGTTGGCGTGATGGCCGCTGAGCAGGATCTCCGGTACCGGTCGGCCTTCCCATTCGGCGGGACGGGTGTATTGGGGATATTCCAGCAATCCGGAATAATGGCTTTCGTCGGTAAAGCAGGCCTCTTCGCTGAGCACGCCCGGCACCATCCGCGCCACGCAGTCGATCAGCACCAGCGCCGGCAGTTCGCCGCCGGTCAGCACGTAGTCGCCAATGGAGATCTGCTCATCCACCAGCGCGTCCAGCACCCGCTCGTCGACCCCCTCGTAATGACCGCACAGCACGCACAGATGGTCTTTTTGCGCCAGCTCGCGCGCCTTTTGCTGGGTCAGGGTCGTTCCCTGCGGCGACATATAGACCAGATACGGCGTGTCCCCGATCTCCTTGCAGACGGCGCGAAAGCAGTCGGCGATGGGCTGGGCGTTCATGATCATTCCCTGGCCGCCGCCATAGGGATAATCGTCCACCTGTTTTTGTTTGTTGAGGGTGTAATCCCGGATCTGGTGACAATGCACCTCCAGCGCGCCCTTGTTCTGCGCCCGGCCGAGGATGCTTTCGCTCAGGACCCGTTCGCACATCTCGTCAAACAGGGTCAACAGATCAATCCGCATCGTCCAGCAGTCCTTTCATCGGCCGGATCAGCACCCGGCCGTTTTCCACGTCCTTGTCGATCACCACCGCCGGGATCGCCGGGATCAGGATCTCCCGTCCGTCCCGGTGGCGCATATGGTAGACGTCGTTGGCGCCGGTGGCGCTGACGAAAGTCAGCTCGCCGTATTCCTCGCCGGTGTCGGCGTCGACGATCCGGCAGCCCAGCAGATCGCGGATAAAGCACGCGCCCTCCGGCAAACGCAGATCCCGCCGGTTCAGATAGAGGATCTTGCCCCGCAGCAGCGCCGCGTCCTGCACGGTATCCACCCCGTCGATCTTGACCAGCGCCATCTGCTTGTGGGGGCGGCAAGTCACTTTTACCGGCGTTTTGCCCTCGTCCCAATACAGGGTGTGGATGGGGGTTAACTGGGCGGGAGAATCGCACCACGGCTGCAGCCGCACTTCGCCCCGCACCCCGTGGGTGCCGACGATCTGTCCGGCTTCCAAAAACTCTTTTAACGGCATAGTCCACTCCTTGTGAAAAAGGCGCACGGCCGCAAGGCCGTGCGCCTTTTGGATCGACGCGAAATCAATCGATCTCGACGGCGACCTTGGCGTCCTGACGGGTGGCGGCGGCACGCATCACGGTGCGGATCGCCTTGGCGATACGCCCTTGCTTGCCGATCACACGGCCCATATCGTTTTCAGCCACGTGCAGATGGAACACGATGGTGCCTTCCTCATCGGGAGCGTCTTCCTCCACGACGACGGCGGCCGGGTCCTCCACCAGGCCCCTGGCCATATCCAGCAAAAGTTCCTTCATCATCAGACACCGGCCTTTTTCAGCAGCGCTTTGACGGTATCGGTCGGCTGAGCGCCGTTGGCGATCCACTGCTGCGCTTTTTCCGCGTCCACCTTGACCTCGGCCGGATCGGTCAGCGGGTTGTAATACCCGATCTCCTCGATGAAGCGGCCGTCACGGGGATAGCGGGAATCCGCCACCACGATGCGGTAGAAGGGTTTTTTCTTGGCGCCCATGCGGCGCAGACGAATTTTGACTGCCATAGTTGTTACCTCCAACTTAAAATTGACAAATATCTTCAACCATAAACGGATTTATGGATTGAATCCTCTTAAAAACCAAAGCCCTTGCCGCCCAGCAGTTCGGGCGGGATGCCGCGCAGAGAACGGCGGCCCTTTTTCTTGCCGAAGCCCTTCATCTGCTTCATCATCTGCTTCATCTGCTCGTATTGCTTGAGCAGACGGTTGACGTCCTCCACCTTCATGCCGCATCCGGCGGCAATCCGCCGCTTGCGGGAAGGGTTGATGATCTCGGGCTTGGCGCGTTCGGCGTTGGTCATTGACAGAATGATCGCCTCGACCCGGTCGAACTGCCGTTCGTCGATCTCGACGTCCCGCAGCTTGTTGCCCAGTCCCGGGATCATGCCCAAAAGGCCCTTGACGTCCCCCATTTTTTTGATTTGGCGGAACTGGTCGAGCATATCGTTCATATCGAACTTTTCCTGCTGCAGCTTTTGTGCCATTTGCTGGGCCTCGCGCTCGCTGATCTGTTGCTCGGCTTTTTCGATCAGCGACATCACGTCGCCCATACCGAGGATCCGGGAGGCCATCCGTTCGGGATGGAACACCTCGAGATCCTCCAGCTTTTCACCCACGCCGACGAACTTGATCGGCTTGCCGGTGACCGCCCTGACCGACAGCGCCGCGCCGCCGCGGGTATCGCCGTCGAGCTTGGTCAGGATCACGCCGTCGATCCCCAGCGCCTCGTCGAAGGAGGAGGCGACGTTGACCGCGTCCTGACCGGTCATGGCGTCGACCACCAGCAGGATCTCGTTGGGCTGTACCGCCGCCTTGACCGACTTGAGCTCGTTCATCAGCTCCTCGTCGATATGCAGACGGCCGGCGGTATCGAGAATCACGTAATCGTTGCCGTAATCCCTGGCGTGCGCGACCGCCTGCCGGGCGATCTCCACCGGGTCGATGGTGCCCTTTTCAAAAAACGGCACACCGGCCCGCTGCGCCACCACCCGCAGCTGCTCGATGGCGGCGGGACGGTAGATATCGCAAGCCACCAGCAACGGCCGGTGACCCTGGCTTTTCAGCAATTTGCCGAGTTTTCCCGAATGGGTGGTTTTACCCGAGCCCTGCAGACCGCACATCATAACCACGCAGGGCGGACGGTTGGTATGGGCCAGATGCGCGGCCTGGCCGCCCATCAGCGCCGTCAGTTCTTCGTTGACGATCTTGACCACCATCTGCGCCGGGGTCAGGCTTTCCATCACCTGCGCGCCGACGGCCCGCTCGGTCACCTTGGCGGTAAACTCCTTGGCGACTTTATAGTTGACGTCGGCCTCCAGCAGCGCCAGACGCACCTCGCGCATGGCCTCCTTGACGTCGGCCTCGCTCAGCTTGCCTTTGGATCGCAGTCGCTTGAACGCCGCGGATAGTTTGTCCGAAAGTCCTTCAAAGGCCACTTACGATTCCTCCAACTTGTCGGTCTGCTCTTCGATCTGGCGAACGCTTTGCGCAATGGGATTGGCGTGGACGTAGCGATCGTTATAGCGGCGGATCTCCTCCACCGCCTGACGGATGACCGCCAGTCCCTCCTGCATCGAGGTAAAGCGTTTGGCCAGCCCGAGTCGTTCCTCCATCTCCATAAGCTGCGTTTCCGCCCGCTTGATGGAATCCCGTACCCCCTGCCGGGTGATGCCGTCGTCCTCGGCGATCTCCGCCAGGGACAAATCCTGATTGTAATAGAGATCCATGACCTCCCGTTGTTTTTCCGTCAGCATTTCGCCGTAAAAATCCAGCAAAAACGCCACTTCCATGTTTTTGGCCACGGTTCTCCCCTCCTCCAGGCTGTAAAGCAAATCACTTTACAGCGCATTATACACGATTTTTTCCTTTCTGTCAACCCCTGAACAGGGATTTATTCGAATCTTTTTTGGAATTGGTGAAAAGCAGCAGCAAGCACATGATCACCAGGGTGATCGCGGCCGGTGCCGAGGCGGCCGTCGCCGGTACCGCCACGGCGGATGTGGCGGCCGCGGCAATATCCACGGGAACGAGCCAAAACAACAGCAAGCTGAGCAAGCCGCCCAGTGCTCCGTGGATCAGGCGGTATCCAAAAAAACCGCGGTCGATCACCCGATAGGGCGACAGGATCGCCAACAGCTGACAATGCACCGACAGTCCGCCCCATCCCAGCGCCATCCCCCACAAAAGCGGGCGGACTTCCGGCGCTTTGGCGGCCGCCGCGCAGCCGCCGGTCACCTCCAGCAGAATCGCCAGCGCGGGAGAATCGATCGAAAACGCCACTTCCATCAACGATTGCGCCCCGGCGAACAGGATCACGAACCCGCACATGGATAAAAGCGTCCGGCAAGCGCCGTTGACCGACTGCGTCAGCGCCGCGCCAGCGGGTAAGGCGTTTGTCGGCACGGCCGGCTCGTTTATTTCTTCTTCTTTTCCGTCCACGATCCGGCAAACGATCCCAATCATCAGCGACGCGCCGGTATGCGCCGCCAGCAAAAGCCATCCGACGGCGATGCTCCCGGCCATACCGGCGCCGACGGTGCTGATAACGAACGCCGGGCCTGCGTTGACGCAAAAGCGAAGCAAACGTTTGGCCTGCCGGCGGGTCACGGCGCCGCTTTCCAGAAGCTCCCGCACGGCGGCGGCACCGGCGGGATAGCCGCCCGCGAAGCCAAGAAAAATCGCCATGGCGCAGCATCCCGGCAATCCAAACACAAAGCGGGTAAATCCCTCCAGCCGCCGCCCTATGGATCGATCCAGGCCGGTACGGGAGATCATCCCCGCCAAGACCAAAAACGGAAACAGCGAGGGCAAAATCACCCGGTAACACAGCGACACGCCCCGGTCGATCCCGCCGGCGACCGCCTGCGGCCAGATCAAAAGCGCGGCGCCGATAAGCGCGATCCACAACACAAGGAACACCCGTCCGATCCGGTTTTTCCTCACAACGGTTATCACCATGTCGCTCACCCTTTCTCTTGACTATATGCCGGGCCGGCGCGGCATAATGCCGATGAGCGGGGCATATCTTCAACCGACGGGAGGGAAAAAGGATGAAAGCGAAAAAGAGCCGCCGTTTTGCGCTTGGAGGCAAGGTGGAGCGGGCGTTGGAGCTTCCCGACGGGGTGTTGAGTGACGCGGCGCATCTCGAGATAAGCGGACGCCGGGAGGTGATCGTGGAAGGCTGCCACGGCATCGTTTCCTACGATGACGACACGGTGCGTCTGGGAACCGGCAGCGGCGTGGTAAGGATCGCGGGCGAAGGGCTGATCCTGCGGGCGATGAACGACGGGACGGTGCAGGTCAGCGGTCAGATCCTGTCGGTGGATTTTGCGGATGAGGAGAGGTGACGAGGGGTGTTTTTGACGCATTGGCTGCGGTATTTGCTCGGTTGGGTCGAGTGGCGGGCGGAAGGCGGATTTTTCGAGCGGTTTCTCAATCTGGCGGCATCAAAAGAGATCCCGCTGTGGCATACCCGCCGCCAGGAGATCGCCCTTTTGGGCGGCTGTTACGCCCGGCATTACCGGCGGCTGCGTCCGCTGGCGCGCAAAAGCGGCGTTCATCTGCGGGTGCAAAAACGCCATGGCTGGCCTTTTTGGGCGCGTCGCTACCGCACGCACAGCGGGTTGGCGGTCGGCGCGGCGTTGATGCTGGCGATTCTCCATCTGCTGTCTCAGCGGGTCTGGGTGATCGACGTCAGGGGCAACGAAGCCGTGCCGGCTGAACAGATCGAATCCGTCGCACGGGAGCTGGGCGTGCGCGAAGGGGTGCGGCAGGAGGACATACGGCTGCGGGACATCCAGCTGGGCGCGATCGAGAAAATGCCGGCGCTTTCCTGGATCAGCGTCAACGTGGAGGGCTGCGCGGCGCATATTGAGGTCAGCGAAAGGATTACCGCTGACCAGCCGCCCGATCTGTCAAAGCCGACGAACCTGAAAGCGGCGCGGGACGGGCGGATCGTCGCCGTTCGTCTGGCGGAAGGCGCGGCGACGGTCAAGCCGGGCGACGCGGTGGCAAAAGGGATGCTGCTGGCCAGCGGGATCGTGGAAACCAAAAACGGCCATTTGCTCAAGCACGCCCGCGGCGAGGTGATCGCCCGCACCGAACGGTCGTTTTCGGTCACCGTGCCGCTTGAGGAAACGCTGCCGCTGCCGCAAACCGACGCCATCCTTCAGCCAACGCTGGAATTCTTTTCGCTGCAAATCCCCCTGTATACCGGTCGAACGCTTCCAAACCCATATGAGACGCGAACGGTGCTCCACCGGCTGACGGCAAACGGCGTTCGATTGCCGATCGGCGTCACCGATCGCTACGTCTTCCCTATCGCGCCGACACTGGTGAGACGAACGCCGTCGCAAGCGAAAGAACAGGCGCTGCAGGCGTATGAAGAGTGGAAGCGAAACGAGCTTTCCCCGGCTGCCGTATTGCGGGAGCAAACGATGGAAATCCCTTATGAAGACGGGTTTATCCTGTCGGCGAAGGTCGAATGCGAGGAAAATATCGCGGTGGAAGACCCGATCCGGATCCATTTGGAAAAAACCGTGGAAAAGTAAAAATTTTTTTAATTTTTAATAGTGACAATGCTCGATTTTTGTGGTATACTATTTCTATATAAATCTGGTATATCAGCGAGGTTGCGCTATGTTTGAACAAATCATCAACGTCGACCGGATGGAGCACGCGGTATCGCTCTTCGGCAGTTTTGACGAAAACATCCGCCTGATCGAGGAGCATTACGGCGTCCACGTCGTTACCCGCGGCACCGATCTGAAAATCAGCGGCGAGCCGGAGCAGGTCGCCCGCGCGGTCGAGGCGGTGGACGGATTGCTGCAGCTGATTAAC
>JBMNVL010000058.1:0-11662 GCA_050946775.1 Acutalibacteraceae bacterium
CGTTTTTAATCTCGCCCATCGTCCAGCAGGCGACGATCAGATCCAGCGCCATCAGCCGCTGGCGGTCGGCCAGCACGTCCAGCGTATCGGCGATTTCGCAGGTGTAGCCGTGCTTTTCCAGCATCCCGGCAAAGCGTTTGGAGGTCAGCTGCGGCTCGTGGCCGTCCCAGCCGCCCTGGAGGATCAAAACCTGTTTTTCGGTGCTCATATCTCTCGCTCCCTTTATGCTAAAATAGGTGATGAAAATGGCCGATCCAATCTTCAAAACGTCATTCTGAGGAGCGTAAGCGACGAAGAATCTGAACGGTTAAGTCGCTTTTAAGATTCTTCGCTCCGCTCAGGATGACATACCATAAGCTCTTGCGATTGCATTCCCATTTTCTCAAGAGGTGTATTTGCGGACGAACTCGTCCATCGGCAGGGGCTTGGAGAAGTGAAAGCCCTGCAGGAAATCGCATCCGATGGCGGTCAGCGCCTGCGCCATCTCCTCGTTTTCGATCCCCTCGGCGGTGATGTGGTAATTCATCCGCTTGAAGGCCTGCACGATGGAGGGCAAAAACTCGTCCCTTTCCCGCACGTAGTCCCAGACCACGTCGAGATCGAGCTTGATGTTGAAGAAGGGGTAGTGCTTGATCCGTGCCAGATTGGAATAGCCGCTGCCGTAATCGTCCAGCGCAAACTCGAATCCCTGCCGGCGCATGGCGTTGATCTGCTTTTCCAAAACGGTGTGATCCACCATCGACTGCTCGGTAACCTCCAGATGGATCTGGGAAGGATCGACCCCGTGCTTGTTCAAAATGGCGCCGAAGCGTTCGCTCAGATCCTTGCTCAGACACTGAATGGGGGAGAGGTTGACGTTGATCCAGCGCAGGCCCAACGAATCCATATCGTGATCGGCGATGAAGCGGCAGACCTTTTGCAGCGTCTGCTCACCCAGCGTGCCGATACGGCCGCTCTTTTCGGCGATGGGGATAAAGGCGTCCGGCTGGATGAGATTGCCGTTTTCATCCCGCAGACGGGACAGCGCCTCGGCCGCGACGATCTGTCCGGTATGGCTGTCCACCAGCGGCTGCAGGAACACCTCCACGCCGTTGTGCTCCAGCGCGTTTTCCAGCGAGCGCTTGATATCCTCCAGATGATCGATCACCACCATGCTGTCCATATTGATGATGACGTCGGGATCGGCCGACTGCGCCGCTTTATCAAAGGCGACAGTCAGATCGGAGATCAACCGGTCGGAGGTGGACGTGACGGATCCGGCGTCCATCTGGATAAAGGATACGTTCAGGTACAGATCGGCGCCGTCGGCCAGCCACGGGCGCTGAAAGCGGTCGCGGATGATATCGCGGATGATGTTGAAATCGGTGTTGGCATTGCCGACCAGCAGAAAGCAGCCGTTGCGGATATAGAAGGAATGACAGGAGCGGAAATTGCGGATCAGATAGCTGCTGATCATTTCCAGACCCTGGTCCATCTGGGCGCCGCCGTAAATGCTGCGCTCATCGTTGTAATTGCGCAGCACAAATCCCAGCAGGCGCATCCGCCGGTGGGATTTTTCCCGCATCAGGATGCGCAGACCGCGGGTGTTGAAAACGTTGCCCCTATCGGAGGTGAACAGGTCGGGATTCTGGAAGGACAAAAACAGGATGGTGACCGCCATCAGGCAGAAGGTGTCCATCAGCAGACTGTGCGGGAAAAGGATGCGGAACACAACGCCGGTCAGCAGTACCATGTTGTAGCCCAGAAGACTGGAAAACTCGTGCCGGCTGACCCGGCCGGCATAAACCAGCGCCACAATCATCGCCAGGGAAATATACGCGATGAGATAGAAATTGAGGATGTGGTAAAGCGGGCCGGCCTGGTATCCGGCGTCGGTAATGGAAAAAACGGCGCCGGTCCAACAACTGGATAAAACCGCGATCTGGGTGACCAGAATAAGAGGAACGGCCAGCCACAGCCAAAACGCGCGTCTGCGGTTGGACAGATGCACCGCCTCGACCGTAAAGCGGTAAAACCAAACGGACCGGAATACAAACAGGGTAAAAAAGAGGATGTTCAAAGCGTACAGGAGCCATACCGGGACCTGCGTATAATGCTCGTCCGACCAGGTGGCGATCATGTCGACCGGCGCGATAACGCACTCCAGGATCAGCAGTTCCAAAAACGTGCGGTTGATCCGGATGGGCAAACGGGGCTTGGCGAGGTAATAGCCCAAAAAGATGATCAACAGCAAAAAGCTGGGGATGACAAAGTTATAGTTCCACATACGACCTCCTCCGACCGGCCTTGGCCGGTCGTCTCCCACGGGGCTGTGCCGCGCCCCAAATTCTCCCATTTCATTGTATAGAATTGCCTGCAAAAAAGCAATCCGCTTTTTTACCATAAAAATGGGAGAAATATGGGCGCACCGCACAAAAAACCGCCGCCCGACTGGGGCGGCGGTCAAATAATCAATAAAAGGTAGCGACCGGATCCTCCGGCTCCCGGCCGGGCGACACGTCGACCAGCCGCAGCACCGGGCCTTTGCGGCCGTAAATTTTGCTGCGCTTGACGCTGATTTTGGCGGTGATGGTTACCCACGCGCCGGCCTCGACCCGCTCGGCGCCGTCTTCGCAGAACAAGCCGCTGAAGGCAATGTCCTCCACGCAGCAGGTCATGATGGGACGCCCGATGACGAACCCTTCTTTGGGCAGACGGGCGGGCTTGTTGACCTGGCCGAGAAAGCGCACCGTCTTGCCGTCGTAATCGGGCATGCTGTCCGACAGATCCCGGTAAAACAGAGCGTAGTCGGTGTCGGCGATCTCGATCACCGGCGCGTTGACGTCAAAGGGGAGGGGATCCTCGATGTCGTCGTAGGCGAAGGTGCCGTCGGTTTTTTCGTAGATGATGTCCGCCCGGCGGGAAACGCCCCGCACCAGCTTGTGCAGCGCCCGCACGTCGGTGTCATCCTCGCAGCGGTTGAAAACCGCCAGATCGCATTTTTGCAGCTTGTCCACCACCAGATTGCGCATATTGGCGTTGTAGACCTCGATGGAGGTGGCGTCGGCAAAGGTGATCTCCTGGTAAACGAACCATCCCTCCGGCAGCGCTTCAAACAGATCGGCGGTCAGCCACATCCCGTTGTATTCGACCAGCACCCGGTTGGCGTCGTGCTTGCGGCGCAGGGCTTCCAGCTTGTCGGGATTGAGCCGGCGCTGGTCGTCGATCACCTCGATGAAGACGTCGGGCGAGGCAAACGCGGCGGGATCCAGCTCCCGCTCGCCCTCTTCGCAAAGCAGCACCAGGGTGCGCTCCTTGCCGTTGTCAAAAAATTTGGGGTCGCCCAGCGTTTCCTGGATAAAGCCGGTCTTGCCGGCGTCCAGAAACCCGGTGAACAGATATACCGGTACTTCCATAACAGACTCCTTTTTACGAGCGGAACAGTTGCTGCAGTCCCGCCTTGTCCAGCCCGGTGCCGATGACGCACAGCTTGCCGATCACGTCGGCGGCACCGGTGCGGATCTCTTTTTCGCCGGGAACGTAGTCGAAGTGGATCCATTCGCCGTTTTCGCCAGGCAGAATGCCTTTGGCCCGCAGCACCATGCCGTAGCGGCCGGTCATCAGCTCGTCCAGGCAATCCTCCACGAATCCGGCGCTCACCTTGTCGGCGGTTTCCATTCCCCAACTGGTGAACACCTCGTCGGCGTCGTGATCGTGATGGTGATGGTGGCACTCGCACTCCGGATCGTCGCACTCGTCCTCGTCGTGGTGATGGTGATGATGCTCGTGCTCGTGCTCGTCCTCGTCGTGGTGATGATGGCACTCGCACTCCGGATCGTCGCACTCATCCCCGTCGTGGTGGTGATGGTGATGATGCTCGTGCTCGTGCTCGTCCCCGTCGTCGTGATGATGGCACTCGCACGCGGGATCGTCGCACTCATCCTCGTCGTGGTGGTGATGGTGATGGTGGGCGTCCTTTTCCTTTTGCTCCTCCAGCAGATGCTGCAGCTCGGCCTCGAGGGTGTGGCGGTTTTCCATCGTCTCGAGGATCGCCTTGCCGTCCAGCTGATCCCACGGGGTGGTGATCAGCGACGCGGCGGTGTTGAGGGAGCGGACGATTTCCACCGCCTCGTCCAGCTTGTCCGCCCGCAGTCCGTCGGTGCGGGAGAGCACCACGCAGGAGGCAAATTCGATCTGGTTGCGGTAAAATTCCGCAAAATTCTTCATGTACATCTTGCACTTGGAGGCGTCGATCACGGTGGTGAAGGTACCCAGCTCCATATCGGCGATCCCGGTCTCCTGCACCGCGCGGATGACGTCGCTCAGCTTGCCGACGCCCGACGGCTCGATCAGGATGCGATCGGGGTTGTACTGCTCTTTCACCTGCGCCAGCGCCTTGCCGAAATCGCCCACCAGCGAGCAGCAGATGCATCCGGAATTCATCTCGGTGATCTGGATGCCGGCTTCCTTCAAAAAGCCGCCGTCGATGCCGATCTTGCCGAATTCGTTTTCGATCACCACCAGCATCTGGCCGCGGTAGGCCTCTTTGATCAGCTTTTTGATCAGCGTGGTTTTGCCGGCGCCCAGAAAGCCGGAAAAAATATCGACCTTGGTCACAAACGATCCCTCCAAAAGGTTAGATTCCAAAAACTGATTATACCACAATTTTTCCGAAAAACAAGTGTTTTTGCGCTCTTGCGGAATCGGCGAAACGTGGTACAATGAAAGAAAAGGAGGCGAGCGGTATGGACAGGGCGATCGAACGGCTGCGGCGGTTTTTGGAGGAGTCGCAAAACGTCGTGTTCTTTGGCGGCGCGGGGGTATCGACCGAAAGCGGCGTGCCGGATTTTCGCAGCAAGGACGGGCTGTACAACCAGCACGACGTGCGGTTTGACCGGTATTCCCCCGAATACCTGCTCAGTCACACCTGCCTGGTGGACGAACCGGCGGTGTTTTTCGAGTTTTACCGCCAGAAAATGGACGCCCGCGCGGCCAGGCCCAACGCCGCGCATCTCACGCTGGCGCGATGGGAGAGGGAAGGCAAGCTCAAAGCCATCGTCACCCAAAACATCGACGGGCTGCACCAAAAGGCCGGCAGCCAAACGGTCTACGAGATCCACGGCACCACCGCCCGCAACTACTGTATGCGCTGCGGCAAACGGTATCCGGGAGATTATATCTACGACTGCGGTCAGCCGATTCCCCGGTGCGCTTGCGGCGGGATGATCCGCTGCGACGTGACGCTGTACGAGGAATCCCTGCCCGAGGAGGCGGTAAAGGGCGCCGTGGCCGCCATCGCCCGGGCGGATATGCTGCTGATCGGCGGCACCTCGCTGACGGTCTATCCGGCGGCCTCTTATCTGCGGTATTTCACCGGACGGCATCTGGTGATCATCAACAAGGATCCGCTTTCCTATCCGCTGGATCCTCAAAACGATCTGCAGATCAACGCCCCCATCGGGCAGGTGCTGGCACAGGTGTAAAAGCGTTCAAGCACGGCGAAAATAAAAAGGCTCCCTCTGACGAGGGAGCTGTCAGCGAAGCTGACTGAGGGAGAGAACGAGATTTGTGACATGTTTCTCTCTCTCTCTCCGTCTTTCGCCGTCTGACGTGATATAAAGAAGGAGCATCCGTCGACGGACGCTCCTTTTTATTGATCATAAAACCAGCGTCAGGTTGTTCAGCCCGAGGGTGTTGACGTAAGTCGCGTCCTTGACCATGGCCATCACCATGCGGATGCCGACGTGGGCGGCGGGATCGTCGGTCTTGTGCAGCTCGAGATACTGCACTGGGTCAAACCGCACACAGTTGTCCCGAATGCGGATCACCCGGTTGTTTTCCTTGAACATCAGCCGCAGCTCGATGACGTGATCCTTCTTGTCCTTGGTAAACCCGTGTTCGACGATATTGTCCGCCATTTCCTCGACGCAAAGCCCGATGAACATACTGTCCCGCGGGCTTTCGCCGTGCGCCAGACAGAAGGCTTCCGCCTTTTTGGAGGCCTCGACCGATTCCTCCACCGTGCGGATCGTCGTCTCCAGACACTCGTCTTCTCGTGCGCCGAAATCCGCCGGCAGCATAGTGAAGACGTCCGCCGACAGGCGGATCTTTTTGCGATCAATCCATACCATCGCGCACAGCACCAGCAAGGTGGCGGTCTCACCGCATACAAAAGCCAGCCATACGCCGGTGGTGCCGATAAACCGGCTGAGCACAAAGCCGAACAGCGCCATAAACGCGAAGTTCTGCATCACCGATATGGCATAGGTGTACCCGGTGCGGTTGATGCCCTGGAAATAGTTTTTGAAGGCGGTGTTCAGCGCGCTGGGAAGAAGACTCAAACTGAACAGCCGCAATCCCCAGGCCGCCAGCTCGGCGGTCGCGGGATCGTCAGCCAGGAACAGCCCCACCAGCGGCCTTGCCGCAAGCAGGGTGGCCCCGGTCACCGCCAGATGCAGTACCACGGCGAAATAGACCATGGTCTTCACCAGCGAACGCAGGGCGGTGCGATCCTCATCGGTGTAAAAGATGCTGGACAGCATCAGCGCCACCGAGCCGACGCCGAAGCAGAAAGCGTAGCAGACGTTGCCCACGGTGGAGATCACCGAATACGCGGCCACGGCGGTATTTTGTCCGACCTGCAGCAGGATCTGGTTGAATAAGTAGACCAGCAGCACCAGACTGACCTGGTTGACCACGGTAGGCATACCGTATCCGAAGATCCGCCCGGCCGTCTGCCGGCGCAGCTCCTTGAACCGGAAGCGGAACAGGCAGTCCTTCTTGAAAAAGTAAACGATGCCGATGGCAAGCGCGATGTAATAACTCAAACTGGACGCCAGACCCATGCCGAACATCCCGCCCTTGACGGCGAGCACGTTGAGCAGATCGAACGCCACGTCGGACACCGTCATCGCCGCCACGGCGACAATCATCCGGGTCTGGTTGCCCGACATCTGCATATACGGCACCATGATCTGGGCGCACAAAAACGCCGGCGCGCCGATGATAAAGCCCCGCAGATAATCCTGCGTCAGCCAGAACACCGCGTTGTCGGGGGTGGGTTGACCGGCGCCCAGCAAAGTCGCCAGCGGCGCGGTGAAGACCAGCACCAGGATGAGCCCAATCGCCGATACCAGCCCCACGATGAACATCGATACCGAAAAACACGAGTCGGTGGCCTTGCGGTCGCCGCTGCCCATCGCCTTGCCGCACATCACCTGGATTCCGGCGGACAGCATACTGCCGATTGCCGCGAAGACCATCAGCACCGGGCTGGCCAGACCGTAGGCGGTCATCGAGTCCACACCCAGGAAACGGCCGATCATGATGCTGTCGATCAGCATACAGATCATCACCGTCATGGCCGACAGGATCTGGGTCAGCAGCATTTGCCGGAAGAGCTTTTTAATCATACGTTTTCCCTCTTTTCATGGAGCAATGGCCGCCCAAAAGCGGTGCGCCGGACGTTCATGACCACCAGCACCGCGCCGGCGATCACCGCCATCCACCAAAAGCCGTTCGTTGAGTCTCCGGTCGGCGGCGGCAAAAGCGTGCCGTCAGGAAGCGTCGCCGGAGCGGTCGGCTCCCCGGTCGGCTCTTCAGCTGGCTCTTCGGTCGGCGCTTCGGTCGGCTCTTCGGTCGGCTCTTCGGTCGGCTCTTCGGCGGTGTATGTCAGCCCAAACCCACGGGGATACAGAGATGTATCGGTGTAGGCGTACGCGTTGTCCAGCGCCGGGATGTCTACCGGCAGTCGTCCTTGCGGGGACTGATCGGTCGCAAACATCAGATACAGCGCCGCCGGCATATTCGGCCCGTACTGCTTGATCGGGCCGTTCGATTCCCGCGGATCCTCGCTCATGGATTGAGCGGAATAGGCGAGCATAACGGCGTCGGCCTTTTGGAAGCGGGCAACGTCATAGGGCAGATAGGTGCTCATGATGATGAATTTGCCGCCTTTTTGATGGATGGCGTCAATCCATTGATCCAGCATAGCGGCTTTTTCGCCCGACAAATACCCCGTGCCGTACATCTCGGACACGGCGATCACGTTGTCGGCGTCCGCGATCAGCGTCCAACCTTCCTGGGCATTCATTCCGTAATAGGAATAGACCTCCACAGACGTATCAGCCGGCAGCTTGCCCTCGCTTTTGAGCAGGTTGATGGTGTATTCCATGGCAAACGGCTCGTCGTTGTAGGCGGTCAGTACCACTGTCTTTTGCCCGGGTGTTTTCAGCGGCAGGGTGTCGCCGTCGTTTTTTACGAGGGTCATTGCCTGTTTGGTGACTTCCCATTCTACGTCATGATGCTGTTTGGATCCAACTTCGTCCAGTACCGTGTCGATGCGCGTCTGTAAACTTGAGCCGTCGTATTCGTTCAGCAGGCCGTGATTTTGTTTTAATGTCAGGATCCGGCGGATCGCGGCGTCGATCTTATCCATCGACAGCCGGCCGTCATCCGCCATTTGGGTCAGGGCGGCGACCAGCTGTTCCAATTGTTCCACACCGGCGTCGGTGGTCAGATCGACCGGCATCAGCAGGATATCCACCCCGGCTTCGATCGCCAGCGTCATGGCATCCAGTGGGTCAAAGTGGGAAGCAATGGCGTCCATATTCATCGCGTCGGTTACGACCACGCCGCCGAAGCCCATATCGCCGCGCAGAATGTCGGTGATCACGGTCTTGGACAGGGTGGCCGGCAAGGCGATCTCCTCGCCGGTCTGTTTGGAAACGTAGGCGGACGCATCCAACTGCGGGTATTGGATGTGGGCGGTCATGATCATTTCCACGCCCGCGTCGATGCAGGTGTGGAAGGGCACCCACTCGTTTTTCTCCAGTTCGTCGTAGGATTTGTCGATACGGGGCAAACCGGTGTGGCTGTCGGTGCCGGTATCGCCGTGACCGGGGAAGTGCTTGAGCGTAGAGATGATCCCTTCTTTTTGCAGTGCCCGCATAAAGGCCACCGACTGATCGGCTACGGTTTGAGGATCGTCCGAGAAGGAACGCACCCCGATCACCGGGTTGGAAGGATTGCTGTTGACGTCGGTCACCGGCGCGAAATCAACTGAGAAGCCCAGCGCTTTCAGCTCCTGCCCGATCATCGATGCGATCCGGTCGGTCTGCTTGGTATCTCCAATCGCACCCAGCGCCATATTGCCGGGCGTCTGGGTGCCCTCGCCCAAACGGGCGACGGCGCCGCCTTCCTGGTCAACAGCGATCAGCAGCTGCGAGCGGCCGTCTGCCAAAGCGTTGGCGCGCTGCATCCCGTCGATCAGCCGGGCGGTCTGTTCGTTGCCGGTGGTGTTCTGGGCAAACAGGATCACGCCCGCAAAGCCGTATTTCTTTAAAATGGCTTCCTGTTTTTCACCGCATACCGTCACGGCGACCTTATCGCCGTTTTCGTCGATCTGATAGCGCAAGGCGGGCATCAGCATCTGGCATATCTTATCCCGGGTCGACATGGCGGCTATCCGGGTCTCGAGCGGATCATTCTGTGCCTGAACGGTCAGCGGCACCGCCATAGCCGAAAGCAGACAAAGCGTACTGACGATTTCAGCTAATAGCGATTTGATTTTCATATAAAAACCTGCCTTTCCTCCACATTACAGTTATTATAGCTTTTTTTGAAAGCCATTGCAAGAAAGATGGATGAAAAAATGTCTTCATTCTTTTGCGCGTTTGTGATACAATACCACCGTACGAAAGGAGTTGGGTGCTTGTGGACCGGCTTTATTGCTTTTACGGCTGGCAAACGGCGGACGTGCCGCCGGTAACCGACGAATACCCCGGTATCCGTGACCCGCGGGATCTTTACGACGCGCTGCGCCGGCTATGGTGCGCTGGCACCTGTGCGCCCCGGATGCGGGACGAATGGCGCGCCGACAATCCCACCTTCGGGCAATGCTCGATTACCGCGTTTTTGGCGCAGGATATCTTCGGCGGCAAGGTGTACGGCGTACCGCTGGAGGACGGTCATTTCCACTGCTACAACGCGGTGGGAGAGCGGGTCTTCGATCTGACCAGCGAGCAGTTTTTGCCCCGTGAGCTGGTCTATCAAAACAATCCCGAGCAGTACCGGGAGATCCATTTTGCCAAGGAAGAAAAGCGTCTGCGGTACGAAGCGCTCAAAGCCGCTCTGCGCCGGCTGACCCGGGGGGAGGAAGACGAATGAGTCGCCCTGGCCGCCGATGGATCCACCGGCTGGCGGCGGTGATTTTGATGGCGGCGTTTTGTCTGCGTCCCGTCGCCCTGGCCGCCGCTGTGCCCTTGCCGCCGGTCAACGACGCGCCCCGCCACGTTTTGTGCGACGGGCTGTCCGATCAGGCGAAGGCGTATTACGCCGGCGATCACGCTTACGACCGTCTGGCGGCGCTGGACGGGGCGGGGGAGACGACCGACGGCTACGCCGCTATGCGGGACAATCCGCTGTTCGACGCTCTGCACGCCCTGATGGCCGATACCCATCTTGCCTATACCGCCTACAGCGGCTATAACGCGGGATCGCTGGCCTATTATTGGGCGGCGACCGACGCGGTCAACAGCGGCGATACCTACGTGATGTTTTATTCCGACGTCCCGGCCGATTCTCCCGACGCCAAGCTCAACCGGGAACATATTTGGCCCAAAAGCCGGGCGTCGTACAACGAAAAGAACGGCGGCGCCGATCTGCACCATCTGCGTCCGGCGCTGGATTATCTCAATCGGGATAAAAGCGACCACGCCTTCGGCAACGTCCGGGGGACGTATGCCGAAGGCGTGAAGGCGGGGCTGGTAAACGGCGAGGAGGCCTATTGGGTCTGCGCCAAAGCCGACCGGTTTGAATGCAAGGACGACGTCAAGGGCGACGTGGCGCGGATTCTCTTATACGTCTATTGCCGCTGGGAACAGCCCAATCTGTATACCGATATGACCGATCATCTGCCGGCCATGGACGCCGACGACAAATCCAACAGCGGCCTGCGGGCGGTGGAGGATCTCGATACCCTGCTGCAATGGTGCGCCATCGATCCGGTGGACGAATGGGAGATGACCCGCAACGACCGGATCGAACGGGTGCAGGGCAACCGCAACGTCTTTATTGACTATCCCGAACTGGCGTGGCGGTTGTTTGAGCGGGACGTTCCCGCCGATATGCCCACTCCTTCCGGCGATTGGATCCGGGGGGATATCAACATGAGCGGCGCCGTGTCGGCGGAGGATGCCCTGATGGCGCTGCAGGTGTCCACCGGGAAAATCCGCTTTACCCCGGCGCAAAGCGGCCTTGGCGACGTGGACGGCAGCCAAACCGTCACCGCCGCCGACGCGCTGGTGATCCTGCAACTCGCGACGGGGAAGATCGACCGGTTTTTCGCATAAAAAACGCAAAGCCCGGAAAGGCAGGCGCCTTTCCGGGCTTTTCAAAACCGTTTTCTTCAAACGACCGGCAGATCGGACTCGGGCAGCCAGCCGTGATAATCGTCGGGATGAACGCTGTAAAGATCGAAAAACGCCCGCTCAAAGGTCTCGTAATCCGCGAATCCGCAGATACGGGCCACCTCCTGCGGCGTTCGGTCGCCGCGGCGCATCAGCTCCTCCGCCTGGATGATCCGCTGGAACTGCGAACGGTATTCCCGCGGCGTTACGCCGCACATCTCCACGAACGCCCGGTTGAAGGTGCGGGGACTTTCAAAGCCGCAGGCGTACAGGAT
>JBMNVL010000059.1:0-11583 GCA_050946775.1 Acutalibacteraceae bacterium
CACGTCCATGGCGTTGTAAAGCCCGATCTTCTCGCTTTTTTTGAGAATCCGGTCTTTCATCCGCAGCTCCGGATCGGTGGAGAGCAGCTGCACCTGCACCTTTTCCGCCATCGTCAGATCGCCTTCCTGTTTGGTGGACAGGATCTGCAGCATCACCACGCACTTTTCCGCCATATCCCCGTAATAGAGGATGTTGCCCGAACGCACCAGCGGCCGGCCCTTGTAGGTCAGAAATTCCTGCTTTTCGGCCAAATTGATCGCCTCCTAATTGTTGAGGTAGGAACGCACCAGCGCCCGCAGCAGATCGTCGCGATCCACCTTGCGGATCAGACTGCGCGCGTTGTTGTAGGTCGTGATGTAGGTCGGATCCTCCGACAGGATGTACCCGACGATCTGATTGATGGGGTTGTATCCCTTCTCCCGCAGCGCGTCGTAAACGGTGGTCAGGATGAGCTTCATTTCCTGTTCCTTATCGTCGCCCAACGAGAACGTTTGCGTTCTGTCCAGCATATGCACGACCTCCCGTCCAAAGTAATACATATACAGTATACCCTATTGTTTCAAAAAGTGCAAGCGTTTTACGAGCGAAGAATGCAATCTTTTTGTTTCAAATTCCTGAATATTTTTTGAAGGACCGCCTCGATCTGCTCGTCGGTCAGGGTGCCGTCGGCCGAGCGGAAGAACAAATTGAACGCCACGCTCTTTTTGCCCCTCTCGATCTGCTTGCCCTGGTAGACGTCGAACAGGGCGACTTTTTCGAGGATCTTGCCGCCGCCCAGTCGAATGGCGCTCTCGATCTCGGCCACCGGCAGCTCCTCGTCGCACAGCAGGGCGATGTCCCGCTCCACCGCCGGGAATTTGGGCAGCGGATGGTAGATCACCGTCGGATCGGCCGCCGCGTACAGCTCCGGCAGCCGGATCTGCGCCGCGTATACCCGCACCCCTTCCAGATCGAACGCCGCGGCGGTGTCGGGATGGACCTCGCCCATGAAGCCGACCGTCTCGCCGTCGATGACGATCGCCGCCTGACGGCCGGGATGGAGGAACCCTTCCGCGCCGCGGACAAAATCCGCTTTGATCCGGAAAACGTCGAGAATATCCTCCACGATCCCCTTCAGGGTGAAGAAATCCTCCTCTTTGCCGTACAGACCCAGCGCCAGCGCCGGGATCTCCTTTGGCTGTTCGGTCAAGGGCAGGGCTTTGGGGACGAACAGCTTGCTTACTTCAAAGAAGCGCACGCCGGGATTTTTGCGGTTGTAGTTGGTGGCCAGCACCGTCAGCATACTGGAGATCAGCTGGGTGCGCATGGTGGAATACTCCTCGCCCAGCGGATGCAGCAGCTTGACCGCCTGCCGGCGGGGATCGTCGGCGGCCAGCCCCAGCTGATCGACCGCTTTGCCGCTGATGAAGGAATAGGTGGTGATCTCCTGCATCCCGTCGGCCACCAGCGCGGCTTTGAGCTTGTCGTCGTGGATACGGGCGGGCAGCTTGCGGCCGCGCACCACCGTGCCGGTCATGGGGGTGCCGACGATGTGGTCGTACCCGTAGACCCGCATCACTTCCTCCGCCAGATCGGCCCGGCCCTCCACGTCGTCCCGGATGGAGGGCACTTCGCAATGCAGGATCCCGTCCTTCAATTCGGTGCGGATGTCCAACCGGTTGAGGATATCGGCCATCGTTTCGGCGGGAATATCCAGCCCCAAAAGATCGTTGATCCGCTTTGCGGGAACGTCGAGCTTGCGGGGCGCGGGCAGTTCTCCGTGCCGATCCAGCGCGCCGGGGATCACGTCGCCGGCGTCCAGCTCGTCGATCAGCTGCAGGGCGCGGTTCATGGCGTATTCCACCTGCAGGATGTCCACGCCCTTTTCAAACCGGGCGCTCGCCTCGGTGCGGATGCCCAGCGCCCGGGCGGTTTTGCGGATGCTGTCCCGGCGGAACTTGGCGCATTCCAGGAACAGATCGGTGGTATCGGGCTTGATCTCGCTGTCCAGCGATCCCATGACGCCCGCCAGACAAGAGGGGGCTTTGGCGTCGGCGATGACCAGCATATCGCCGGTCAGGGTGTGCTCCTTGCCGTCCAGCGTGGTCATCGGCTCGCCCTCTTTGGCGCGGCGAACGACGATCTGACGGCCGGCGATATCCCGCAGATCGAAAGCGTGCATCGGCATACCGGTTTCCAGCATGACGAAGTTGGTGATGTCGACGATGTTGTTGATGGGGCGCATCCCGGCGGATTTCAAGCACCGCTTCATCCACTCGGGAGAGGGGGCGATCCGCAGGTTTTTGACCACCCGGCCGAGATACCTCGGACACAGATCGGGCGCTTCCACCGTCAGGGATATGTGTTCGCGGATATCGCCGTCGATCTCTTTGTGGGCGGGCACCGGGGGATGGAAGGAAACGCCCAGCGCCACCGACGCCTCTCTGGCCACCCCCAGCACGCTCTGGCAATCGGGGCGGTTGGCGGTGATCTTGAAGTCGATCACCACGTCGTCCAGTCCCAGCACCTGGCGCATATCGGCGCCGACAGGGGTGCTTTTGTCCAGAATCAGGATGCCGTGGACGCCGGCGCCGGGATAATCGGTC
The DNA here is from genome assembly GCA_050946775.1 of Acutalibacteraceae bacterium. GTDB lineage: Bacteria > Bacillota > Clostridia > Oscillospirales > Acutalibacteraceae > UMGS1474. Next base: position 2,587 of record JBMNVL010000059.1, read on the forward strand.
TCCTCCAGACACAGCTCCTCGCCCGAGCAGAGCATCCCGTTGGAGACGACGCCCCGCAGCTTGCCTTTTTTGATGTGGACGCCGTTGGGCAGATGGGAGTCGTGCAGCGCCGCCGGGACCATGGCGCCTTCAAAGACGTTGTCGGCGCCGGTGACGATCTGCACCGGCTCCTCGCCGCCCACGTCGATCTGGCAGATCTGCAGCTTGTCGGCGTCGGGGTGCTTTTCCAGCCGGACGATCCGGCCGGCCACCACGTTGGACATGGTGGCGGACAGATCCTCGATGCTTTCCACCTCGAAGCCGCTCATGATCATTTTATCGCACAGCTCTTCCACCGGCACGTTGATGTCGACGTACCGCTTGAGCCAACTCAAAGACATTTTCATCGCGTTTCCCTCCTCAACGGAACTGATCCAAAAACCGCTGGTCGTTCTCGAACAGCAGCCGGATATCGCTGATCTTGTAGCGGGTGGTGGTCAGCCGGTCCAGCCCGATGCCGAAGGCGAAGCCGGAATATTCCTCCGGATCGATCCCGCATCCCCGCAGCACGTTGGGATGCACCATTCCGGCGCCGAGGATCTCGATCCAGCCCGAGCCCTTGCAGACCCGGCAGCCCTTGCCGCCGCACTCCGAGCAGGTGACGTCGACCTCGACGCTGGGCTCGGTGAAGGGGAAGAAGGAGGGGCGGAATTTCACCTTGGTGTCCGGTCCGTAGATCTCGTGAGCGAACTGCTCCAGGCACCCCTTGAGATCGCACATGGTGATCCCCTTGTCCACCACGAGACCTTCCACCTGATGGAAGACCGGGGAGTGGGTGGCGTCCACCTCGTCGGCGCGGTAGACCCGGCCGGGGCAGATCATCCGGATGGGCGGCTGGCGGTTTTCCATGGTGCGGATCTGCGCCGCCGACGTTTGGGAACGCAGCAGCAGACCGGGACTGAGGAAGAAGGTATCCTGCATATCCCGTGCCGGGTGATCGGCCGGCAGATTGAGGGCTTCAAAGTTGTAATATTCGGTCTCCACCTCCGGGCCGTCCACCACGTCGAAGCCCATCGAACGGAAGATATCGATCAGATCCTCCAGCACGATATTGAGCGGATGCAGCCCGCCCCGGCGATTCCGCTTGCCGGGCATGGTCACGTCCACCCGCTCGGCCTTCAGCCGCAGGGATTGCTGGGCCTGCTGAATGGCGGCAGCCCGTTTGGCGAGCGCGTCCTCCAGCTCGGCGCGCACCTGGTTGACCAGCTGCCCCATTTGGGGACGTTCCTCGGCCGGCAGCGCGCCCATGCCCCGCAAAAGCCCGGTCAGCGTGCCCTTTTTGCCCATGACCTTGACCCGGAAATCCTCCAGCTCCTGCGGCAGCGTCAGCCCCTGCAGCTGCTGCATGGCTTCTTCCCGCAGCGCCTTGATCTGTTCTTTCATCGTTGTTCCTCCTTACAAAAAGAAAAATCCCCGCCCCGATAGGGACGAAGACTTATGCTCCGTGGTACCACCCTGATTCGCGCCCAAAAGCGCGCACTCCACGACCGGTAACGGCGGTCAGCCGTCGGGACCTACTGGTGGTTCAGCCCCGCCGCTCCCAAGCGAATAGCCGCCGTGCTCTTTGGCGGGACGCTCTCAGCCGACGACGTCCCTCTCTGGCGCGCGAACACACGGCGCAGGTTCTTGTTCTCAGCGTTTGAACACCATTATACACGATTTTTTGAAAAATGCAACCCCCAATCGAGCGGAATTAAATATGTATATAATAGGGAAACGGCTCCCGACCGTGCGGCCGGGAACCGTTTTTTCGTCAGCAGCAGGAAGAAAATTTCTGCTTGACCTGGCTGATTTGCTGGCTGTCGGCCTGCTGGGAGGGATACCAGCCTTTGGCTGCCATTTTCTGATACAGATCCGCCTGCATTTTCAGCGAATCGTCCAACGCGCCGTCAAAGGCGCCGCGGACGTTGGCGGTGGCGCTTTCGATGGCGCCGTGCAGATACAGATCGCAGACGCCTTTGGTCGTCAGCAAGAGATCCTGCATCAACGCTTTGTCATCCATGAGCTCGACTCCTCTCTTTTACACCAGTTGATAAAACCGCTGGAACAACTGCCGGTGACTTTCCAGCTGCCGCTCCACACAGGCGCGCAGCTCGCCGTCCTGCAGCTGCGAGGCGGTCGCCTCGCATTGGGTCAGAAAATGCTGCTCGTGACCCAGTGCGTCTTCCACGTACTGCAATTCCTTGGGACTCATCGTCCTCACCTCCGCGGGTAGTATGCGGCGGCTTCCCGAAAAATATGCGCCGGGAACGGGATTCCAAAATCCTACGCATATTTTTAGCAGTTTCAACCAAAAAATCGTTTGTGTTTTTTACAAACGAAAGGACGGGTTAGCGTAGACTTTTTCAGAAACTTGCGGTATAATGCTTCTATGTGTGAAAATGCACAAATATCGTCCCGTTGTGACGAGGAGGTTCATTATGGAGTATTTGAGAAAGATCGAGGATATCCGCCAAAGCGTCAAAAAGGTCATCGTCGGTAAGGACGACGTGGTCGACCTGATGCTGATTGCCCTGCTGTGCTCGGGCCACGTGCTGATCGAGGACATCCCCGGTCTGGGTAAGACCACCATGGTGTCGGCGCTGGCGTCTTCGTTGGGCTGCTCGTTCCGCCGTATTCAGTTTACTCCCGACGTGCTGCCGTCGGATATCACCGGTTTTACCATGTTCAATATGAAGACCGGCGAGCAGGAGCTGCACGTGGGCAGCGTGATGAACCAGATCGTCCTGGCGGACGAGATCAACCGTTCGTCCCCCAAGACCCAGTCGGCTCTGCTGGAGGTCATGCAGGAAAATCAGGTGACCATCGACGGCCAGACCTATCCGGCGCCCACTCCCTTTATGGTGCTGGCGACCCAGAACCCGGTCGAGATGGCGGGCACCTATCCGCTGCCCGAAGCGCAGATGGACCGGTTCTTCATGCGCATTTCGATGGGCTATCCCACTCACGATGAGGAAGCCCGGATCGTCACCGGCCACGATGCCCGTCAAAACGACATCAAGCTCGAGCCGGTCGCGTCGGCGGAGGACGTCATCGCCATGCAGAAAGAGCTGCTCAACGTCAACATCTCCGAGCCGGTGGTCGATTACATCGTGTCCATTGTCGAGGCGACCCGTGAGCGGGACGAGGTGCTGCTGGGCGCCAGCCCCCGCGGTTCCATCGCGCTGATGCAGGCGGCGCGCGGCGTGGCCATGCTGGCCGGACGCAGCTTCGTGCTGCCCGACGACGTGCAGAAGATGGCCAAGCACGTGTTGTGCCACCGTATGATCATGCGCAACCGCGCCGGTCTGCATCGCCAGACCCCCGAAGCGGTGATCGACGATATCCTCAACTCCCTGCCGGTGCCTGCTGTACGATGACCAAACGCGGCATAGGCTATTTCGGACTTTTGGCACTGACGCTGTTTTTGGCCTTCGCCACCGGCGTCCGTGAAATACTGTGGGTGGTGCTGTTTTTGTCGCTGCTGCTGGGCTTGGCCGCCGTGTCGGTCCTGCTGGCGTCGGTCAGCATCAAGGTGCGCCAGCAGCTCTACAAGACCGCCATCGTGCGGGAAGAGGAGCTGAGTCTGGAGATCACCCTGAGCGGATTTTTGCTCTTTCCGGCGCTGTTGGATTTCGGCATCATGGCGCCCCAGACCGCCTGGGGCAAAAAGAAGGCGCGTTTTCAGATGCGCCACTCCTCCATGACCCGGCTGAGCCTGCCGCTGGGCTGGTTCAGGGAGACCTTCAGCCTGGAGATCGGCGGCAAGCACCGCGGCTTGTGGGACACCGTGCCCCATCGCATCCGGGTGTACGACGCGTTCGGCATCTTCTCGCTGCCGCTGCTGCGTCCCAAGGCGGTCGTCGATCCGCCCAAGGCACTGGCGGTTTATCCGCAGGTGCATCCGCTGGAAATGGAAACGCAGGTTCCCCGCTTTACCACCGATTCGTCCAGTCTGCGGGTGTCGGTCGCCGATCAGGGCGACAGCTACGCCGGCGTGCGGACTTACCGTCCCGGCGACTCGATGAAGCGCATCCACTGGGTGCAGACCATCCGCACCCGGGAATTGCAGACCCGCCAGTACGAGATCTCCTCCGAGCCGTACGTGCTGGTGCTGATGGATACCGCGACCAGAAGCCGTATGGTGGATGACGTGGCGGATATCGCCACCGAGACCGCGGCGACGCTGGCGCAGTATTACGTCGTGGGCGGGCAGATCGTCCGCTTGCTGGCGGTGGGAAATCCCCAGTCGGAAGAGGTGGATATGCCGGTCGGCAGCAACGACGAGCTGGAGCAGTCCTACGATACCCTGATGGAGATCCCCTTCGGCAAGCTGGATGAACCGCTGGACGTGTCGGGGCTGCATCTGGGCAACGGCGGCCAGCTTCAGGCGGCGTACGTCATCTCCGACCGGTATTCGGAGGATCTGCGGCTGGTGATGACCGGTCTGGCGCAGAACCGCTGCGATACCACGCTGGTGATGCCCCTGCCGGATCAGAACGAAGACGTTTTGCCGGATCTGGACGGCTCGTCGGTCAAGCTGGCGGCCATCCGCAAGCCGGATGAGATCCTGGAGCGACTGGGAGGTGTCTTGAAACGATGAGCAAGTTATCCTCCCGCAACAAAATGACTCTCAGCCACTGGATGGAGCTGCTGCTGGACAGCCTGTGCTGCATCGCCATGGCGATCGGCGGCATGCTGGCGTTCGACCAGCTGTTCCGCTTCCACGTGGACATCTGGACCATGGCCTACCACGCCGCCATCATCGTGGCGGTGCTGGCGCTGGGCACCCGCCGGTGGTGGATTTTGCCCTCGGTCATCGGCGGCGCGCTGGTGCTGGGGGTGATCGGCACCCTGATCGCCGGCAAAATGGGGGAGCTGATCACCTACGCCGTCGGCGTTGCCAACTGGTGGGCGGCCACCTTCCCGGTCGGCTCGAAGTACTATACCGACTTCAACGTGGCGCTGGTCGAGTGGATCGTCCATATTCTGATCACCTCGTTCCTGTTCTTGTGCGTGCGAGGCATCAAGCAGGTCTGGACCATGATCGTCGTCGCGGCGATCCTGTTTTACATCATCATCGTCAGCGGCTTCAGCGGCAACAACCTGATGGCGCTGCTGTGGCTGGCGACCGGTATGTTCCCGCTGATGGCGCGCTACGCCAGCGCCGGTATGCCCTGGATGAAGGGGCGTTCCAAAAAAGAGCGCAAGGAAAGCCGCAAGCAGTGGCGCAAGCCGGCGTGGTATGTCTACGCCACCGCCGTGGTGCTGACCGCGGCGTGCACCATGGTGTCGATGCTGCTGCTGCCGGAAAATACCAAGAGCTACAAGGTGCGTTCTCTGGCCAACACCGCCGAGGACATCCAGTCGCTGATCGGCATCGAGAACAAGATGTATACCGGCTTTGAGGATATCAGCCTGCAGGGGCTGGGCCTGATGCCCGATGAGGATCAGCTGGGCGGCGATATCGTCCTGGACGACAAGACCAACATCCTCAAGGTGGTCACCGAAACGCCCTCGCTGCTGAAAGGGCGGGTCTACACCACCTACGACGGCACCAACTGGTCGGCCGACGCGTTTTCCAAGTATTATCGCCTGGGCAGCGGTCTGTTCACCGACGAGTATTACGCCGCCTTCGATCTGAACAAGCCCGAAAGCGAAGCGGCCAAAACGCTGCTGACCTTCCTCGGACCCAACGTCGGCATGACCGTCACGGTGCTGCAGCCGACCAACTCGCTGCTGTATACCTCCGGCCGGGTGCTCAGCTTCCAGGAGAAGGTGCCCGCGTCCAGCCCGGTGCTGTTCAATATGCGCTCCGAGGTGTTCATCAACGACGAGCCGGTTCCCTCGGGCTATCAGTACACCTTCACTTCTCAGCTGATGTCCCACGGCAACCCGGTGTTCAACAAAAACATCAAGGAGCTGCTGACCGAGGCGGACAAAAACCCCGACGTCACCTATTATTCGGAGGAGTTCCAGAAGATCTATCTGGACGTGCCGCCCGATATGCCGCCGATCGTGGCCCAAAAAGCGCAGGAGCTGACCAAGGGCAAGATCAGCAAGTACGAGATCGCCGTTGGACTGGAGAGCGCGCTGCGGGAGCAGTACAGCTACTCGCTGACGCCCGGTGATCTGCCGGAGGGCGAGGATTTCGTCGCCCATTTCCTTGAGACCGGCCGCGGCTACTGCGTTCATTTCGCCTCGGCGATGACCATGATGGCGCGTACGCTGGAAATTCCCGCCCGCATGGTGGTGGGTTACGGTCTGGAGCAGGACCAAAAGGGCGATCTGTGGTACGCCCGCCGGCGCAACGCGCACGCCTGGACCGAATGCTATTTCGAGGGGCTGGGCTGGGTCGCCTTTGACCCGACCGCCGATTCCCAGTACGCCAATCTGACGCCCGACGTGGAATATATCGAGACCACCGAGACGGCGACCACCACCTCCGGGACCAAGTTCAACGATACCGGCCCGACCGGTACCAACACCAGCGCCGTCGTCGACAAGAGCGGTGAGGGTACGCCCGCGTGGGTGATCCATACCACCATCACCGTGCTGGCGGTGCTGCTGCTGGTGGCGCTGACGGTGCTCACTCTGCGCCGGCTGCGGTACAGCGAAACGGCATATCTGCCCGAACGGGTGCAAAAGAAATACCCCGAACCGGGCGATCAGGCTGACTTCTACTATACCGATATCGTCCGCCAGCTCAAGCTGCTCCATTACGTGCCGCAAAACCGCGAGACCATGAAGCAGTTCGCGCAGCGGGTCGAGCTGGGCGTGGGACTGGAGCCCGACGCCATGCGGCAGGTGTTCGACGTCATGATGCGCTGGCGTTACGGCAAGATCGCGCCCACCGAAGAGGAAGTGGCGCTGGTCGAGACGGCGCACGAGCATCTGGAAAAACGGGTGTACGATAAGTTCAACCGTGCCCATTACTTCATCCGCCGTCGGCTGATGCTGTAATCATCCGCTCAAAAACCCGCGGGATTTTTCCCGCGGGTTTTTCTGTTGCGGCGCGGCGGGTTTTGTGGTATACTGATACTCCATTCAATAAAAGGAAAGGGGAGAGCGCCATGGCCGTATGGCGATTTCGTGACCGTCAGCTGGATCTGACGGCGACCGCGGTGATGGGGATCCTTAACGTCACGCCCGACAGCTTTTCCGACGGCGGCCGCTACGATACCGTCGAGCGCGCCGTTGAGCGGGCGCTGGCCATCGAGCGGGAAGGTGCCGCCATTTTGGATATCGGCGGCCAGTCCACCCGCCCGGGGCACGTTCCGGTTCCTCCCGAGGAGGAATGGCGGCGGCTTGCGCCGGTTTTGGCGGCGCTGGCGGGCAAGATCCACCTGCCGATCTCTATTGATACCTATTATACAGACGTCGCCGAACGGGCGCTGGAAAGCGGCGCCTGCATCATCAACGACGTGTCGGGCAGTCTGGACAACGGGATGCCGGCACTCTGCGCCCGGTACGGCGCGGGACTGGTGATGATGCACAACCGTGCCGGACACAACACGCCGCAAGACGTTCGTCGCTATTTTGAGACGGCGCTGGCGGCGGCGGCCGACGCCGGTCTGGCCGCCGCACACCTGGCGCTGGCTACCGGCGTCGGTTTTGAGAAAAATCAGGAGGAGGACGCCCGGCTGATTGCCTGCCTGCCGTCGATCATGGAGGGGCTTTTCGACGCGGCGGTGCTGGTGGGCGCTTCCCGCAAACGGGTGACCGGCGCTTTTTGCGGCCAGCCGCCTTTTGCCGAACGCCTTCCGGCGACGCTGGCGATCCACACCGTCGCCCAATGGAACGGCGCCAACGTGCTGCGGGTCCACGACGTGGCGGCGGCCGTGCAGGCGGCGGCGATGACCGGGGCGCTGCTGGAGCGCCGATAGGAGGAACGACGATGGACAAGATCATCATCAAAGGCTTGCGGGTCTACGCATACCACGGCGTCAACCCGCCGGAAAAGGAAAAAGGACAGCCCTTCGAGCTGGATATCACCCTGGGCGTCGACACCCGCGCCGCCGGCGCGAGCGACGATCTGGCGCGCACGGTCAACTATTCCACCGTCGCCAAGCGGGTGATCGCCTTGATGCTGGCGGAAAAGAACGATCTCATCGAACGTGTCGCCGAACGGATCGCCGAAGCGCTGCTGCGGGAATTTCCGATCGGGGAAGTGACCGTTCTGCTCAAAAAGCCCCGGGCGCCCATCGCCGCCGATTTCGATTACGTGGCGGTGGAGATCACCCGCCGGGCGGAGGATTATCGATGAGCCGGGCGCTGCTGGGGCTGGGTGCCAATCTTGGCGACCGGGAGGATACCCTCGCCAGGGCGATCGACGCGCTGAACGCCTTGCCCCGCACGGCGGTCAAACGGGCGTCGTCCCTGTACGAGACCGCCCCGGTCGGCTATGCCGATCAACCGGATTTTCTCAATCTGGTGGCGGAACTGGAAACCACGCTGGCGCCACACGCCCTGCTGGGCGCCTGTCTCGGGATCGAAGCGGCGTTGGGACGCCGCCGCAGCTTTCCAAACGCGCCGCGGGTGGTGGATATTGATCTGCTGCGGTACGACGATCAAACCTGCGATACGCCCGATCTGATCCTGCCTCATCCCCGGATGGCACAGCGGGCGTTCGTCCTCGTTCCGTTAGCGGAATTGTTCCCCGATCATACGGTGGACGGCTGGGATTTTGCCGGCGCGCTGAAGCGGGTCGCCGCCCAGGACGTTCGCCTGTGGCAACCCGGAAAAAATTTCAAAAAAGTTTGAAAAAAGGGGTTGACAAGGGGTGGAGGGCGTGGTATTATAGTCGAGCGCCCTTGAGAGAGGGCAGCGAGGACCTTGAAAATTAAACAACACAAAGAGCGAAAACGAGAATGAACTACCCGTTAATTTGGGCAATTGATGATGAAAACATCAGCGATTGCCAAAGTAGATTCGGAAGAATCAAAGCGACGCCAAGTGCGTCGAAATGAGCTTCAAAGG
>JBMNVL010000060.1:0-11478 GCA_050946775.1 Acutalibacteraceae bacterium
GCCCACCGCCGAAAACCCGGTGATCATCAATCTGCCGGTCACGGTGGAGATGAGTTTGCCCCACGTGTACGCCTCTCAGGTAGAGTATATGTGCAAAAACCTGAAATACCGTGAAAACGTCATCGTGTCGCTGCACCCCCACAACGACCGGGGCACCGGTGTGGCCGATACCGAGCTGGCGCTGCTGGCGGGAGCCGACCGTGTGGAAGGCACCCTCTTCGGCAACGGCGAACGCACCGGCAACGTCGACGTGGTCACCCTGGCGATGAATATGTATTCCCACGGGGTCGATCCGGGACTGGATCTGTCGGATATGCCGGCGCTGGTGGAAACCTACGAGGCCTGCACTAGAATGCACGTATACGAGCGCTCGCCCTACGCGGGATCGCTGGTCTTCGCCGCCTTCTCGGGCAGCCATCAGGACGCCATCGCCAAGGGGATGAAATGGCGGGAGGAGAAGGGGCTTGCCGAATGGACGGTGCCCTATATCCCGATCGATCCCAAGGACATCAGCCGCACCTACGACGCCGACGTCATCCGGGTCAACTCCCAAAGCGGCAAGGGCGGCATCGGCTATTTGCTGGAGCAGACCTACGGCTACGATCTGCCCGGCAAAATGCGGGAGCATTTCAGCTATCTTTGCAAGAGCATTTCCGATCACGAGCACAAGGAGCTTAAGGTATCCGAGGTGCTGCAGATCTTTTTGACCCATTATTTCGAGTACAAATCGCCCGTCGCGGCGGAGCATCCCCGGTTTGAACAGGGGGAAGAGACGGTAACGGCGCGGGCCACCTTTGTGGAAGGGGATCGGCGTGAGGAGCTGACGGCGACCGGCAACGGCGCGCTCAACGCCCTCAACAACGCCCTCAAGGCCTTCACCGGCAAGGAATACCGTCTGCTGGTCTACACCGAGCACAGCAAACAAAACGAGGGATCCCAGTCGGAGGCGGTGGCCTACATCGGTCTGGAATGGCCAAACGGCACCATGAGCTGGGGCGCCGGGATCCATACCGACATCACCCGGGCGGGCGTGCACGCGCTGCTGGCCGCCTACAACAACGCGGTGCGTGAGTAAGGAGATACGAATATGGCTATGACCATGACCCAAAAGATCCTCGCGGCACACGCCGGGTTGGATCACGTGGACGTCGGCCAGCTGATCCGGGCAAAGCTGGATCTGGTGCTGGGCAACGACATCACCACGCCGGTGGCGGTCAACGAATTTGAAAAGGCCGGATTTCACGAGGTTTTCGACAAGGATCGAATCGCCATCGTGCTGGACCACTTCGTCCCCAACAAGGACATCAAAGCCGCCCAGCAGTCCAAGCAATGCCGGGAATTCGCCTGCGCCCATTGCGTCAGCCATTTCTACGACGTGGGCAAAATGGGGATCGAGCACGCTCTGCTGCCTGAGCAGGGGGTGGTGACCGCCGGCGACTGCATCATCGGCGCCGACAGCCACACCTGCACCTACGGTGCGGTGGGCGCCTTTTCCACCGGCGTGGGCAGCACCGATATGGCCGCCGGTATGGCGACCGGCACGGCGTGGTTCAAGGTCCCGGCGGCGATCAAGTTTGAGCTGACCGGCCGACTGCCCAAAAACTGCAGCGGCAAGGACGTCATTTTGTCCATCATCGGGCAAATCGGCGTCGACGGCGCGCTGTACCGCAGCATGGAATTCACCGGCCCGGGCGTGGCCACCCTTTCGATGGACGACCGGCTGTGCATCTGCAACATGGCCATCGAGGCCGGCGCCAAAAACGGCATCTTCCCGGTGGACGACGTTACCCGCGCCTATCTGAAGGATCGCTGCGAGCGTCCGCCGGTGGAATTTGCCGCCGACGCCGACGCGGAATATGAAAAAACCGTCACCGTCGATCTGTCGGCCATCGTGCCGACGGTCAGCTGTCCCCATCTGCCGGAAAACACCCACCCGGCAAGCGAGTTGACCGATATCGCCATCGATCAGGTGGTGATCGGCAGCTGCACCAACGGCCGGATGGAGGATATGGAAACCGCTTATCGCATTCTAAACGGCAACAAGATTGCCGACGGGGTGCGGTGCATCATTATTCCCGGCACCATGGCCATCTACCGCGAGATCGTCGAGCGTGGCTACGTTACGGCTTTCATCGACGCCGGCGCGGTGGTCTCGACGCCCACCTGCGGACCGTGTCTGGGCGGCTATATGGGCATCCTCGCCCAGGGCGAGCGGTGCGTCGCCACCACCAACCGCAATTTTGTCGGCCGGATGGGTCACGTCGACAGCGAGGTCTATCTCGCCTCTCCGGCGACCGCCGCGGCCAGCGCCCTGACCGGTCACATCACCAACCCGGAGGTGGAATAACATGAACACAAAAGGACGGGTATTCAAATATCCGGATAACGTCGATACCGACGTCATCATCCCGGCGCGGTATCTCAACACCGCCGACGCCAGGGAACTGGCGGCGCACTGCATGGAGGATATCGACGCCGACTTCGTCAAAAACGTCCGTCCCGGCGACGTGATGGTCGCCGGATGGAATTTCGGCTGCGGTTCCTCCCGGGAGCACGCTCCGCTGGTCATCAAGACCTGCGGCACCGGCTGCGTCATCGCCAAAAGCTTTGCCCGCATTTTTTACCGCAACGCCATCAACATCGGTCTGCCGATCCTCGAATGTCCCGAAGCGGCCGACGCCATTAAGGCGGGGGATGAGGTCAGCGTCGATTTCGACACCGGCGTGATCACCGATCGGACCACCGGCGGGGTGTTTCAGGCGCAGCCCTTCCCGCCCTTTATCCAGAACATTATTCAAAAGGGCGGTCTGCTGGCCTCCCTGAAGGAAGAATGAGGTGCCGCGTATGAACAAGAAAATTGCGGTCATCCGGGGCGACGGCATCGGCCCCGAGATCGTTGACGCCGCTTTGCGGGTGCTGGACGCCGTCGCCGTCAAATACGGCCACACCTTCACCTACGACGACGTCGATATGGGCGGAGTCGCCATCGACAAATGGGGCGATCCGCTGCCCCAGGAGATGCTCGACAAGTGTCTTGGCTCCGACAGCGTGCTGCTGGGCGCGGTAGGCGGTCCGAAATGGGACGGCGTACCGGGGGACAAACGCCCCGAAAAAGGTCTGCTGCGCCTGCGGGCGGGAATGGGCGTCTACTCCAACAACCGCCCGGCCAAGATCTGGCCTCAGTTGGCCGCCGCGTCGCCGCTCAAGCCCTCCATCGTGGAGCAGGGGATCGACTTTATCATCGTGCGGGAGCTGATCGGCGGGGTTTACTTCGGCGCTCACGAGACCCACGAGGTCGACGGCCAGAAACAGGCGACCGACACCATGAGCTACACCGAAAGCGAGATCGAGCGGATCGGCCGGATCGGCTTTGAAACCGCCCGCAAACGCCGGGGCAAGCTCTGCTCGGTGGAAAAAAGCAACGTGCTGGATTGTTCCCGTTTGTGGAAAGCGGTCATTCACCGGCTGGCAGCGGAATACCTCGACGTCGAGCTGACCGATATGCTGGTGGACAACTGCGCTATGCAGATCGTCAAAAATCCCGCCCAGTTCGACGTGATCGTCACCGAGAATATGTTCGGCGACATCCTGTCGGACGAGGCGTCGATGATCACCGGCTCGATCGGGATGATCCCGTCGTCGAGCCTGGGCGCCACCACCTGCGGGCTGTATGAGCCGATCCACGGCTCGGCGCCCGATATCGCCGGCCAGGATCTCGCCAACCCGATCGGCACCATCCTGTCGGCGGCGATGATGCTGCGGTTCAGCTTTGATATGGCCGTCGAGGCCGACGCCGTTGAGCAGGCGGTCTACGACGTGCTGGAGCAGGGTCTGCGCACCGGCGATATCCTGCCGGTCGACGCCGTCGGCTGCCGGAAAGTCGGCTGCAGGGAAATGGCGGCCGCGATTGTGGACGCGCTGAAATAATGCTTGCCTTATCACAGAAAGGATGATACTATGAGACTGTCCGGTTCCGATATTCTGGTCAGAACGCTGATCGAACAGGGCTGTGACGTGGTCTTCGGATATCCCGGCGGCCAGATCATCAACGTGTACGATTCGTTGTACAAATATCAGGACGAACTGCGCCATGTGCTGACGGCGCACGAGCAGGGAGCGGCTCACGCCGCCGACGGCTACGCCCGCGCCACCGGCAAGGTGGGGGTGGTGATCGCCACCTCCGGCCCGGGCGCCACCAATCTGGTTACCGGTATCGCCACGGCGTATCTGGACTCGGTGCCGATGGTCGCCATCACCGGCAACGTGCCGCGCACCTCGCTGGGCACCGACAGCTTTCAGGAGATCGATATCACCGGTATCACCCTGCCCATCACCAAGCACAACTACATCGTCGGCTCGGCTGACGAGCTGGCCGATACCGTGCGGGAGGCGTTTCAACTGGCGATGTCGGGTCGTCCCGGGCCGGTGCTGATCGACATTCCCAAGGACGTGCAGATCGCCACGGCGGAATATGAGCCGCAGTCTCCCGTCAAGCCGGAGGCGCCCTTTGCCGCCAAGGATATTCGCATCCAGCAGGCGGCGGAGTGCATCAACGAGGCGGAGCGCCCCTATATCTATTTCGGCGGCGGTCTGCTTTCCGCCAACGCCCAGCCCGAGCTGCTGGAGCTGGCGGAACTCATCGACGCGCCGATGGGCTGCTCCTTCATGGGCCTGTCGGGGGTGCCGACCGATCATCCGCGATTCCTCGGCATGCAGGGGATGCACGGGCATTACGCCTCCTCGATGGCGATGCACCGCGCCGACTGCATCATTTCGCTGGGGGTGCGGTTCAACGACCGGGTGACCGGCAACCGCGCCAAATTCGCCACCAAGGCGAAAATCGTTCACATCGACGTCGACGGCGCCGAGCTGACCAAGACCGTTCCGGCGGCGCACGCGCTGCGCGGCGATCTTAAAGAAACGTTAAAGAAGCTGCTGCCGCTGCTGAAAAAGACGGCGCATCCCGACTGGATGAAGGCGGTGGACGCCCTGCGGCAGGAAGAGCAGCCGCTGCTCGATCACCGCGAGGGAATGACGCCCCGCAACGTCATTCTGGCGCTCAACCGCCATCTCGGGGAAAACACTCCTGTGGCCACCGACGTCGGCCAGCATCAGATGTGGGCGGCGCAAAACGTCAACTTCAAGCGCAGCCGCCGGTTCATTTCCAGCGGTGGCCTCGGCACCATGGGCTTCGGCCTTGGCGCCGCCATCGGCGCCCAGATGGGCACCGGCGAGCGGACGGTGCTGGTCACCGGCGACGGCAGCTTCGGGATGTGTCTCAACGAGCTGACCACGGCCGTCTCCAACCGGGTGCCGCTGGTCATCCTGCTGCTCAACAACGGCGTGCTGGGCATGGTGCGCCAGTGGCAGACGCTGTTCTTCGATAAACACTACTCCAACACCGTGCTGGACCGGCAGACCGACTTCATCAAGCTGGCGCAGGCGTTTGGCGCCGACGGTCAGCGGGTGGCGACTCTTGACGAGCTGGAAGGGGCGTTGCAAACGGCTTTCGCCGCCGACGGCCCGTATCTCGTGGAATGCCTGATCGACAAGGACGAATTCGTGCTGCCCATGCTGCCGCCCGGCGGAAGCATGGACGACATCATCACAAAGGTGGGTGACTGATATGGCGAGTGTAACCATCGCGGTGCTGGTGCGCAACCAGTTCGGCGTTTTGAACCGGGTGACGAGCATGTTCCGCCGCCGCCGGTTCAATATCCAGTCGCTGACGGTCAGCGAGACCGAATCGGTTGATTTTTCCCGCATCACCATCCGGTTTGAAGGGGAAAAAGCGGAACGGCAGCAGCTGATCGACCAGCTTTACAAGCTGCCCGACGTCTGCTTCATTCAGGAGCTGCGCGACGCCGACTCGGTCAGCCGGGAACTGATGCTCATCAAGGTGAAAAACGACGCCGCTCACCGGCAGGACGTCAAGGACGCCGCCGAGGCCTTCGGCGCCAAGGTGGTGGACTACACCCGCGAATCGGTGATGATGCAGATGACCGGCAGTTCCCAGCGGATCGATGCGTTTATCGATCTGATGAGCGACTACACCATTCTGGAGATCTGCCGCACCGGCATCGTGTCGCTGGAACGCGGCGGCGCCACCATCCGCAAGGATATCGATTAAGGAAGTCCTTACCGCAAGGTAAAGTGTATAAAACAAAACAGAAAGAGGTAATTGGTCATGGCAAGAATTTTCTATCAGCAGGATTGTGATCTGCAAAAGCTGGCGGGCAAAACCGTCGCGATCATCGGTTACGGCTCGCAGGGTCACGCCCACGCGCTCAACCTGAAGGACAGCGGCGTCAACGTCATCGTCGGCCTGTACGAGGGCTCCAAGAGCTGGGCGAAGGCCGAGGCGCAGGGGCTCAAGGTGATGACCTCGGCCGAGGCCGCCAAAGCCGCCGACGTCATCATGATCCTGATCAACGACGAGAAACAGGCGAAGCTCTATAAAGAGAGCATCGAGCCCAACCTGACCGAGGGCAAGACTCTGGCGTTTGCCCACGGCTTCAACATCCATTTCGGCTGCATCAAGCCGCCCAAGAACGTCAACGTCATCATGATCGCGCCCAAAGGCCCGGGTCACACCGTGCGCAGCGAGTATCAGGCCGGCAAGGGCGTGCCCTGTCTGATTGCGGTGGAGCAGGATGCCACCGGCGACGCGTGGGATATCGGTCTGGCGTACGCGCTGGGCATCGGCGGCGCCCGTGCCGGCGTGCTGGAGACCACCTTCCGCACCGAGACCGAAACCGATCTGTTCGGCGAGCAGGCGGTGCTGTGCGGCGGCGTCTGCGCCCTGATGCAGGCCGGCTTTGAAACGCTGGTCGAGGCGGGCTACGATCCCCGCAACGCCTATTTTGAATGCATCCACGAGATGAAGCTGATCGTCGATCTGATCTATCAGAGCGGTTTTGCCGGGATGCGGTATTCCATCTCCAACACCGCCGAGTACGGCGACTATATCACCGGCCCGAAGATCATCACCGAAGACACCAAGAAGGCGATGAAAAAGATCCTGTCGGACATCCAGGACGGCACCTTCGCCAAGGACTTCCTGCTGGATATGTCCGACGCCGGCAGTCAGGTGCATTTCCAGGCCATGCGCAAGCTGGCCGCCGAGCATCCCTCCGAGAAGGTGGGCGCCGACATCCGCAAGCTCTACAGCTGGAGCGACGAGGACAAGCTGATCAACAACTGATCCTTAGGATCCCGACCTGTCAACGCGCCTTCGCGTTGGCAGGTCCTCCTATAAACAACGAGGTGTCATTATGGTTAGTGAAGCTATCAAAAAAGGCCCGCAAAACGCCCCTCACCGCGCCCTGTTCCACGCTCTGGGGATGACGCAGGAGGAGATTGACCGTCCTTTGGTGGGGATCGTCAGCTCCTATAACGAGATCGTTCCCGGGCATATGAACATCGACAAGATCGTCGAAGCGGTGCGCATCGGCGTGGCGATGGCGGGCGGAAATCCCGTCGTGTTCCCGGCCATTGCGGTCTGCGACGGCATTGCCATGGGCCACAAGGGGATGAAGTATTCCCTCGTCACCCGCGATCTGATCGCCGATTCCACCGAAGCGATGGCGTTGGCGCACGGGTTTGACGCGCTGGTGATGGTGCCCAACTGCGACAAAAACGTCCCCGGTCTGCTGATGGCGGCGGCGCGGCTGAATCTGCCGACCGTCTTCGTCAGCGGCGGCCCAATGCTGGCCGGCCACGTTGACGGCGGCAAAACCAGCTTTTCCTCCATTTCCGAGGCGGTCGGTCAGTTTAACGCCGGTAAGATCACCCTGGAAAAACTGCAGGAATACGAATGCAAAACCTGTCCCACCTGCGGCTCCTGCTCGGGGATGTACACCGCCAACTCCATGAACTGCCTTACCGAGGCGCTTGGTATGGGCCTGCGGGGCAACGGTACGATCCCGGCGGTCTATTCCCGGCGGATCGAGCTGGCCAAACACGCCGGCATGGCGGTGATGGAGATGCTCAAAAAGGATATCCGTCCCCGCGACATCATGACCCGCGAGGCGTTTGACAACGCCCTGACGGTGGATATGGCGCTGGGCTGCTCCACCAACAGCATGCTGCATCTGCCGGCCATCGCCCACGAGTGCGGCATCGAGATCGACCTCGACATTGCCAACGAGATCAGCAAAAAGACTCCCAACCTCTGTCATTTGGCTCCCGCCGGGCGCACCTACGTCGAGGAGCTTGACGAGGCCGGCGGCGTATACGCCGTGATGAACGAGCTAAACAAAAAAGGACTTTTGCATACCGATTGCCTGACCGTCACCGGCAAAACGGTGGGCGAGAACATCGAAAATGCGTATAACCTCGATCCCGCCGTCATCCGCCCGATCGACGATCCCTACAGCGAAACCGGCGGTATCGCCGTGCTGCGGGGCAATCTCGCGCCCGACGGCTGCGTGGTCAAACGTTCCGCCGTGGCGCCCGAAATGCTGGTGCACGAAGGCCCGGCGCGGGTGTTTGAGTGTGAGGAGGACGCCCAGGCGGCCATCAACGCCGGGCAGATCCATCCCGGCGACGTGGTGGTTATCCGCTACGAAGGCCCCAAGGGCGGCCCGGGTATGCGGGAAATGCTCAATCCCACCTCGGCCATCATGGGGATGGGGCTGGGCAGCAGCGTGGCGCTGATTACCGACGGCCGGTTTTCCGGCGCTACCCGCGGTGCCTGCATCGGCCACGTCTCGCCCGAAGCGGCCAGCGGCGGCGTTATCGGTGTGGTGAAGGAAGGGGATATCATCTCCATCAATATTCCTCAATACAAACTGGAACTGAAGATTTCCGATGAAGAACTGCGGGAGCGGATGGCGAACTTCACCCCCAAGACCAAGGAACTGTCGGGCTATCTCAAACGGTACGCGGCGCTGGTGTCCAGCGGCGCTACCGGCGCGAGGCTGAACGGATGAACGGCGCGCTTTTGGACCGCTTGACGGTTTTTCACCGGTTGGCAGACGATCCGGTACTGGCGGCGTTGCGCGCGTTTTACGCCGCGCCGTCGGCGGCGGCTTACACGGCCGTTGCGGCGGCGCTGTACGATACCGGCACGGCGTGCTTGAGTGATCATATCCGGGATCTGGTGGATACCGACGACAACGCCTATATCCGGCTGCTGGCGAAAGGGGATACCCCGTCGTCCACCATGCGCCGGGCGGTGGACGCCGATCTGGCCGTTCTGCAGATGGTCGCCGATCTGACTCCCGCCGAACTGCAGGCGGCGTTTGACGCCGACGGCTTTTTGCCCGAATGGGACAACCTGCCGCTGGATCTGCTGCAGCGGTATCATTCCCGCGCGGCGGCGGTCGGCCGGTACGGCTATGGCGATTACGCCAAATATCCCATGTTTACCTTGAGCGACGAAGGCCGCATCCTGCCGGTGCAGTATCCCGACCCGGTGCGGCTGTCGGATCTGGCGGGGTACGCCCGGGAAAAGGCAATCATCCTGACCAACACCCGGGCACTGCTCGAGGGCAAGCCGGCGGCGAATATGCTGCTCACCGGCGACGCCGGCACCGGCAAATCCTCCACCGTCAAGGCGGTGGTCAACGAGCTGCGGGACGAGGGACTGCGGATCCTCGAGATCCGCAAGGAGCAGCTCCACCTGATCCCGGCGGTGATGGACGAGCTGGCGGTCAATCCGCTGAAATTCATCGTTTTCATCGACGACCTCTCCTTCGCCCGGGACGACGACAACTTCGGCGCTCTCAAGGCGATTTTGGAGGGATCGGTGGCGGCCAAGTCGAACAACGTGGTCATCTACGCCACCAGCAACCGCCGGCATCTGGTGCGGGAAACCTTCTCCGAACGGGACGGAGACGACGTCCATCTCAACGACACCCTGCAGGAGATCGTCTCGTTGTCGGAGCGGTTCGGCATCCGGGTCACCTTCCAGCGGCCGGACAAAGCGGCCTATCTCGCCATCGTCCGGGAACTGGTGGAGGCGCGGGGCATCGCCTACGATCCCCACAAGCTGGAAATCGCGGCCGAACGGTTTGCCCTTACCCGGGGCACCCGCTCTCCCCGCGCGGCCAAGCATTTCGCCGACAGTCTCCTTACCGGCTCGGCTGAGGAAATCCAATAATCCACATTCAAACGGCGGACGGAGCAATAAGCTCTGTCCGCCGTTTTTGTCGTTTGATTCTTTCTTTACAGCGCCTTTTTCAGCTTGTCCACGCTGGGATAGCGGTCGTTGGGGTTGACGTGCGTGCACCGGCGCACGATCCGCCCGGCCCGGCCGGCGGCCATCTGGTCGCTGGGATGGCGACCGGTCAGCATCACGTTGAGCAGCACGCCTACGGCGTAAACGTCCGCGCGGGCGTCGCTGGAGGCGATCCCCATTTGTTCGGGTGAAGCATAGCCGATGGTGCCCAGTACCTCGGTGTCCCGCCGCCCGGCGGTGGTTTTTCGCGAGGCGTTGAAATCGATCAACGTTGTCCGTCCGTTTTTGTCGACCATCACGTTTTCCGGCTTGACATCCCGGTGAACGAAACCCCGCCGGTGCAGGATCGAAAGCGCGTCGCAGACGGCTGATACGACTCGCTTGGCGCCGCGATACCGGTACAGACCGCTTTCCATCACGTCCGCGACGGTCATGCCGTCCAAGAACTCCTCCCAAACGATCTGCCCGTCATCCAGCGTAACGGCATCGTAAATCAGCGGCAGGTGAGGCGATTGCAGCCGCACCAGCGTTTCATACGCGGCGATCGGCTTTGGCAGACTGTGGACGACCAGATCCCGCCCCAGCGTTTTATGCCTCACCCGCAGCGTTTGGCAGCCGTTTTTATCCGCCAGCACCTCAACCAAACGATAGGTCTGCCAAATCTGTTCGATATAGCTTTCGCGTGTTGTAGGCGTTTGTTTATTCATAGCCGTTCCATTCCTCGTAGCGCGCGTCGTAATAGGCGGCGCAATTGCGATAATAGCGGAAATTGCGGTCGCTGCAGGAGGTGGAGCAATGGATCGTCAGCGTCGCGCCGCGGCGTGACGGATCGGCAAAGGCGTTCGGATCGGTATAAATCGCGTTGCCGCAAAAATAAATGTCGCTCATCTGATAGCAGTTGCCAAAGGCGTTTTCCCAAATGGTACGCACGCCGGCCGGCACGACTACTTCCTTGACCCGCGCGCCGGCTCTGTCGCCGCAAAACGCCAGCCCCATGATCGCGATCACCGTTTTGCCGTCGATCTTGTCGGGGATCACGTATACGCCGTCGGACGCTGCCGCGGCAACGCCGGTGATCACGACGGCGTCGTCCGGCGGATCGTACAGAGCGTTGAAATCGTCGCCTCTGGCGGCGGCGCGGTATTGAAAGACCGCGCCGGATGCCGCGGCCGCTTTCGTCGTGGAAGCGACGGTGGCTTTGGTGGTGGCTTTGGTTCGCGTCGTGGTGGAAGCGGCCGTCGGGGTCGATATGGCGGCGGCTTTGGTGGTCAAACCGGAGCTGCCGCGGGCAAAGG